>NZ_JAAORE010000003.1:300000-587930 GCF_017696175.1 Prochlorococcus marinus XMU1404 | reverse complement strand
TTTATCCAAAAACCCTGATTCATTACGTTTTTGAAGATTTAAAAAAGTGGAAAAAATTTAAAATTTGTTGAACAAATTCAATTTTTTTTAATAACTTAAAAATGATTCAACAAACCGCATTACTTTTGATATGTTTTTCAACAAATAAGTTTTACTTTTAAATTGATTTCCACAGACACTTTTTCTTTTGGATTTAATATCCCAAGATTTGAGTTATATTTTTTAACGAAGGTTCAATATTTTTCCTAAACACAGCATCATTATTTTTTATAGCGCAATCAGGGTCCTTCAATCCATTTCCAGTAAGGACACAAACAATAGTCGATTCTTTTTGAATTCTGTTTTTATTTTTAATGAGCCCAGCAACTGATGCCGCACTGGCTGGCTCACAAAAAACACCTTCTTTGGCCAAGATTTTATAAGCATTGATTATCTCTTCATCTGTAACTGACTGAAAGTCTCCTTTGCTTTCTTTTTTTACTTCTTTAGCTTTTTCTCTATTCACAGGATTTCCAATTCTTATTGCTGTTGCAATTGTCTCTGGATTTTTAACTATTATATTTTGTACTAGTGGAGCAGAACCTTCAGACTGAAAGCCCATCATAGTAGGTAATTTTAAATTTCTTTTTATTTTTGAATATTCTTTAAAACCTAACCAATAAGCAGTTATATTTCCTGCATTGCCCATTGGAATACACAACCAATCAGGTGCAATACCTAAGTCATCAACAATTTCAAAAGCTGCTGTCTTTTGGCCTTGTATTCGATATGGATTAACAGAATTAACAAGTTCTATAGGTTGTGCTGAAGATAAATCTCTTACAATTTCTAATGCTTTATCAAAGTTTCCATTTATAGATATTATTTCTGCTCCATACATTAAAGCTTGTGCAAGTTTACCTTGAGCAACAAAACCTTCTGGGATTAAAACATATGGTTTTAATCCCCCCCTAGACGCATAGGCAGCAGCGGCAGCAGAGGTATTACCAGTACTTGCGCAAATAACAGCTTGACGGCCTTCTTCCTTTGCTTTGCTAATGGCCATAGTCATGCCACGATCTTTAAATGAACCCGTTGGATTTAGACCATCATATTTTAAAAAAACTTTAGTTCCATTTCCAATTAGTTTGCTGATAGTGTCACTATGTATAAGCGGTGTATTTCCTTCATTAAGAGAAATGATAGGAGTTCTATCTGTAACTGGTAGATATTGTTTATAAGCTTCAATTAAACCTGGCCATCTTTTTTTTCTGTAATTTATACGTAGTTTATTTTTGATTTTATTCAATAGCACCATAATTCTTTAATTTGTTTTGATTTTATCTAGAGGAGAATTTGTAAAAAAGTCTAGTAATTCTGAAATTGATTCTACTTTATTCATAACTTTGCTTAAAGCGTTGACGTTTAAAATTACAGTTTTTGTTGGGTATCCTTCAAAAAAATTTACTAGATTTATTTTTCCATTTCCTAGGTTAATACCTTGAATTACACTTGCCCTCAGAGCTAACATACCTGTTCTTTCATCATTTGCCCTAGACGGGTGGATAATAGATGAAAGTCTTGTTAAAAAAACATTACCTATCTCAGAATATACTAATTTGTTTGCAATTGTAATAGGAACTTCAAAATCTTTATTTAATACTGCTCTGATTTCTTTATCCGTAGAACCTGTTGCTTTTAGAATCCTCTTTAATTTTTTTGTTGAATACCCCTTATTAGCATAAGTTTTTAATGAATCCACATTTATTGTTCTAGAAAATATGCTATATATGATTTTTATTTCTTCAGCAGCCTCAACTTTTGAAATATTAAAAAGAAATTGAAAACCTATTACAATAAAAAATAATTTTAATATTAAAAACTTATTTGATTTCATTTTAAATATTTGTGCCAGCGGCAATTTTAACTAGTCTAACCATTCCTT
This sequence comes from Prochlorococcus marinus XMU1404, assembly GCF_017696175.1. Classification (NCBI taxonomy): domain Bacteria; kingdom Bacillati; phylum Cyanobacteriota; class Cyanophyceae; order Synechococcales; family Prochlorococcaceae; genus Prochlorococcus; species Prochlorococcus marinus. The sequence goes on along the minus strand of NZ_JAAORE010000003.1, from coordinate 586,006 downwards.
TTTCTGTAACTTTTTTTGCAATTTTTATGCTCATTTCTTTTGTATAGGGCTCACTTATTAGTCTAGGTAATCGTTTTATAAAAATATCAATGGAATAACCCGGAACTTTTTGTAAAATATCCAAAAAGTTTCTTAATGGTTCTACATACATTATAAGGTCTCTTAAATTATTATTTTCATTCGTCATATTTAATTTAATTGAGCTTGGTAAGTAGTTATTTAAATTTTTTAATATTTTCAAACTTAATAAATCTATTTGATTTGTTAATCCTTCAATTATTTCATTTCTAAGAAAACCTCCTTTAGGAGAAAAGAGAAGATTTATTACTTCATCTAAAAGTTTTTCTAAATCAAGATTTGTCTGCTTCGCAGCATTAGATAGTAAATCTTCTAAACGGTCCCACTTAAATTTTTTATCATCAAAGAGCATTTCTTTTAAACTTTCTCTTAATTGTGGATCAGGATCTTCCATAAGTCTTCTCGCAAAATATGGATAAGCCGCACCTAATATTTTAAAGTTTGGATCTACGCTTAAAGCAATTCCTTCTAAAGTAAGCAATGATCTAATTATAAGTGCATAGTAAGGAGGTAATTTAAAAGGGAATTTATACATGATTCCCGACATATCATCTGTAACGCTTTTGAAATCCATTTTTGAAACCCCTTGTTCAACGGCGTTGGTAAAAACATTTTGAAATGCTGGAACTATTGGTTCTAGATTTACTTCTTCTGATAGGAATCCTAACTTTACAAAATCCTGAGATAATTTATCAAAGTTTTTATTGACCAAATGTACGACTGCTTGTATTAAGCCAGACCTAGAGTCTCTTGAAACTTCACTCATCATTCCAAAATCTAGGTAACATAATCTGCCATCTTTTAAAGCTAATAAGTTCCCAGGATGTGGGTCAGCATGAAAAAAACCATGTTCTAAAAGTTGTTCTAAACTGCATTGGACCCCAATATTAATCATTTTATCGGGATCGATTCCTAATTTTTTTACATCTTCTAAATTGGTTAATTTCGTTCCATCTATCCATTCCATTGTTAACACTCTTCTTGATGATATTTCCTTGTAAATTTTTGGAACAGCGATCATTTGGTTATGTTTATGCATATTTCTAAATTTTTCAGCATTACATGCTTCATTTAAATAATCCATTTCTTCAAATACTCTTTTACCCAATTCATCAATTAAAGCTACGAGATCACTTCTTATTAATCCAATATTATTTTTTAGCCAATAAGCAATATTTCTTACTATGTAAAGATCTAGAGTTATTTGTTCTCTTAAACCTGGTCGTTGGACTTTAACTGCAACAACTTCCTTATTCTTCAGTTTGGCTTTGTGTACTTGTCCTAACGATGCAGCAGAAATTGGCTCTTTATCAATTTCCAAGAAAAATTCATCTATTGAAGAGCCTAAATCTTCCTCTATTAATTCCATAGCTTTATCTCCTTCAAAACCTGGTAGTTGATCTTGCAGTTCAGATAATTCTTCAAGAAGAATCACTGGAATAATATCTGGTCGTGTTGATAAAGCTTGACCTGCTTTAACAAATGCTGGCCCAAGTTCAACTAATAAATTTGTTAATTCTTTTGCTCTAAACCTTGCTATCTCTTCATTTGTCAATCTACCAGTTAATTTATCCCACCCAACAGAAAATAAATAGGCAAAAATAGGTATTAGTGTTTGCCAAAGTCTTTTTAAAAGTCTTTTTGGGTTTTTTTTGTAAATTTTGGATATTGTTTCTGGATCATAATCCAGCAGTCCAGATACTTCAATAAAATCAGTAAAATCCTCTTTCATAACTTTATATATTTAAAACCTTTATTTTTTTAAAAAAGAAGTTAATTTTTTTATAAGGAAGATTTATCATGTTAATACAATTAAAGATAGAGAATATTGCCTTAATAGAGATTATAGAAATTAATTTTGAAAAAGGTTTGAACATCATTACTGGGGATTCTGGTTCAGGAAAATCACTGATTTTAGATTCCTTAAATGTTTTATTTGGTGGAACTAATATACCTTTAAAGCACTTAATACGTCCAGGAAAAGATCATTGTTCCATTGAGGCAAAATTTTCTTCTACTTTAGAAATTAAAAACTGGTTAATTAGTAATGGTTTTGAATGCAGTTCTTCAGTATTAAATATCAGAAGAAAATCTTATAAAAAAAATAATAAAGTTTTATCTAAATATAGCCTAAACAATTTATCAATTAATAAAAAATTATTAGAAGAACTTGGTCGGTTATTAATTGATTTTGCTGGTCAATCAGATACTTTTGTATTTGATTCTCAAGACAAGAGAAGATTAATTATTGATGATTTATGTTCGCAAGAATCGAGAGATAATGTTGCAAAGATTAAAAAATTGTGGTTGGAATGTGAGGTTTTAAAAAGATTAATGAATGAAAAAATAGAATCCTCTCAGAAGCAAGAAGAAACTAACTTAGTAATAAAACAAATGTTGAAGAGTTTAGAGGAAGCAAATCTAGATTCCAGTAAGGAAATCATAGAATTAGAGCAAATAGAAAAAAAACTTGTAAATAATCTCGAAATAAATAATTCAATTCAATCATCTTTAGAAAATTTAAATAATTTCAGTCATGATCAACCATCAGTTTCGTTTTTGATAAATCAATCGATAAAAAATTTAAATAGAACAGCAGATTTTGACTTAAAAATTCAAAATTTTAGAGAAAAGTTATTACATATTCAAACTTATGTTGAAGATCTGATTTTCGACTTAAACTCATATATACAAGGCATAGATAATAATGAATATAATCTTTCAGAAATACAAAAAAGATTATTTTTCTTAAAAAACTTGGAGAGAACTTTTTCATTGGATCTACCTCAATTAATTGAAAAGCGAGATAAATTAAGGACATATTTTATAAAAAATGATCAAGACAATGACATTCGTGATTTGGAAAATAAAATCAAAAATTTACAAAGTAATTTAAATTCCTTATTTTCTTCTCAATCTACTGAAAGAAAAAAAATTGCTAAAGAGTTACAAGATTCAGTAATCTCGATCTTAAGAAATCTAGGATTAGAAAATGCAAATTTTTCTATTCAATTTTCAGAATGTAAACCTTCTAGCGATGGAATTGATAATATAAATTTCTTGTTTTCTGCTAATCCTGATCAGAAGTTAGCTCCATTGTCAGATGTTATTTCTGGAGGTGAGATGTCAAGATTCTTATTAGCTATAAAATCTAGTATTTCAAAAAAACCAAATACATTCTTTTTAGATGAAATTGATAATGGTCTAAGTGGTAAATCTTTATTTTCTTTGGTTGAGCTAATAAAAAATATTTCAAAAGATCAACAGATTTTATGTATTACACATCAGCCTTTCTTAGCTGCTCGAGGATTGGCACATTTTAAAGTTATTAAAAACGTAATTAATGGAATAACTTATACCTCAATATTAAAACTAACCACAAAAAAACAAAGAAAAAATGAATTAATGGAACTCATTGGTGGAGGTTCTTCTGAACTAAATGATTATGCATCTAGACTTCTCGATCAAACTGCAGCATAAAATAGAAATAATTCTACTATAATAGTCTTTTTAAATCATAGATAGATTTAAACATGGTTAATAAAATAGATAATACTTTTGAAAGAGATAACTCAATTAACATTAGGGGAGCACGTCAGCATAATTTAAAAAATATTGACCTTTCACTACCTAGGAACAAATTTATAGTTTTTACAGGTGTGAGTGGAAGCGGAAAAAGTTCTTTGGCTTTTGATACAATTTTTGCTGAAGGTCAGAGAAGATATGTTGAGAGTCTTTCAGCATATGCAAGACAATTTTTAGGTCAAGTAGATAAACCAGATGTGGATAATATTGAGGGCTTATCACCCGCTATTTCAATTGATCAAAAATCCACAAGTCATAATCCTCGATCAACAGTTGGAACAGTAACAGAAATTCAAGATTATTTAAGGCTGTTGTTTGGTCGTGCTGGCGAGCCACATTGTCATCACTGTGGGATTCCAATAGCTCCTCAAACAATTGATGAAATGGTTGATAATATTCTTTTATTGCCAGAAGGAACAAGGTACCAATTACTGGCTCCTGTTGTAAGAGGGAAGAAAGGAACGCATACAAAATTAATAAGTGGACTTGCTGCGGAGGGCTTCGCTAGGGTAAGAATTAACGGCGAGGTAAGAGAACTTGCTGACAGTATTGAATTAGATAAAAATCAAATTCATAATATTGAAGTAGTAGTTGATAGATTAATTGCAAGAGAAGGAATACAGGAAAGATTAAATGATTCTCTACAAACTTGCCTTAAACGAGGCGATGGTTTAGCAATTGTAGAAGTTGTTCCAAAAAAAGGAGAAAACTTACCTCCTAACTTAGTTAGAGAAAAACTTTATTCAGAAAATTATGCATGTCCTGTACATGGCTCTATAGTAGATGAACTTTCTCCGAGATTATTTTCCTTTAATAGTCCATATGGGGCTTGTCCTGACTGTCATGGGATTGGATATTTAAAAAAATTTACTGCTGATAGAGTCATACCAGATAAAACATTACCTGTTTATGCTGCAATAGCCCCTTGGAGTGAAAAAGATAATACTTATTATTTCTCTTTACTTTATTCTGTAGGGCAAGCTTATGGTTTTGAATTAAAAACTCCTTGGAAAGATTTAAGTGATTTACAAAAGAAAGTCCTACTTTTGGGATCAGATAAACCAATATTAATTCAAGCTGATAGCCGCTTCAAAACTTCTAGTGGTTTTGAAAGACCTTTTGAGGGAATTTTACCAATATTAGAAAGGCAACTTAATGAATCCAATGGAGAATTAGTTAAACAAAAATTAGAAAAGTACCTAGAATTAGTACCTTGTAAGACATGTTCTGGACAAAGATTAAGACCTGAAGCTTTGGCTGTTAAACTTGGTCCATATAATATTACTGACTTAACTTCTATAAGCGTTTCGGAAACCCTATTTCACATCGAGCGAATCATGGGATTAGCTAAGACAAAGAAGGAAAATATATCTCTATCAGAAAAACAAAAGCAGATAGGTGAATTGGTTTTAAAAGAGATTCGTTTACGTTTGAAGTTTTTAATTAACGTTGGCCTAGATTATTTAACTTTAGATAGACCAGCCATGACTTTGTCTGGCGGAGAAGCTCAGCGCATTAGATTAGCTACGCAAATTGGAGCAGGCCTTACCGGCGTTTTATATGTATTAGATGAACCAAGTATTGGTTTACATCAAAGAGATAATGACAGATTACTAGAAACATTAAAAAACTTAAGAGACCTTGGTAATACTTTAGTGGTTGTTGAACATGATGAAGATACTATGAAATCAGCAGATTATTTAGTAGATATTGGTCCAGGAGCAGGCGTTTATGGTGGCGAAATAATTGCTAAGGGATCATATCAAGATGTATTGAATTCAGAGAGGTCATTAACTGGGGCTTATCTTAGTGGTAGGAAGTCTATTCCCACTCCAAAAGAACGAAGATCATCTTTTAAAAAAAGTTTAATTTTAAATAATTGTTCTAAAAATAATTTAAAAAATGTATCTGTAGAATTTCCTTTAGGAAGATTAGTTTCTGTAACAGGTGTAAGCGGTAGTGGCAAAAGTACTTTGATAAATGAATTGCTTCACCCTGCCTTATGTCATTCTTTAGGATTAAAAGTTCCTTTTCCTCAAGGTGTAAAAGAGTTAAAGGGTATAAAGGCAATTGATAAGGTTATTGTTATTGATCAATCTCCAATAGGGAGAACCCCAAGATCAAACCCTGCCACATATACAGGTGCTTTTGATCCTATAAGGCAGATATTTACTGCCACTGTTGAAGCCAAAGCAAGGGGTTATCAGGCTGGCCAATTTAGTTTTAATGTTAAAGGAGGAAGATGTGAGGCCTGTAAAGGCCAGGGAGTTAATGTTATCGAAATGAATTTTTTACCTGATGTTTATGTTCAATGTGAAGTATGTAAAGGAGCACGGTTTAATAGAGAAACTCTTCAAGTTAAATACAAAGGATTCAACATATCTGATGTTTTAGAGATGACTGTTGAACAAGCTGCAGAAACTTTTTCTGCTATACCTCAAGCTGCTGATAGACTATCTACATTAGTAGATGTTGGCTTAGGCTATGTCAAATTAGGCCAACCTGCACCTACATTATCTGGAGGAGAAGCTCAAAGAGTTAAGTTAGCTACAGAATTATCTAAAAGGGCTACTGGAAAAACTTTATATTTGATTGATGAACCAACTACAGGATTAAGTTTTTATGATGTTCATAAATTAATGGATGTTATACAACGTTTAGTAGATAAAGGTAATTCTGTAATTGTTATCGAACACAATTTAGATGTAATCAGATGTTCTGATTGGATTATTGATTTAGGACCTGATGGAGGAGATAAAGGTGGCGAAATTATTGCAGAAGGTACTCCTGAAGATGTAGCTAAACACCCCACAAGTCATACAGCAAAATATCTTAAAAAAGTTCTCAAATAAAAAATCTTTGTTGTATTTCTTTGTATTTTTAATTATCTGAGCAAAACTAAAGTTGTCTTTAAAATCGTACTACATTAGTCTGTATCTGCTTTTTTAAAAGCTTTTACATTTTAAATTTTTTAAATCATAATGCTTTCTTAATATTTTCTCTTGAAATTCATCTTATCTCTATTAAAGGCGTTTGATCTGAGGATTTGCTGAATGAGGTTTAAATTTTTACATTTACATTTACATGGCCTTATACGCGCTAAAAATCTTGAATTAGGCAGAGATGCAGATACAGGAGGGCAAACACAATACGTTTTAGAGTTAGTTAAAAGTTTGGCTAATACTTCTGATGTTGACCAAGTGGATTTAGTCACTCGTTTAATCAATGACCCTAAAGTAGACAATGAATATTCACAAGAAGAGGAATTTGTAGAACCTGGAGTTAGAATTTTAAGATTTAAATTTGGACCTAATAAATATTTAAGAAAGGAATTGCTTTGGCCTTATTTAGATCATTTAACCGAAAGCCTTATTTCTTATTATAAAAAAAATAGAAAGCCCGATTTTATTCATGCACACTATGCAGATGCTGGATATGTAGGCGTTAAACTAAGCAAATCCTTAAAAGTACCGCTTATTTTTACTGGGCATTCTTTAGGGAGAGAGAAAAAAAGGAAATTACTTGATACTGGTTTAAAAACTAATCAAATAGAAAAACTTTATTCTATAAGTAAAAGGATTGAGGCAGAAGAAAAAGTGTTAAAGTCTGCAGATATTATTGTAACAAGCACTAAACAAGAATCAGTTTACCAATATTCTCAATATTCTTCTTTTTCACCTCACAAAGCTAAAGTAATCCCACCTGGTGTTGATCACAATAAGTTTCACCATATTCATTCAACATCAGAGACAGCTGAAATTGATAATATGATGAAACCTTTTCTTAAGGATTCTACAAAACCTCCATTTTTGACGATTTCTAGAGCTGTACGAAGAAAAAATATTCCTTCTTTGATTGAGGCATACGGAAGATCTGAGAAATTAAAAAGAAAAACTAATTTAATTTTGATTTTGGGTTGTCGAGATAGTACTTCAAAACTTGAATCTCAGCAAAAAGATGTATTCCACAATATTTTTGAAACGATTGATAAATATAATTTGTATGGAAAGGTAGCTTATCCAAAAAAGCATCTTCCAAGTCAGATACCTGCTATTTATAGGTGGGCTGCTAGCAGAGGGGGTGTATTCGTTAATCCAGCTTTAACGGAGCCTTTTGGATTAACTCTTCTTGAAGCTTCCTCATGTGGATTGCCAATAATATCAACAAATGATGGAGGACCAAAGGAAATTCGTTCAAAATGTGAAAATGGACTTCTAGTAGATGTTACCGATATCAATAAGTTGAAAGTTGTCCTCGAAAAAGGAATTTTTAATATCGATCAGTGGAAATTATGGAGTAGAAATGGAATTGAAGGTGTTAATAGGCACTTTAGTTGGAATACTCATGTACGCAATTATTTATCAATACTTATAGAAGAGTTTTCAAGGTCAAATAGTTATTCCTCATCTGATATTAAACAGAGTTGTTTAAAAGGAAGTTCTTCACTTATAAAACCCCATTGATTAAATACTTTAGGATCAGGGTGAAGAATTAGTTGGTTGTTATGTGTTCTCTTTAGTTTGAAGCCTTTCTTAGATAGTTTTTTCATTAAATTAGCTGTTTCTTCGAATCTCGATGCCATTGCGTCAAGACTTGAGCAGTCACTTGTTAATCCATTATCTTTCCATGTAAAAAAACTCATAACAAATTTCTTATAGATTTATTTTTAAAACTATACCTAAAATCACAAGTAAAATGTTGATTTTCCAAAAAGTTTCTACTATTTTATCTTCCTTTACTCCTTTAAGTTCAAAATGGTGATGTAGTGGTGCCATTAAAAATATGCGTTTTCCATTATGAAATAATCTTTTTGTAATTTTAAAAAAACATACTTGAATTATTACTGATAATGATTCAACAATAAATATACCTGAGAAAATAGATAAGGTAAAAACGCTATCAGTTAATAACGCTATAGAACCGAGAATTGCACCAATACTTAGAGATCCTGTGTCACCCATAAATATTTTTGCAGGATAACAATTATATTTGAGAAATCCTAAGCATATTCCTGACATTGAATAACATAAGATACTGAAAATAAAAAGTTCTTGCTGTTCTTTCATTAATATTTCTGTCCCTAATCCACAAAAGATAATCCCACTGCATCCAGCTGCTAATCCATCTAAGCCATCAGTCAAATTTACTGAATTACTCATGCCAACTAGTACCAAAAAAGAAATTGGTAATATAAAAAAATTCATATTTATTCCCCAAGAGTCAGATACTGTTATTAATGGATTTATTAAATTTTTTTCATAAACTAACAATATAAAAATTATTGAGATGATACTTTGTAAGAAAAATTTTTCTTTTGTTTTTAATCCTCTATTTTCTCTATTTTTAATACTTAAATAATCATCTAAAACCCCTATAATAAAGAAGCTAAAAATAGTGAGTAATAAAAGAAATAGTTTTAGAGAACTTAAATTTATTGTTATTATCAAAAGAAAAATTAAAAAAGGGATTATCATAAAAACCCCACCCATTGTTGGAGTATCATTTTTTTTATAGTGACTGGTAGGACCTTCGGTTCTAATATTTTGAAGTATATTTAATTTTCTGATTATTACTAGACCATTCCTTGTGGTTAATAAAGAAATAAAAAAAAATAATGTGAAAACTCCTATTAGAAAAAAATTCTTAAAAAAATATGAGGTGACTATTAAAGTAAAAGTATTTAATATTAATAACGATTTGAAGTTAAACTTTTTAATCTTCCCAATCATCTTCTGAAGGCTCTTCTTCAGTTTTGTAATCTTCTTTTTCTCCCATTAATGCTGAAAGTTCTTCTTCTTCTATAGTACTAATTTCTTGAGAATCTCCTTCTTTCTCTGCAACAAGTCTGCCTGTATTTTCAAGCCAAGATAGTAGATCAGGTTCATCTCTTAATGGCAAAACAGGAGCTGGATCATCTCTGTGGTAACAAGTTAATGCAGGGTTGACTTCTGAAATATCGTCTAATCTGAGTTTTAGTTTATTTGATTCCATTAAAGGTAATGTTCTATATATAAGATAATACATAATGATGCACACGAAAAACTTTGTTTGATAAAGCAAATTTAAAATTCTTTTTTATTTGGCTAATTTCATTGTTGCTGTCTGGATTATTTAAACTTTTTGGATATTTAAATCCTAATGTTTTAATAATTAATAACTTTCTTCTATTGTTATTGGTTTTTGGTCCAGCTCTTTTAGTTACAATAATATTAGTTTTTCTTAAGTTTTCAAATTCTTAGTTACATCAAAAATTTAAATTTATGGAGCAAATTTAGATGCAGCAGGTAAAGAAAGTTGTACTAGCGTATTCTGGCGGTGTAGATACAAGCGTTTGTATTCCATATTTAAAGAATGAATATGGTATTTCAGAAGTCGTTACTTTTGTAGCAGATCTTGGGCAAGGCGAGGATTTAGAACTTATAAAGCAAAAAGCTTTAAATTCAGGTGCATCTCAATCGATCATTGGTAATTTAGTTAATAGTTTTGTTGAGAGATACGCTTTTCCAGCTATTAGAGCAAACGCACTATATTTAGATAAATATCCTTTATCTACAGCTCTTGCAAGGCCTTTGATTGCTGAAAATCTCGTAAATATTGCTCGAGAGATTAATGCTGATGCAGTAGCTCATGGATGCACTGGTAAAGGTAATGATCAAGTTAGATTTGATTTGGCAATTAATGCTTTAGGCCCTGATTTGAAAATAATCACTCCTGCAAGGGAGTGGAATATGAGTAGGGAAGAGGCAATAGTGTATGGAGAAAAATTTGGTATTCCTGCACCTGTATCAAAAAAATCACCATATTCAATTGACGTTAACTTACTTGGTAGGAGTATTGAAGCAGGGATTTTAGAAGACCCCATGCAAGAAGCACCTGAAGATATATTTTCGATGACATCATCAATTGATAATTCACCTGATTCCCCTCAAGATATAGAGATTGTTTTTAAAAATGGCTTTCCAGTGGGAATTAATGATGAATTTTTAACTCCAGTAGAGATTATTCAAAAAGCAAATGAACTTTCAGGTGCGCATGGTTTTGGAAGAATAGATATGATTGAAGACCGAGTAGTAGGAATTAAAAGTAGAGAGATTTACGAAACACCTGGCCTCTTACTTTTAATCAAAGCTCACAAGGAATTAGAGAGCATTACATTGAACCCAGATGTTGTTGAATTTAAGGGAATAGTGGAAAAAAAATGGGGTCAATTAGTCTATCAAGGTTTTTGGTTTGGACCTCTTAAAGAAAGTTTAGATGCATTTATTACATCGACACAATCTTCAGTTAATGGAAGAGTAAAAATTAGACTTCATAAGGGGAATGCAATAGTAATTGGGAGAATGTCGGAAAATAATTCTCTTTATAGGGAAGATTTAGCAACTTATAGCAAAGAAGATATTTTTAATCATTCTTTAGCAGAGGGTTTTATTTATATGTGGGGTATGTCTAATAAAATATGGGCTGAGTTACATTCAAAAACAAAAGATTAATATTTAAGATTCTGGATTTTGTTTGGTTTCAGTATCACCTTTACCTGAAGTTGAAGTATCTGTGCTTACTACTGGTTGTTTTTCTTTAGATTCAACTTTATTTTCTGAATTCTCTTGATCACTTGTTTGAGCTGAACTCTTTGTGGAAGGTCTTGGAGTTGGTAAAGGCCCTTCTTGTTTAACGGTCATATATCTTATAACATCTTCACTAAGTCTCATTGCTTTTTCAATTTTGAAAATATGTTGTCCATCACCTTGATGACTCAGTTGAACGTAAATACCTTCTCTATGTTTTGCTATTTGATAGGCTAATCTTCTCTTACCTCTCATTTGACTATCGAGAATGGTACCGCCAAATTCTTCTAGAAGCTTGTTGTATTTATCAATATGGTTAGTTACTTGATCTTCCGCAATATCTGGGCGGAGGATATACATGGTTTCGTAATAAGAATGTTGATCGTTCATAGTTTCAGACAAGGTCTTTGGCTCAAAAATTAATGTGATGAGCGTCTGTTCATCTTTAACGATACATCATGACGTGCATATCCTTGAAAATTAGAATAAATTCTTTTAAAGATTACTTTTGAGCGCTTCATTCATAATATGAAAAGGAACTTCTAAGCCATTTGTCCAAAAAGACAATGATTTTAATCCCTGAGCAACAAGCATTTGCAAACCATCGATAGTCATGCATCCTTTTTTGGCACTAAAGTTTAATAGATGAGTTGGCGCAGGGTTGTAGATTAAATCATAAACAATTGTTTTTGAGTTTAGAGATCTCCAAAAAGACTCCCCATATGGCAATACATTAATCCTATTTTTGGATGTTTTCATTCCTACCGGTGTTGTATTTACAACTAAATCTGCTTCTTCAATCAAATTTTGAGCTTGATTATCATTATTTAACAAACCCTGAATTCCAATTTGATTTTCAAAATTTTTTATTAATTTATCAAGTGATGATCTGTTCCGTGATACTACTGAAATTTTTGAAAGATTTAAATTTATTAATCCTTGAATAACAGATCGTGCTGCACCACCTGAGCCAAGAACAATAGATTGCTTTTTTGTTAAGTTTAATGTTTTTAACGGATAAATAAATCCTTCTACATCTGTATTAGTTGCGCTCCATTCTTTTTCAGAATTTAATTTTAGAGTATTAATTGCTTTAAGTTTGCTTGCAATAGGGGAAATTTCACTACAAAGTTTAAATACTTTCTCTTTATGGGGAATTGTAATATTTAAACCTTTGCAATTAATTTTTTTCAAAGAATTCAGAACTAATTCTAGATCTTCATCTTTGCATGGAATAGCAATATAAATTAAATCTAGGCCTAAATATTGAAAGGCAGCATTTTGCATAATCGGTGACAAGGAATGGCTTACTGGGTTGCCAATCAATGCAATAAAAGATGTCTTACTTGAAATCATGTTTAGAATTTTTGCTTAAAAAATAATGATCTGTTCGGGAACCACACCCCGTCTTTGAGTAACAATAATGACGCCGATGACCGATTATGGAGAATATCAAATATGAGAATTTACCCATGGGTAAGGTTGTAGGAATCGATTTAGGAACAACTAATAGTTGTGTCGCTGTAATGGAAGGTGGTAAACCTACTGTAATAGCAAATGCTGAGGGTTTCAGAACTACTCCATCAGTTGTTGCATATACAAAAAATCAAGATCAGCTAGTTGGACAGATTGCAAAAAGACAAGCTGTTATGAATCCTGAAAATACTTTTTATTCTGCAAAGCGTTTTGTTGGTCGAAGAGTTGATGAAGTAAATGAAGAATCTAAAGAGGTTAGTTATTCTGTTGAAAAATCTGGTTCTAGTGTCAAATTAAAGTGTCCTATTTTAGACAAGCAGTTTTCGCCTGAAGAGGTTAGTTCTCAAGTTTTAAGAAAGTTAGCAGATGATGCGGGTAAATATCTTGGTGAAAAAGTTACACAAGCTGTAATTACTGTTCCAGCTTATTTTAATGATTCTCAAAGACAGGCTACAAAAGATGCAGGAAAGATTGCAGGGTTAGAAGTTCTAAGAATTGTTAATGAGCCAACTGCTGCAGCTCTAGCTTATGGTTTGGATAAAGAAAATGAAAAAATTCTTGTATTTGATTTAGGTGGAGGAACATTTGATGTTTCAGTTATTGAAGCTGGTGATGGAGTAACTGAAGTTCTATCAACATCTGGAGATACACATTTAGGTGGTGATGATTTTGATAGGTGTATCGTAGACCATTTAGCAAGTACTTTTAAATCAAATGAGGGAATTGATCTTAGACAAGATAAGCAGGCTTTACAACGACTTACTGAAGCAGCAGAAAAAGCAAAAATTGAGCTTTCAAATGCAACGCAAAGTGAAATAAATTTGCCATTTATCACAGCGACCCCTGAAGGTCCAAAACATTTGGATTTGAATCTAACTAGAGCAAAATTTGAGGAATTAGCAGCTTCTTTAATTGATAGGTGCAAAACCCCAGTTGAAAGAGCTATAAGTGATGCAAAAATCTCTACTAGTGAAATTGATGAAGTTGTTATGGTGGGAGGTTCATCCAGGATACCTGCAGTTTTAGATTTAGTTAATAAGATAATAGGTAAAGAACCCAATCAAACTGTTAATCCTGATGAAGTAGTTGCTGTTGGAGCAGCTATTCAAGGAGGAGTTTTAGCAGGCGAAGTTAAAGATATATTGTTGCTTGATGTCACTCCACTTTCTTTAGGTGTAGAAACTTTAGGAGGGGTTATGACAAAGATGATAAATAGAAATACTACAGTTCCTACGAAGAAATCTGAGACATATTCTACTGCTGTTGACGGACAAACTAATGTAGAGATACATGTATTACAGGGTGAAAGAGAAATGGCATCTGATAACAAAAGTTTAGGAACTTTTAGATTAGATGGTATTCCATCAGCACCAAGAGGTGTTCCACAAATTGAAGTGACATTTGATATCGATGCAAACGGTATACTTAGTGTTACAGCTAAAGATAAAGGGAGTGGTAAAGAGCAAAGTATCTCTATCACTGGTGCTTCAACTTTATCTGATAATGAGGTTGAAAAAATGGTTAAAGATGCAGAATCCAATGCATCCGTAGATAAAGAAAAAAGAGAAAAAATTGATTTAAAGAACCAAGCTGAGACACTTGTTTATCAGACAGAAAAGCAACTTGGCGAATTGGGAGATAAAATTGATGCTGCAGCAAAGTCGAAGGTTGAAGAAAAAAGCAATGCTTTAAAAGACGCAACTTCAAAAGAGGACTATGAATCAATGAAAAAACTCCTTGAAGAGCTTCAACAAGAACTCTATGCAGTCGGTTCATCTGTTTATCAGCAACCAGGTAACCAGCCTCCATCCCCTGGTTCAACGAGCGGTCCTGATCAGACTGAATCAAATGATAAAGGTGGAGATGATGTAATTGATGCAGACTTTACTGAATCAAAAGATTAGCAAAAGTAATTTTTAATTTCATTAGCAACCCATTTAGAACAAGCTGGCGCAAGTAGAATTCCATTTTTATAAAAACCTGTACATATAATTAGCCCATCTCCAAAATTCTTCATTATTGGTGAGGGTTCACCTTCAGGTCTAGACCTTACTCCAAACCATTTTTTCGTGACTTGACCGTTGATAAGCCAAGTTGGTTTTTTATCTAGGAAATTTGTAATTTTTTCAAAAATATTTTTTTCTGGCTTTATACTATATTCGTCCGTTGAACCAATAATAAGTTTATTTTTTGATATTGGAATTATATTTTTACCATTTATATTGAATTGTTTTGGAAGTGTTAATAAATCAACTTCTGCATCATTTATAACAACTTCTATAGCTTGACCTAAAACAGGTTTTAATTTGATGTTGTGAGAGAGGTGATCTATTAAATCAACCGCTCTTAGAGAATTACACAAAATAACTATGTCAGATTTGATATCTCTATTGTTTTTTGTTGTAGTAAACCATTGATTCTTTGATTTTCTGATTTTTATTATTTCTTCATTTACAAAATTTATGTTTTTATTTTTTAGATATTTATCTATTGTCTTAAGTAAAGATGTAGCATTTATTCTTCCATCATCGAAGGAAATCAAACCTTTTATATTTTTTGTTTGGAAGACTTGATTTATATTTCTGATAATTATTGAATCTCTTTCTAAAATTTGTAAGTTTAGGTCATTATTTTCATAAATAAATTTCTTTAATTTTTCAAACTTTTCTTCATTCGTAGTTAGTTGTATTAATGGTTTTTCTATATTTAAATTATTATTAAATTTTTGCAGGAATCCAATCCATTTTGGCCATAATTCAATGCTTTGTTTCCTGAGATCCCAACTTCTACCTCTTCTTTTTTGATACATATTACCCATTAGTAATCCTAAAGCTGCATTGCTACTATTTTGGAGTTGATTTGGATCTATTATTGTTATTTGAAAACCTAATTCTGATAATTCTAAAGCATTAAATTTTCCAATAATTCCAGATCCAATAATAATTATGTGTGCTTTTTTAAAATTTTCTTTTAAGCTATTCATTGATATATTAGATATACTTTCTGATTTGACTTAATAGTCAAAGATTTTTTGGAACATCCTTCAATTATATTCAAAATTGTTTGTCCCGATCGTCCCGGCCTTGTAAGTTTACTTACAAGTTGGATTTCAAATTACGGTGGAAACATAAAACATTCTGATCATCATACAGATCAAGATGCAGGTTTGTTTCTTAGTCGAATTGAATGGACTAGTAAAAATTCATCTTTAAATAGAGATGAAATTTACAAAGAATTTGAAAAAATTGCATTAGAAGTAAATGGAAAATTTTACGTAAATTATTCTGATGAAATTCCAAATGTTGCTATTTTCGTTAGTAAACAAAATCATTGTCTTATTGATTTGCTTTGGCGAGTAAGAAATGGTGAACTCAAAATGAAAGTGCCGTTAATAATCTCAAATCATTTTGATCTTGAAAATATTGCAAATGACTTTAATGCAAAATTTGTCCATATTGATACTTTTAATATTGATAGATCAAATGTTGAAGATCAATTTTTAAATTTACTAAAAGAATATGAAATTGATCTTGTTGTACTAGCTAAATATATGCAAATTTTGAGTGACTCTTTTTTAGAAAAGTTTTCTTCAATAATAAATATTCATCATTCTTTTTTACCTGCATTTAAGGGCGCGCAACCATATCATCGAGCATGGAAGAGAGGAGTTAAACTAATCGGGGCCACAGCCCACTACGTTACCGAAGATCTTGATGAAGGACCGATAATAGAGCAATGCACAGTTAATGTAAGTCATAGAGATGAAGTTGATGATCTGATAAGAAAAGGAAGAGATATCGAAAGAATAGCTTTAGCAAGAGCGGTTAGGTTACATCTAAATCACCAGGTATTTGTTTATAACAGCAAAACTGCTGTTTTTGATTAAAAATAATTGCTTAGTCTTCTAATTCTATTTGTATTTGTCTTTCATAAATTGATTCTTCATTAAAAGCTCTTGCTATCAAGAAACTGGCGATGCAGCTTATTAAGACAGGTTTCATTATTAATAAATTTTTTGTTAAGGCAAAAGCTAAAAACATTGCTGTTATTGGTGTTCTCGAACATCCTGCTACGAAAGCTCCCATTCCAGCAAAAATGTATGTACTAGGTGCATGTCCTGTTGCAATTTCTACCCAACTCCCCATGATTAGTCCTATTGATCCTCCTAAAGTAAGCATTGGATAGAACAATCCTCCAGGAGCCCCAGATGCTGCAGCTAAACCTGTCGTTATAAATAGTACTAAAACTGCTAACAAAGCAATTCCAATACTTGTATTTTGTTCAGCTATTATTTTCTGTAATTCATCTAAATTATGAAATGTACTAGGCAAAAAAGAATAGATACTACCTAAAATTAGTCCACAAATACTCATTTTTAAAACAAATTTGTTTTTATACCACTTTTTCCCAAGATTTTGCATTAACAAAACATATCTACTATACACTTCTGCAAAGATCCCAATAATTATTCCTAATAAAACTAGATAAATAAAATCTATAGGTAAGAAAAAAACTGATGGGTCATATTCTTTTTGAATCAAAAATCCAAGGTTAAAATCAAATCCTCCTGCCTTGGGATCTAAACCTAAAGCTTGAATAATATCAGCAGATGAATCTGCAATGAAAGTTGTAATTACTACTAGTAGCAAAATTACTGGCCTAGCAGAATTTAATAGCTCTTCTACTGCATAAACAAATCCTCCTAATGGAGCGCTAAAAACTGCAGCTATTCCAGCACCACCACCTGCTGCTACTATTACCCTTCTAAAGGCTGTAGGAGCTTTGAGCCATTTAGCCATTTGCCAAGCAACTGACCCTCCCATTTGAACCGACGGTCCTTCTGGTCCTAAAGGGAATCCGCTACCAATAGCGATAATTCCTGATATGAGCTTTACTAATCCTACTTTTATGTTCATTGGCACTTTTTTATGCCTTAAGAAACCCATGATTTGACTCACACCTGAACCTTTTGCAGCAGGTGCAATATTTTTGATCAAAAATCCTGCAATTGCTCCACCTACAGCTCCAAAAATTGGTAATACCGTAATAGATGGGAATTGGTTTAATAGTTCTAATCTCCAATTATTAATAAAGTAAATTCCAGTTTTAAAAAATATGCTTGTGATTGAAGCTCCTAAACCTGTCAATAAAAGTGACAATGCAACTACAAGAGATCTTTGTTTTAATAATTTTTTAATGCTTCGAGAAGAATTTTTACTTGTTTTTTCTATATTTTCTCTTATTAAATTTGGCATAGTCCATGATCAATCACTTTGACAAGCTGAAATTGTGTATTTCATCAAATTGAAGATAACGATAAAGTTCATCTGAATATGGATTAATTTTATTTTTAGTAATATCCTGATATTCTTCTACTTCAGGGATTTTTCCCAAAAGTGCGCAAACTGCTGCTAATTCAGCGCTCCCTAAAAATACTTGCGCATTTTTTCCAAGTCTATTGTCAAAATTTCTTGTACTAGTAGAAAATACTACAGATCCTTCATCTACTCTGGCTTGATTCCCCATACATAAAGAACAGCCAGGTAATTCTAATCTTGCACCACAATTTTCAAAAATTTTATAATAACCCTCAGCTTTTAAAGTTTCTTCATCCATTTTTGTAGGTGGACAAATCCATAATTTAGCTTTTAAAATTTTTACACCTTCAAGAACTTTTGCAGCTGCTCTGTAATGACCAATATTTGTCATGCATGAACCTATAAAAACCTCGTCAATGTTTGTATTTGCAACATCTTTGATCTCTTTTACGTTATCTGGATCGTTAGGACAAGCAACTATAGGTTGTGTTACTTTGGCTAAATCAATTTCAACGATTTCTTCATACTGAGCGTCAGGATCTGGCTGAATTAATGTGGGTTTTTTTAACCAATTTTTCATATCATTTATTCTCCTTGAAATTGATTTTGAGTCTTCATAATTGCTTTCAATCATTTTTTCTAGCAGGCAAACATTGCTTCTTAAGTATTCTTGAACAGTTTCTTGCGATAAAAGTATGGTGCTACCAGCGCATGAGCGTTCTGCAGTAGCATCAGTAAGTTCAAAAGCTTGTTCAAGTTTTAGGTTAGGTAATCCCTCAATTTCCATAATTTTCCCGTTAAATATATTTTTCTTATTTGTTTTCTCAACAGTTAAAAGTCCTTGTCTAATTGCGAAGAGAGGAATTGCATTTACTAAATCTCTTAAAGTAATTCCTGGTAATAATTCTCCTTTGAATTTAACAAGTACAGATTCCGGCATATTCAATGGCATTGATCCTATTGCGGCGGCAAAGGCAACAATTCCTGAACCCCCAGGAAATGAAATACCAAGAGGGAATCTTGTATGACTATCTCCACCAGTGCCAACAGAATCAGGGATAAGCATTCTATTAAGCCAGCTATGAATTATTCCATCCCCAGGTTTAAGAGCTATTCCACCACGTTGAGATATAAAATCAGGTAATTCTTTATGGGTAACTAGATCTACTGGTTTAGGATATGCAGCTGTATGACAAAAACTTTGCATCACTAAATCTGCAGTGAATCCTAAACAAGCTAGTTCTTTTAGTTCATCTCTAGTCATTGGCCCAGTGGTATCTTGACTACCAACCGTAGTCATAATTGGTTCACATGTCGTTCCTGGCCTCACTCCATTTAAACCGCATGCTTTTCCTACTATTTTTTGAGCTTGAGTAAAGCCATAATTACTCTCTATTGGATTTTGTGGTCGGATAAATATTTCACTAGGTTCATAATCTAATTTGTTTCTAATTTTGTCCGTAAGAGATCTTCCAATCATAAGATTTATTCTTCCTCCAGCTTGAATTTCATCGGTAATTGTTGATGGATATAAGTCGAATTTGCTTATTAATTCTTCAGTATTCGAATCTTTTTCAATTTTGTTAATAATGCCTTCATAAGGAAATATTTTAATAACATCTCCCGTTTTCATATGAGATACGTCAGCTTCTATAGGTAAAGCACCTGAATCTTGGGCAGTATTAAAGAAAATAGGAGCTATTTTGCTACCAATTATTATTCCACCTGTTCTTTTGTTTGGAACATAAGGAATATCTTCGCCTATATGCCAAATGAGTGAATTAATAGCAGATTTTCTAGAACTACCTGTTCCAACAACATCTCCAACATAAGCTATGGGTAAGTTTTGTTTTTTTAAATTTTCAAGAATCTTTAATCCATCTGGTTTTTTAAATTCCAACATAGCCAATGCATGCATTGGAATATCGGGGCGTGTTGTCGCATGTACAGCAGGAGATAAGTCATCTGTGTTTGTCTCCCCATCCACTTTAAACACTAAACAAGTAATTTCTTTCTCTAAAACTTTTTTAGTTTTGAACCATTCTGCATTTGCCCAACTATCAATCACCTCTTTCGCATAAATATTGTCTTGAGATAATTCATAAATTTCATTTGCTGAGTCGTAAACAAGAATAATATTTTTTAACACTTCTGCTGCTTTTTTAGCTAGTAAACTATTGTTTCCTTTAAGTATTTCAACAAGGGAGTTTACATTATATCCGCCTATCATCGTCCCAAGTATTTCAATTGCTTTTTCAGGATTTATTAATTTGCAATATTTTTCAGAATTAACAATCGCTGTAAGCCAGCTTGCTTTTACATAAGCAGCCTCATCAACACCTGGTGGTACTCTATTTAAAAGTAAATCAAGTAAATAGGATGCATCGTAATTACTATCTTGTTCCAATAATCTTGTGACACAATTTGTTTGTTTCGCATTTAAAGGTAAAGGAGGTATTCCTTTGGCAGTTCTTTCACCTAAGTGATCTGCATAATCTTTTAGCAATGTTTCCAAATTCTTCATTAGTAAGGTTTAATGCTTAATCTATTGTTATTTTTAATATTGAAAAGGAGAGTATTCATAAATGCTTTTTTAAATATTCAAATTTCTTAATTAATCAATGACAACATCATCAAATAATTCGGCTTTAGAAAAGACATCTGATTTACATATTGTTGAAACACGTCCATTAATACCTCCAAGCAGATTACACAATGATATACCTCTAGATCGCAACTCTGCTAATACAGTATCTAATACAAGAAGATCGATACAAAATATTTTGCATCATAATGATAAGAAGCTTTTAGTAATTGTTGGTCCATGTTCAATTCATGATCTACAGGCTGCAAAGGAATATTCAAAATATATTCAAGATTTTCGAGAAATTTACAAAAATAAATTAGAAATAGTCATGAGAGTATATTTTGAGAAACCAAGAACAACTATTGGTTGGAAGGGGCTTATAAATGATCCTCATCTAGATAATTCTTACGATATTAATACTGGTTTAAGAAGAGCAAGAAGTTTACTTTCATATTTAGCCACTCGTGGAATACCTTCTGCTACAGAATTACTAGATCCAATTGTTCCTCAATATATTGCAGATTTGATAAGTTGGACAGCCATAGGTGCAAGGACTACTGAAAGTCAAACTCATAGGGAAATGGCATCAGGATTATCAATGCCTATTGGCTTTAAAAATGGAACTGATGGTTCTTTCAATACTGCAATAAATGCAATGCAGTCAGCTTCAAAATCGCATCATTTTTTAGGTGTCAATGACAATGGAATGGCTTCTATTGTTAATACCACAGGAAATCCAGATGGTCATATAGTTTTAAGAGGAGGCTCAAAAGGAACAAATTTTGAAAGTCAACATGTTCAAAGAATATCAGCTCAATTAAAGCAATGTAATCTCCCTTATAAAGTTATGATTGATTGTAGTCATGGAAATTCCAACAAAGACTTCCGAAAACAGTCTGAAGTGCTTAAAAACATAGCTTCTCAAATTAGTAATGGAGAAAAAAATATATTAGGGGTTATGCTTGAAAGTCATTTAAAGGAAGGAAATCAGAAACTTTTAAAAAAAGAGGATCTTGAGTTTGGTAGAAGCATCACTGACGCATGCATTGATATAGAAACAACTCAAGAATTACTTGCTATTCTTTACAGTTCAGTTAGTTAGTTATTAAAAAATTAAAAAATAATGCTGCTGTGATTGGAACAATGAAATTATCGATTCCTAAAACACTAAATTGTTCAAGAATAGTCGCCAA
This sequence comes from Prochlorococcus marinus XMU1404, assembly GCF_017696175.1. Lineage (NCBI taxonomy): Bacteria > Bacillati > Cyanobacteriota > Cyanophyceae > Synechococcales > Prochlorococcaceae > Prochlorococcus > Prochlorococcus marinus. The sequence goes on along the minus strand of NZ_JAAORE010000003.1, from coordinate 564,204 downwards.
AAAAGCAATTGTAAAATAATTAAGATTAAAACTATTTTGTTCGGCATAGCCTAGTGATGAAACTACTATAAAGCTCGTTAAAAGCATTGTTATAGTTCCAAATAAAGACTTTTTTTGTTTAAAAAAAAACCAACTTTTTGAGTTAAAGCTTTTGCCTATTAAACCAGCTAATCCATCACCAAAAGTCATTATAAAAAATCCTGCAATTAATGCATATGGATCTTTATTCCAGAAAATAAAAATTAAAATAAGTAAACTTAGACAATAAAATAATGTTCCATAACTTTTTCTCTCTACATCTTCAATTGTTGGAAATAATTTATAGGTATAATTGATGAGAACCATTAGTGAAATGATTCCTGTGAAAATAAGAGCTGAATTTTGATCAATTTCTAAAAATTGTGCAATTGGTATTAAAGGACCTATCCCAATATGTATTATTTTTCTTTTGATTTCATTATCATTAGATTCATTTTTTTGGAAGATTGACGATAAGAAAAATATTGAAAATATATAAACACAAATTACGATAACTTTGAACAATTTATTTAAGCTGCTTTATCATAATTTGACATCATCCTAAGCCTTTTCAAGGCTTTAGCTTCTAATTGCCTCACTCTTTCTCTGGACACACCAATATCTTTTCCTATTGATGCAAGTGTTGACTCTTCCGTTCCATCTAAGCCAAATCTTTTTTTCATAATTTCTTGCTCCCTTTCATTTAGTTGGGCTAGCCAACTGCTCAAATGTTCTGTAAGTATAGATCGATCCATACCCTCCATAGGATCTTCGCTATTGGGGTCAGGAATTAGTTCTCCAAGGGTGCTTCTATCTTCTTCTCCCCTTGCATGAGCATCAAGGGACGCGCAGGGAGCACTTTGAGAAATTAGGTCCTCTAAATCTTTTTGCTCAATTCCCATTGCTGATGCCATTTCTAGCCTGCTTGGTTGCCTGCCTAGTTTATGAGATAAGTCTCTAGAAACTCTCCTCATCTTTGAAAGTTTTTCACTAATGTGAATAGGCAATCTTATAGTTCTAGCACTATTGTCTATAGCTCTTGTCATTCCTTGTCTAATCCACCAATAAGCGTAAGTAGAAAATTTATATCCCATTTTTGGGTCAAACTTGTCTACAGCTCTTTCAAGGCCAATTGTCCCTTCTTGTATTAAATCTAGTAACTCTAAGCCTTGATTTTGGTATTTTTTTGCTACGGATACAACTAGTCTTAGATTAGCTTCCATCATTTTATCTCTAGCTCTTAAACCTCTTTTCAACTGTTTCCATTCATCATGTTTTCCATAAGCTTTGAAATATCTTTCAAGATTACAAATTAATTTTGCAAAACTATTTTTTGATTGACTTTCTATTTTACTAAAGTTCTCTTTACCTCCATAAATACTTTCTTTTAAATCATTTTTAAAGGTTTCTTCTACATTAATTCTTTCTCTAAGATCTTTATCGTTAATAGTTTCTTTTAAATTAAAATCACTTTTAAGAGCTAATACCTCAGAAAATTCGTTGTTTTCTGTTACTGATTGAATCAGTGTTTTTAAGGTTTGAACTTTTTTTGCTAAATCAATTTCATCTTCTCCAGATAATAATGGAACTCTACCGATACTAGATAAGTAATAACCAATCGAATCGGTTACAAACCTTGCCGATCTTTTTTGACTTAGCTTTGAAGTTGCTCGAGATTTTTTTCCCTTAGATTCTTTCCCAGTATTAGGCAACTTAGGTTCCTCTAATTTAGGGTTTGAACTACTATTTAAAGATTTTGTTAAATCTGATTTTTTTTCGCGAGAATTTCCCGCTGTGTTTGGTAATCTAGGCTCATCAATATTAGTTGAAGAGCTCTTTCCAGATTCCAGAGGGATCCCCATCACCCTGGCCTCCTAAATAATGGATTTTTTAAAAAACTAGCACTGAAATTGAAATAAAAACTACTTTTACGTTGAAACTTTAAAGACAAAAAAATCTTTTTTTTTAAAAATTTCCTTAAATCAATTGATATGATAGGGTTTTGAAAAATATAAAAATTTTGAAAATATTAAGTATTTTTTGTAAATGTTATAAAAATCAATATTTGTTTCATTTATTTATAAGATCAATTTGTGAACGATAAATATCCGAGTGTAATATATTTTTTTCGTAAGATCCATCTTCTTTCATACTCCATGAAAAGTAATTATCTTTGATATATGTTTGTAGAAGTGAGTATATATGTGACTTTAATTGTAAGTCTTCTATTGGAGTAATAGCCTCAATCCTTCTATCGAGGTTTCTTTTCATCCAATCTGCACTCCCAATAAAGACCTCAACATTATCATCATTACAAAACCAGAAAATTCTGGAATGTTCAAGAAAATGCCCAATAATACTTATGACTTTTATATTTTCACTTAAATTTTTTCTTTGTGGATATAAACAACAAATACCTCTTATGATGAGACTAATTTTCACTCCCGATTGAGAAGCTAAATAAAGAAGCTCAATTATTTCTGTATCTACTAAAGAATTCATTTTTGCAATAATCTCAGCTTTTTTACCTTGCTTAGCATGTTTAATTTCTCTCTTAATGAGAAATATAAATTTTTCTCTTAAGGAAGATGGAGATACTAATAATTTTTTAAAAGATTTTTGTTTAGAAAAACCTGATAAGTAATTAAATAACTCAAGTAAATCTGATGCAATTTCTGGATCTGTTGAAAGTAATCCTAAATCTGTATAAAACATTGAAGTATTAGAATTATAGTTACCCGTTCCAATATGAAAATAATTTCTTAAGCTCCCTTTCTCTTTTCGAACGATTAAAGCTATTTTTGTATGTGTTTTAAATCCTATAATTCCGTATACAACATGAACTCCAGCTTGTTCAAGTTGTTTTGCCCATTGAATATTATTATCTTCATCAAATCTTGCTTTGAGTTCAACAAGAGTCATTACTTCTTTCCCATTTTCTGCAGCTCTCATTAGAGCAGCGATAATAGGCGAATCCTTTGACACTCTATATAAAGTTATTTTTATAGCCATTACAAGTGGATCATCAGCAGCTCTATTTATAAATTCTTCTACTGACGTTTTAAATAAGTCATAGGGATGATGAAGTAGAACATCTTTTTTCCTCAGTATCTTGAAAATAGAATTAAAGTTTTTGTTTGAAGGCGAATTTAAATCTTTCAATAAATGATGAGTTTTCCCCACCAGCAGATTTTCTTTTAAATCATCTCTATGAATTTTTGTAAGTTGATTTAAATCGTCAAGACCTAATAAACTTTTGCAAAAATATATATATTCCTCTTGTATGGAGATACTCTTAATGAGCAATCTTAATATATTTTTTGGTATATCTGATTCAACTTCCAATCTAACCACGTCACCACCTAATCTTCTTTTTTGCAAACTTTGTTCAACTGCCAGAAGAAGATCATCAGCTTCAAGTTCTTTTAACTCTAGATCTGCATCTCTTGTAACTCTAAAAAAAGAGTAATTTATACATTCCATTCCGTTAAATAAAGAATTTATATTATTCCCAATCAAATCTTCAACACTTATAAAAAAGTGAGTATTTTTATCATCAATTTCTATTATTTCATTAGGAATTCGTATAAACCGATTTATATTTTTTGTCGGTATTTTTATTCGGACAAACTGTTGTTTGGAATCTTCACTATTTTTAATTATAGCTGCTAAGTTAAGACTCAAATTACTTATAAAAGGAAATGGATGTGCAGGATCAATAACCAATGGAGTCAATAAAGGAAATATTGATGAAGAAAAATAGTTGTTAGACCAATTTTTTTGGTTTTCACTAAGTTCCTTATATTTTTTTATAAATATTCTTTCCTTTTTTAGTTCATTATTTAATTCATTATTTACATAGTTTTCTTGAAGTTTAGTTAAATTTTTTACTTCTTTGTTTATTCTTGTTAATTGCTCTTTAGGGATAAGTCCATCAATACTTTTTTTAGTAATTCCTGCTTCAACTTGGGCCTTTAGAGAAGCTACTCTTACCATAAAAAATTCATCAAGATTATTGCTAAAAATTGAGCAAAATTTTACTTTATCTAGAATTTTGTACTTTTTTTCCATCCCAGTTAGCAGAACTCTTTTATTGAATTCAATCCAACTTAATTCTCTATTAATAAAAATATCACCCTGTTTTTCCATTAAAAAGCATTTGGTTTATGATCATAAATAGAATCATTATTTTTACCCTCTGCAATAAGGTATATCATGAAAATTAAGATAATGGAACCAGCAATAAAGGGAGATTTAGGACCAAAGCTATCATAAACTCTTCCAGCCATCGCTATTCCTAGAACCCCCCCAAGACTTTGAAGGCCTTGAAGGTTACTTAGAATCGATCCTTGTTTGTCAACTTCTAGCTTCTTTGAAATTAATGCTCTTAATGTAGGGGTGATTAAACCAGCACCTACGGCTAAAAAAGATACAGCTGAATAAATATTTATTGTTGCATTTTCTTTTGGAGTAGTAATTAAAAGTGAGCATGCTACAAGAATGAAGCCTGATCCAATAAGTGTTAATCTCATTTCACCAAATTTCTTTACGAGAGGGCCAATTAGTCCTCCTTGAACAATAATTGCAATGATTCCGACTACCACAAGAGTTCCACTTGATGCTTTGGTTGTCCAGCCTAAAGATTCTTGAAGGAAAAATATTAGAATATTTGTTAATCCAGTAAAAGCAATAAAATAAATAAAAAATGCTAACGATAATTTTCGAATCCTTTCTTCTTTAAATACTTTAAATAATTGCTTTAAGGGATTTTTAAGAATAGTCTTTAATTTATTTGATGCACCATTAGGTTTTGTTTCTGGTAGGTAAAAGAATACTAATAAAAAATTTATTATTGGAATAATTGAAGCTATTAAAACTGGAATAATAAAATTATTACCTGTATTTTTTGCAAAAATTACAACGAAAATATTTCCTAAGAAAAAACTTAATCCAAAAGCCACACCAATAAGTCCAAACGTTTTTGCTCTTTTTTCAGGGCTTGAAATGTCTGCCAGAATAGTTGTTGCTGTAGCTGCAGTTCCCCCACTTAAGCCGTCAATTAGTCTCGCCAAGAATAATAAAAATAAAGGGATAGCGGCTATTGAATTTGACCAATTAAAAAGAACTGTAAACGATAATATTGATATTCCTATTACTGAGCCAGTAATACAAAAAAGAGTGACAGGTCTTCTTCCGTATCTATCACTCATAAGTCCAATAACAGGAGAAGCTGCAAATTGAGCTAATTGGTAAGTACAAGATAATAAGCCATATGTACTAGCTTTAGAGTCAAAAAGTAAAACAAAAGAGGGTAAGATGGGTAAAAGTATACTTTCACTTAATCGATCATTTAGAAGAGTGACAAAAGCACTCAGGAGAGTAAATTTTTTGTTTGGTTTCAATAAACTTTCTTTCACAATATTTACCTTCATTGCGATTAACTTTTACTACCATACTTGTTAATGGAGATTTACGTGCCTGGTATTGTTTATTTAGTTGGGGCAGGGCCTGGTGATCCTGAGCTTTTAACTCTTAAAGCTTTACGTTTAATAAAAAATTGTGATGTATTAGTTCATGATGCTTTAATTCCAGATGAAATAACAAAAGAGGCAGGAAAAAATACAGAAATTTATCATGTAGGCAAAAGAGCTGGAAAGTGTTCTGTTCCTCAGGCTGAAACTAATGCTCTTATTTTGAAATTAGCAAAAGAAGGCAAAAATGTTGTAAGGCTTAAAGGGGGAGATCCATTCGTTTTTTCTAGAGGTGGTGAAGAAGTATCGATTTTAGAAAAAAATGGAATTTCAGTTGAAATCGTTCCTGGTATTACTTCTGGGATAGCTGCACCCACATATTTTGGTATTCCACTAACCCATAGAGATGCTGCGAGTTCTGTAACTTTCGTCACTGGACATGAGCGTATAGATAAGGAAAAAAAGACAGTGAATTGGAGAGATTTAGCTAAATCATCAGATAGCTTAGTGATTTTTATGGGTATAAAAAATATTGAATTTATTGTGGAAGAATTAATTCTAGGTGGTTTAGATAAGAATACTAAATGCGCTGTTATTCAAGAAGCTACTTTAAAAAATCAAAAATGTTTGATAGAGAAATTAGATAATCTTCCAGATAAAATCAAAGATAAAGAATTTTTAGCTCCATCAATTATCATTATTGGAAAAATTGTTGAATTTAAGGTTAATAATAATATAACTAAAGTATCTGATGTCTATTTACCAGATATTAATAAAGTTCAACTATATAATAAATCCCAAAAGTAAATTGGATCGAATTTAGGTTTTAACTTTAAATCATTAACTTTATTAATTTGTCTGCAAGATAAGCTATTAATTGCAACTATTATGTCATCATTTTGAAATTCTGGAGGTATTAATTCTTCTTTTACAATTTTCAATTTTAAAGCTTTAGAAACCATAATCCCCTCTAAACAGCCGCTCTCTTTTCTAGGAGTTATCCATTGATTATTTCTTTTAATAAGAAGATTAAATGTACTTCCACAACAAAGTTCACCTGACGTATTCAAAAGGATAGAATCATCAAATGATTTTTCATTAGCTTCTGTCAAAACTTGTATTGCCTGATTATATGAAAATGTTTTGCATTTACTGATAAGACTGAATTCATTTATTTTTTCCGTTTGACTAATGCAAACGCTTATCGGATTAAAATTTGGTTTGATTCTGTAGAACTCAAGCCATAAATTATTCAAATCTTTTGTTTCTGAAGTGCTATCAATTGTTAGTGTTCTACCTTTATTAGTTCCTCGACTATAGTTTATTCTTACTGAAGCAAATTGATCATTTTTAAGCGATAATTTTCTAATTCCATCGTGAATAAGTTGTCTCAAAGTTAATTTATTTATTTTGAGATTAATATTTAAAATCTTGCTACTTTTTTCTAACCTTTTCAGATGTTCATCAAAAAGAATAGGTTTGTTTTCTTTTATCAAAATGGTTTCAAATATACCATCAGCAAATTTTAATCCTCTATTATTAGCAGTAATAAATATTCTATCAATATCCAACCATTGATCCTTGTGCCAGCCTAATGTTTCAATCATTTTAGTGAATCAATTAACGGTAAAAGTTTCCACTTTAGTTCATTAGTTTCCTCTTCAGGGTTTGAGTCAATAACTATTCCGCAACCAGCATATATATTGATTTTTTTGTCTTTAATTAAAAATGATCTTATTAGTATATTGCTGTCAAACTCTCCATTCCAGTCAAGCTTCAAAAATGAGCCACAGTATGGTCCTCGTTCACATTCTTCTAATTCAAAAAGTCTCTGGCATGATCTTAATTTAGGTGCTCCAGTTATCGAGCCCCCAGGCCAACAAGCTTTTAGTAAATCAATCCAGTTCTTGTCTTTTTTTAATTTGCCTCTGATTACTGAAGTTAGATGATGAACTTTTAAGAAACTTTCAAGTTTTAATATTTCTGGCACCATAATACTTCCTGTCTCGCAAACTTTACTTAAATCATTTCTTATTAGGTCAACAATCATAATATTTTCGGCTCTATCTTTTTCGTTAGTTATTAAATCAATAGCATTAAGTGCGTCTTGATTTAAATCCTTATCTCTGGATCTAGTTCCTTTGATAGGTCTTGATTCTACAGAATTTTTATTATCTATTTTTATAAATCTTTCTGGCGAGGTAGATAATACAGCCTCTTTATAATTATTATTTATTATTATTCCTCCAAAGGGAGCTCTTAATTTCCTTCTTATTTTCAAATAAATATCTAGAGGATCATAGTTTTTGGAAGATTCAATTTCGCATTTAGTTGTTAGGTTGGCTTGAAATATATCCCCTAGGGAAATTAATTTTTTCAATTTCAGAATATTTTTCTGAAATTTTTCAGCCATTTCGTCCAAATTTATTTTTGAAAAATCAAAATTCAAATTTGTTTTAATAATATTTTCTTCTTCAATATTTTTTATATTGTTGATTATGTTTTTATAATTCATCAGTTCAGATGAGTTTGTGCCTTCGATAATTATTTCTTTTTTTATTAGATTACACTTAATGATTGGATCATATGATGCAATCCATAAAGTTGCCATATTAGATTTTCGCCATGGGTTTTTGGGTTCTATGTAAACTCCAGCTTCATAACTTAACCATCCGATCCAAAATCCTTTTTCAATATTTTTTAAATTGTTAAATGGATTATTAGTTTTGTCTAAGTTATTGATATCTCTTGATTGGATTATTTTTTTAGGTTTAATTCCTATTATTGACCATTCCCCATTTTCTTTGCCATCACTGTCCAGCCAAGCTAATCCTTTATCTCCGAATTTTTTTGTTAAATGATGCGTAATCTGTGCTGGATCCATCCATTTTTCTAGAATTATTTTTTTTATTTTCATTTTTTATTATTGTTATTAAGCCATTTTTCATAAGCGGCATTTCTAATTCTGCAGCTATCACACTTACCGCATGGTTTTGAATTACCGGAATAACAACTCCACGTTTTATCTAAAGGGACATGATTATTAAAAGCTAATTTAATAATTTCCTCTTTATTTAAATCTAATAGTGGTGTCCAAAGTTTTATTGGATTATTTTCTCTTCCTCTTTTATTGGCTAAATCTGCTAATTCTTGAAATTTTTTAATGTAGTCCGGTCTGCAATCTGGATAACCAGAATAATCTAGTGCATTAACTCCTAATCCTATAAAATCAGCATCTATTGCTTCGGCATAACTTAGTGCAACGGAAATAAATATAGTATTTCTCCCAGGAACATAAGTATTAGGAATTTTATTAGTTTGTACTCCTTTTATCGGAATATTTTTTTGAGTATCAGTTAATGACGAGCCTCCCCATAAAGATAAGTCAAGCTTAATGATTTTAAATTCTTCGATATCAAAGTGTTTTGCAATTATTGATGCAGAATTTAATTCTTTTTTATGACGTTGACCGTAATCAAATGAAAGGCCAAAAATTTTAGCTTCGGATTTTTTTGCGATACCAGTAACTGTAGAAGAATCTAAACCTCCAGATAATAAAACTACTATCGATTTATTCTTAAGAGTCATATGATTTCAATTAATTTTTAAGTATTTGTGAGTTTGAAGGCTCAATTTCCAATCTGGGTTATTTTTTACGAAATCAATAGCAAGAGAAAAACCATTCGTATTGTTCCATGCTGGCTGTAAATAAAAAATTTTATCTTCTTTTTTTAAGTTATCTTTGCTTTTAGAGAGTTGACTTTGTTTTAAAGTTTCTTTTTTTATTTGAATAGCAAATTCAATATCTTTTATTTCATTTATGATTATTTTGATTTCATTACAGTTTTTCAAAAAATAATTTTTTGGAGGTGAGTGTCTTTTAGGAGATAAAGTAATCCAATCATAGCTTCCTGATATCAAATTAACTCCACTTGTCTCAATATGAATCTTCATTGGCTTTTGTGCTTCTCCCATCGTCATTTTTTTTATGGCATTGCAAAAATTATCCAAGTTATGTTGTAAAGGTTCTCCACCTGTAATAACGCAAAAAGATGCTCCTTTTTCTCTGGCAATTTTTATGCGATCTATTATTTTTTCAATTGATATAGAAGGGTGTTTTTTCTCGTCCCATGAATTCTTGGTATCGCACCACGAACATCCAACTTTACATCCGGCTAATCTTACAAAAAAAGCACTTTTCCCAGCGTGATAACCTTCACCTTGTAATGAATGAAATTGTTCGACTATGGGTAAAAAATTTGTCATTTTCATTCAAAAAAATAAAGAATATTAATTTGATTGAGTTAACTTATCTTGAGAGGCTTTTATTAAACCTTTAAATAAAGGATGAGGTTTGCCAGGTCGTGATAAAAACTCAGGATGATATTGACATGCTAAGAAGTATGGATGATTTTCTAACTCAATTAACTCAACTAATCTGCCATCTGGTGATGTACCACTAATTTTGTATCCAGAATCTAAAAAACTTTGTTTGTAGTAATTATTAAATTCGTATCTATGTCGATGTCTCTCATAAATAACATCCTCATCATATAAGTTTTTCCCAGTTGTATTTTTTGTCAATCTACATGGATAAACTCCAAGTCTCATTGTCCCACCTAAATCAACTACATCTTCCTGTTCTGGTAATAAATGTATCACTGGATTGGGAGTGTTTGGGTCTAGTTCTGAACTAGATGCATCTGGAAGATTAGCTACATTCCTGGCCCATTCTATAACTGCACATTGCATACCTAGGCACAAACCTAAAAAGGGAATTTTATTTTCTCTTGCGAACTTTATAGCCGAAATTTTTCCATTTACTCCTCTATTGCCAAATCCCCCGGGTACGACAATTGCATCAACTTCATTTAAGTAAGTTTCTGCTGAATTTTTTTCTATCATTTCAGCACTTACCCAATGTAAATCTAATAAAGCCTTTTGTTCAATGCATGCATGTCTTAAAGCTTCAACAACGGATAAATATGCATCTCCAAGTTCAATGTATTTACCTACTAAAGCAACTTTGATTGGAGCTCCAGGATTTCTTAGGTTGTGTATTAGTTGCTCCCAATTTTTCAAATCACATTTTTTATCTTCAAGGTCTAAATACTTTAGGGTTTCTTTGCATAAACCTTCTTTTTTTAAAGAAAGAGGTACAGAATAAATACTGTCTGCGTCTAAAGCTTCAATTACAGAGTTGATACTGACACCGCAAAAACCACTAAGCTTCTTTTTAAGAGCTTCATTGATAGATTTATCACTTCGGCATACAAGTAAATCTGGCTGAATACCAATAGATCTTAATTCTTTCACTGAATGTTGTGTTGGTTTAGTTTTTATTTCGCCAGAGGTTTTGATGTAAGGAAGTAATGTAACGTGTATGTATGCAACATCGTTTCTATTTACATCATTTTTAAATTCTCTAATTGCCTCTAAAAAAGGTAGAGATTCGATATCACCAACTGTTCCACCAATTTCAGTAATAATAATATCTGCATTACTGTTGGCGGCTACTCTATGAATTCTTTCTCTTATTTCTCCCGTTATGTGAGGTATTACTTGCACAGTTCCACCCTCATAACTACCTCTTCTTTCTTTATTAATAACTGCTTGATAGATAGATCCCGTAGTCACACTATTTAACCTAGTCATTGCAGTATCAGTAAATCTTTCATAGTGACCTAAATCTAGATCGGTTTCAGCCCCATCTTCGGTTACAAATACTTCTCCATGTTGGAAAGGGCTCATTGTTCCTGGATCAACATTTAGATATGGATCTAGTTTTAATATTGAAACACTATATCCTCTAGACTTTAATAATCTTCCTAAGCTTGCAGCTACAATTCCTTTACCAATGCTAGAAACTACTCCTCCGGTGACAAATACAAATTTTGACATTAAATATTTTTAATTAAGCACAGCCTCCTTATATTTTATTTAAACAAAAAACTTTTAGAACATCCATATATATTCTTATTCATCAATTGTTATTTCAATATCTAATTCTTTTAATTGTGATTCAGAGACATTTGAAGGTGCATTTGTGAGAAGACATTTTGCTTGTTGATTTTTTGGAAAAGCAATGGTTTCTCTGATTGAATCTGCACCAATGATCAGCATGGTAATACGATCCAATCCAAAAGCTATTCCACCATGAGGTGGAGCACCCATTTCTAAGGCTTCTATTAAAAATCCAAATTTTTCATCAATCTCTTTATCAGTAAGTCCTACCGTTTTCAAAACCTCTCTTTGTAAGTTCGCTTCATGAATACGTAAAGAGCCACCTCCTAACTCCAATCCATTAAGAACTAAGTCATAAGCATTTGCTGTAGAGCTCTCAATTTCTTTTTTCAAGTTTTCAGAATCTTTAGATTTTATATTTTTTGGAGAACAAAAAGGATGATGTAAAGCTTCATATCTATTTTCCTCTTCATTTCTCTCAAACATCGGGAAGTCAGTTACCCATAAGAAATTCCATTTACTTTTATCAATGAGATTTAAGTCTTTTGCGATATATTGTCTAACCCTATCTAATGACTGATTGACAATTTGTTTATCTCCAGCTCCTAAGAGGATTAAGTCTCCATCTTTTGCTTCTGTGATTTTTAAAATATCAGCTATGTGCTCTTCACTTAAATTATTTTTAATTGCCCCAATAGTCTCAAGCTCATCTCCTTTGACCCTTATAAAGGCCAAACCACCAGCTCCAGCATCTTGAGCTACTTGGAAGATGTCACCTCCTGGTTTAATTCTTACGTTGCTAATACTTGTATTACCTCCTTTGACTGTTATGGATTTTATGTAGCCTCCAGACTTAATTGCCTTGGTGAAAATATTAAATCCAATATCACCTAATACTCCTCCTAAATCTTTTAATAACATTTGATATCTAGTATCTGGCCTATCAGTGCCGTAATTATCCATTGCTGCCTGCCATGACATTCTTGGAAAAGCATTATTAAAATTAATATTTAACACTTCTTTCCATATTTTTTTTATGAGACTTTCATTAAAAGAAATTATTTCTTCTTCACTAATAAAGCTCATCTCAATATCTAATTGAGTAAACTCTGGCTGTCTATCTGCCCTTAAGTCTTCATCACGGAAACATTTTGCGATTTGGTAATACTTTTCCAGGCCTCCAACCATTAAAAGTTGTTTAAATAGTTGTGGGGATTGAGGTAAAGCAAAAAATTCTCCATTTGAAAGACGTGCAGGAACAAGAAAATCGCGAGCGCCCTCTGGAGTTGACTTTGTAAGTAATGGGGTCTCTACTTCTGTAAATCCAAAATTATCAAGAAATTCTCTAGCCACTTTAATAATCTTATGTCTTGTTTTTAAATTTTCTAGTAATTTTCCCCTTCTTAAATCGAGGTATCTATATTTTAATCTGAGTTCCTCTTTTGTATTTTCATAATCATGTATAGACACTGGAAAAGGTAAGTTTTTTTTAATTTGGTTGAGAATTTGCAAATCTTTAACCTTAAGCTCTAACTCTCCAGTAATTAAATTTGTATTTATGGAATCTTTGGGCCTTTCATTAATAATTCCGCTAACCATTATTACTGTCTCATTTCTTAGAGTTTCTGCCTGTTTAAATAGATCTGCACCATCATCGGGGTTAATTGTTATTTGTAGGAATCCACTATGGTCTCTTAAATCAATAAAAATTACACCACCATGATCTCTTCTTCTATCTACCCATCCGCATAAATTAACTAATTTACCAATATCTGTATTATTGAGTTCTTTGCAAATTTTGTTTCTCATCTAAGTATGATTTATTTATCAATAACTTATAATAATTCTTTAAGGGTAAATTTAGTTAATAATTTTTTTTATAAAACGCTCTTTTTGTTATAACCCCTTTGAATTTTTTGCCTCTTATTAATATTTGAACTTCATTATTTATTAAGGCATGCGTAGTATTAATGTATGCAAAAGCTATAGCTTTTTGTTTAGTCGGAGACCAACTGCCGCTTGTTATACTCCCAATATTGTCTTCACCTTTAAGAACTGCGCAACCTTTTCTTCCTATTGCCTTACCCTCTATAGAGAGACCAACTAACTTTTTTTGAATACCTAATCTTGACTGTTCTTCAAGAAATCTTCTTCCAAAGAATTCGTGATTATTTTCTAGATGTACGAGCCAGCCTAAACCTGCTTCATATGGAGAAGTTTCTTCATTTATGTCTTGACCATAAAGATGCATGCCTGCTTCAAGTCTAAGAGTATCTCTAGCCCCTAAACCACAAGGTGCAACATCTTTGGAAATTGAGAAATCCCATAAATTAATTGCTGCTTTTTTAGATAAAAGTATTTCCAGACCATTTTCCCCTGTATATCCTGTCTTTGAAAAGAAAATTTTTTCTTTAGGCGAAATATGTTCAAAAATTTTATATTCGCATCCAAAGTTAGGGATATGTGAGATCGAAGAATCAATCCATTCTTCAAATAAATCGAATGAGTTTTTTCCCTGTAGTGCTAAAAGTACTTTGTCTTTTTTAAAATTTGTTATCGAAATTTCATATTTATTTAAATTATTTTTTATCCACTGAAAATCTTCTTCATATCTACTTGCATTAACTATTAACAATAATTCTGATATGTCATTTTCTTGTATACCAAGGTCATAAATTATTAAGTCATCTATTATTCCTCCTTTATCATTGAGCATTATTGTATAAAGCCCCTGACCTTCAGAAAAGGAGTATAAATTAGTAGGAAAAAGTTTTTGAATATAATCCTTTGGATTGATTCCCTTAACAGATATCACACCCATGTGAGAAATATCAAATAATCCTGCTGAAGATCTAACTGATTCATGCTCTTTAATTAATCCTGAAAATGATATGGGCATTTCCCAACCTGCAAAATTCACTAATTTTGCATTTGATTCAACATATTTTGAATAAAGAGGACTTTTTAGCAAATCCATGAAATATTTAGTTTGTATTTAGTATTTTTACTTTTACACTGTAGTTTAGAAATTTTTTATTGCATATTTTCTAATGACAAAATTAAGCTTCTAAGTACTTTGGCTGCAACTATGCTACTCACTCCGCTTTGATCAATTTCTGGAGATAATTCCACAATATCTGAAGCTACAATTCTAAAGTCTTTTAAAGTTTTCAGTATTTCTTCAAAATCATTCCAAAAAAATCCTCCCGGTTCTGGAGTTCCTGTCCCTGCTAATAAACTAGGATCAAACCAATCTAAATCTATTGTTAAATAGATTGGAGACTTAGCGCATGGTAGAAGAGCTTGTTTTAATTCATGTGCATTTCCGCCAGGACAAAAGTTAACAAATTGGTTGTTGTTATGCATAATTTCAAATTCTTCCTTAGTCCCACTTCTAATTCCTACTTGCAAAATTTTCTTTTCAGGTAGCACTTCTAAGCATCTTTTCATAGTACAAGCATGACTATGTTGATTTCCTATATATGATTCTCTTAAATCTGCATGAGCATCAAGTTGAACCAATATCAAATCTGGATATTTTTTTACTAATGCTTCAATAGCACCTCTCGTAATAGAGTGTTCGCCTCCAATCATAATAGGACTAAGGCGTTTACTAATTAAATAATTTGTTGCTGATTTGACTGATTCAATAACTGACTTTGAGTCATTTTTATCAATTAGTATTGACCCAAAATCAACATACATAATATCCTCTAAGTCTTTATTTAGTTTTGGACAATATGTTTCTAAACAAGAACTCACTTGTCTTATAGCTTCAGGACCAAATCTTGCTCCTGGTTTGAAAGAGCATGTCCCATCATAATTAACTCCAAATATACCAATTGCGCAATCATCAGGACTTCTTTTTGCTCCCATAAAAATCGCATTTTCGTTATCAAATAAATTTTTTATCATTCTATGAATTGAGTTCTTTTACAATTTTATTTGGCATCATTTTGAATGCTGCATCTTGAAAATTTAAATTCCAAATTTCACAACCTTTTTCTATTTTTAGGGCCTCATTAGAATTTTGGTTTGATAAATTTAGAACTTTTTCAGAAGCGAATGTCCAACTCCAAATACCGCTTGGATATATAGGTACAAAAGAATACATAGTTTCAGAGACTCTAAAGATTTTTTTCAGGGTTTTCAAAATACTTATGTGAATATTTTTGAAGGATTCAGGTGATTCGCTTTGGGTTGCTAAAATACCATTTTTTGTAAGAATTCTTTTGCATTCTCTATAAAACGAATCTGAAAATAATGAATTTGAAAATTCTGAGGGATCTGAGCAATCTATAAATATGACGTCGTAAAAATTATCTCTTGTTTTTTTTACCCATTTGAAACCATCATCAATATGAATCTTTAATCTTTTGTCATTCCATGCTTCGCCTCCAATTTCTTTTAAAAATTTTTTAGATATTTTCATTACCTCTTCATCAATCTCTACTAGATCAATTTTTGATATTTGAGAGTATTTAACGCATTCTCTTGCAGTACCACCGTCTCCTCCACCAATAATTAACACATTAGATTTTTCGTCAATGCTGCTTAATGCAGGATGCACAAGACACTCATGATAATATTTCTCGTCTTTTAATGATGTCATCCAACAGCCATCTAGCATTAAAGCTCTGCCATAATATTCATTTTCTATAACAAGAATTTCTTGATATTTTGATTTTTGTTTAATTAAAATTTCTCCATTTAAGCCGAATCTTGAGCCTTGATGATATTCATCTATCCATTTTGAAATATGAGTCATTTGCTTTTTAAGAATTTTTTCTTTTAAGTTTTTGCTTGGCTATTTGCCATAGCCTTTGAAAATCTTTAGACGTTTGTTTTTTAATATTATCTCCTGCATGATGTTCAATTATTGAAAATCTGTCTAAAAATTTTTTATTAGTTTTTTGAAGAGCTGATTCAGGATTTATCTTTAAAAAGTTTGAAAGATTAAGAAGGGTAAAGTAAATATCCCCAAATTCATTTTTTATGTCTGAATCATTTTTACTTTTAATTGCTTCTTTTAATTCATTAATCTCTTCTTCTAACTTTTCAAAAATCTGATCTGTACTTTCCCATTTAAAACCATATTCTTTAACTACATTTGTGATTTTATCTGTTCCAACCGTTGGCGGTAAATTTTTTATTTTCAAATTTAAATTTTTACTAATTGATGATTCCATATGAGGGGCTTCTTTTTCTGAATTTTTAATATTTTCCCAAATCTCTTGCGATTTTTCTAGAGATACTTTTTCTTTTTTATTGAAAATATATGGATGTCTATTAATAATTTTCTTGTTTAGATTTTTTATAACATCATTTAGTTCAAATTCTTTTTTTTCGTAACCAATTTCAGCATGAAGCATTACTTGTAATAATAGATCTCCTAACTCTTCACAAATGTTATCCGCCTTTTTGTTATATATAGCATCTATAAATTCACTACTTTCTTCATGTAAAAATGGGATCAACGATTTATGAGACTGTACTTTCTGCCATGGGCATCCCCAAGTTTTATCTTTTAACGATTTGATAATAGATATTAAAATTTTAAAGCTCTCTATAGTCTCTAAATTGGAATTTGTTTGCAACTTATATCTATCGTTTGATGACATAGGATGTATTTTATTAATTCAATTTTGCCTCAATAATGAAATATTTAAATATTTAGTATAAATATTTCATCTTCATCTATTAGAATGATTTATTATAAGGGCGATTAGCTCAGCGGTAGAGCGCCTGCCTTACAAGCAGGATGTCCCTGGTTCGAACCCTGGATCGCCCATTTATTATTTTTCTAATGACTGAGATGGTTAATCTTTCAATCAGTCAAATCGGTGCTTCAGAACTATCTAGGCAAGCTTCTTTTGATGGTTCTCCAGTAGAAATGTCGATTGATTTGGTAGAGGATAAAAATTGTTCCGAAGGATGCATGCATATTAAATTAAGGCCAGGTACATGTAATGGATCCCCTATTTCAAGAACTGAAGGAGTAACTTTATACGCGGATGTAAAAAAGTTTAATTTACTGAAAGATTTAAAATTAGATTATTACGGTGATTTGAGCGGTTGTGGATTTCTTATTTCAACACCAAAAAATGCAAAACTTTTTTTCTGTGGTTCTGGCTTCAAAATTTTGTAGAATGGATGTGTCTTTTTTTGCAAACTAATATTATTTTCATTAATTGGCTGCTCTCAAGATAAAATAAACAAAAAGTTTATTGAAATAAAATTTGCACATGACAGAGATGAATGATCAATTATCTTTAGAGAATTATTCACCTTTTGAAGTAGAGAAAAAGTGGCAAGAAAAATGGGAAAGTCTAAAGGCGTTTAGTCCAAACCCTGAGGATGAAGGTGAGCCTTTTTGTGTTGTTATTCCGCCACCAAATGTAACTGGATCTTTGCATATGGGGCATGCATTTAATACGGCTTTGATAGATGTTGTAGTACGTTTTCAAAGACTTTTGGGTAAGAATGTTTTGTGTTTACCAGGAACTGATCATGCTTCAATAGCTGTTCAAACTATTCTCGAAAAGCAATTAAGAAGTGAAGGCAAAACAAGCGAGGATATTGGAAGAGATGAATTTCTTAAAAGAGCATGGAACTGGAAAGAACAAAGTGGTGGAAGAATAGTTTCTCAATTAAAAAGGATAGGATATTCAGTTGACTGGACTAGAGAAAGATTTACTCTTGATCAAAAATTAAATGAAGCAGTTATAGAGGCTTTTAATATTCTCTATAAAAGGAACTTAATTTATAGAGGCGAATATTTGGTTAATTGGTGCCCTGAATCTCAATCTGCAGTAAGTGATCTTGAGGTTGAAATGCAAGAAGTAAATGGTCATTTATGGCATTTTAAATACCCTTTAATTTCTGAAAGTGGTCAACTGTTAGATAAGTACTTAGAAGTTGCAACAACAAGACCAGAAACTCTTTTGGGTGATACTGCAGTGGCAGTTAATCCTGATGATGATAGATATAAAGAATTTATTGGTGTCAAAGTAAAAGTCCCTTTCGTTGATAGAGAAATACCTATTATCGCTGATTCACATGTTGATAAAGATTTTGGTACGGGTTGTGTGAAGGTTACTCCAGCCCATGATCCAAATGATTTTGCAATAGGAAAAAGGCATAACTTAAAACAGATTAATGTAATGAATAAAGATGGAACTTTAAATATTAATGCAGGTATTTTTCAA
The DNA here is from genome assembly GCF_017696175.1 of Prochlorococcus marinus XMU1404. Lineage (NCBI taxonomy): Bacteria > Bacillati > Cyanobacteriota > Cyanophyceae > Synechococcales > Prochlorococcaceae > Prochlorococcus > Prochlorococcus marinus. Next base: position 545,543 of record NZ_JAAORE010000003.1, on the reverse strand, counting down.
AATTTAGATAGATATGAGGCTAGAAAGAAAATTATCAAAGAATTGGATAACTTAGGCCTTTTGACAAAGATAGAGGATTATAAACATACTGTTCCTTTTTCTGATAGAGGTAAAGTGCCAATTGAACCTTTATTGTCAACTCAATGGTTTTTGAAAATGGATGATATATCACAAGGATGTCTTAACGAAATTGATTCTAAAAAACCATCGTTTATTCCTCCACGTTGGGAGAAAGTTTATAAGGATTGGTTAGAGAATATTAATGATTGGTGTATCAGTCGGCAATTGTGGTGGGGGCACCAAATACCAGCATGGTATGTTTTAGATGACTCTCAAGACTCAATAGAACAAAATACTCCATATATCGTTGCAAGAAATGAAGAAGATGCCTTAATCGAAGCTAATAAAAAATTTGGATTAAATATTAAATTGGTTCGTGATAAAGATGTTTTGGATACATGGTTTTCAAGTGGTTTATGGCCTTTCTCAACTCTTGGTTGGCCAAATACAAATGATGCGGATTTTAAAAAATGGTATCCAAATAATGTTCTTGTTACTGGTTTCGATATTATTTTCTTTTGGGTGGCCAGAATGACAATGATGGGGAATACTTTTACGAATAATATTCCTTTTAAGGATGTTTATATTCATGGTCTAGTTCGAGATGAAAACAATAAAAAAATGAGTAAAAGTTCAGGTAATGGTATTGATCCAATACTATTAATTGATAAATATGGTTCTGATGCTCTACGATTCGCTTTAATTCGAGAAGTTGCAGGCGCAGGACAAGATATTCGGCTTGATTTTGATAGGAAAAAAGATACATCTTCAACTGTTGAAGCTTCAAGAAATTTTGCGAATAAATTATGGAATGCAACTAAATTTGTTTTAATTAATAAAACTTCTAACAATAATTATTCGCTTAATGAGAGTGATGAAAATTCTTTAGAGTTATGTGATAAGTGGATTTTATCGAAATTGAATCAGGTAAATATAAAAGTCGCTGCTTTGTTGAAAGAATATAAATTGGGAGAATCTGCGAAATTACTATATGAATTTACATGGAATGATTTTTGTGACTGGTATGTAGAATTTGCTAAACAAAGGTTTAATAATAAAGAGACTAAAAATAGAAAAATATCTGAGAAGGTTTTAATAAAAGTGCTCAATGATATTTTGGTGATGATTCATCCTTTTATGCCGCACATTACTGAAGAACTTTGGCATGTACTGCAACTTAAACCAGATAAAGAATTATTATCTCTTCAAAGATGGCCAACTCAAGAAAATAAATTTGTTGATAATAAGCTTGATAATTCCTTTCAGCAACTCTTTGAAATTATTAGATTGATTAGAAATTTGAGAGCTGAATTAGGCCTCAAGCCATCAGAAAAAGTTCCTGTTTACTTAATTTCAGATAGTGATGAATTGATTGATTTTTTAAAAAATTTAGTTGATGATATTCAAACCTTAACCAAATCTTCTGAAGTATTTATTTTTAAAACTAATGCTGTTGATAAAAAAGAGTTTGCTAAATCTTTTTCTGGGATAATTAGTGATTTAGAGGTTTATTTACCATTTCAGGATTTTGTAAATATAGATGCATTAAAAGAAAGGTTAAACAAGGATTTAAAAAAGGTGACTATTGAATTAGACAATTTAAATATGAGATTATCTAATAAAAATTTCGTTGATAAGGCTCCAAAAGATATTGTTGAGGAATGCAGATGTAAATTAAAAGAAGGTTCGGTACAAATGGATAGAATTACTAAAAAACTCGAACTTTTGAGTTGAGAATGAATATATTCCTTGAAAATATTTATAATTTGTCGTTTTTTTTTAATACAGGAATTGGTATCTTTTCGTTTGTTTGTATTTATATTTTAATTGTTGTATTAATACTTCCAGCTTCTTGGTTATCTTTATTATCAGGTTTTTTATATGGCTCATATTTAGGATCAATTATTGTTTTCATTTCAGCTTCCATAGGAGCATCAGTTGCTTTTTTTGTATCAAAAAGTTTTTTTGCAAAAAAGCTAAAAAATCTTTTTAGCCGTTATCCAAAATTAAGTATTATGGAAAAAGTAGTAGCAAAAGGCGGACTTAAATTAATTTTTTTAGCGAGATTATCGCCGATATTTCCTTTCAGTATTCTTAATTATTTTTATGGTTTGAATAATGTTAAGTTTAGAGATTTTGCTCTTGGTCTTATTGGAATAATTCCAGGAACTTTTCTGTATTGCTCAATAGGTAGTTTGACAAAAAGTCTCCAAGAGTTAAAAAAAGTTCAATCACCAAATAATTTATATATGACTATCATTGGGGTTGTCTCAACTTCTTTAGTTGTATATTTTTTAGCTAAATACTCTAAAGAATATTTTGAAAACTCCTAAGAATTTAATCTTTAATATTCCAATCTCTTATAGATGCAATCAAGATAAACCATAAGAGTCTAAATTTACCTAGTAAAGTTTTGTTAGCTTCTAATTTGATATATTTTGCTTGTCCACAGGGTGTTTTTATGTAGTTGAAAACTTTTTTCTTTGTCATAAGTCTCGCTAAAAGTCTTGATAATTATTCTTATATTTTATAGCTAAGAATTTAAGTTTTTAATTAAAAACCACATTTTTAATTAACTACTTTGTTGAATAGCATTTTTTAAAATTTAAATTTTTTCTCCAGATTCTAATCCTCTAAAGCATTTGAATCTAGGAAACCTAAGACTAAAAGCCATAGCATCCTTTGATTTGGTTTTAGCATCAGCTCTGATTTCTACAAGTTGACCAACTAGATGATTACGTTTTGACCAATATTCTTCACGTTGTATATCACTAAATCCGCTTCCGCAACTAAGACTGTATTCATATCCATCATCTTCTCCTTCTACCAGAATTGCTCCCAGTCTACCTTTATTGCGACCTGTCCCTTCCTCAACCGAAACAACTTTTAAAGTGACTTCAATGAAAGGTTTTGCTTTTAACCAACTGTGTGTTCTTTTACATTCATACGTAGCATCAGGATCTTTAATCATTACTCCTTCATATCCACCTTCCACAGCGGATTTATTCAGATCTACAAATCTTTTTTGTCCCTCAATAGTGTCGAGATCTACATTTTCCCATTCAAGTGTTTGTATATGTTTTAGAAGCATAGAATGTTTTGCTACCCATTCTTTTACTAAAAAACTTCTTTTTGTTTGACTAGTTTCCCATCTCCCTTTTTGAAAGTTTTCAAGGGGACATAAGTCAAATAAGTGGAGAACAGCGTCTTTGGTTTGTTTGCCATCTTTTCTATGTACCTGTTTCATTAAATCTTGAAAGTTAGCGCTCATTACTTCACCATCGAGTACTAAGTCATAAGGCGCTGGGTTTTCTTTTAAGACGTTTTCTATTTCTGAGATAATATGACCAAAATTATGGAATTGTTTCCCATTACGAGAAAACATTTCTACTTTATTTTGTCTAATTATAGTTAAGACGCGTACACCATCTAATTTGATTTCAATTTGCTTTTTTCCTATCATTTTTTTTTCATGATTTGCACTATCATGAGCTAAAGGACAAGAAAAAATAGGAATAGCATATTTGGGAAATTTCTTTGCTATCTTGTTGATTGTTTTTTCAGATACACCACATCTAAGATCTTTAATTAAAACTCGTCTATAAAATCCATTCCACTCTTCTTTTGTTGCAGATTCCATAGCCGTAAGAATTGCATCTCGAGCAGCGTGACCAGTAAGTTCTCTTTGAATAAGCTTATTGGCTAATTTTCTAAAATCTTCCCATAAAAAATTTTGACTTTTTTCAGACTCTTTCTCAGGAACAATTTTTACACCAAAAGTTACTAATGGATCAAGTGCCATACGGATACCTTCAAAAAAATCATCTAGACCTTCTTCCATTGCTTCTGAGATGATTTTTTCTTTATCTAATCTACTTGGGTGTAATTCTAATTGATGTATTATTTCTTCTTTAAACAATTCTTTTTGCCTCACAAGAAATTATTAATTAACTTTAGCTATTCTGTCTATTTTCCAATCATTGTCAGTTTTTGCGAAAGTAAAATCTAATGGGAGCTCATCTTGTTTGTCTTCAGATTTTAAATTCAAAGTTATTATGATTTGATCTTCTTGAACTCTAGGTCTTCCTGATTTTAAATTTCTGTATTTATTGAGATTTAAACTAGCTAAAAATTTAAGAAAGTCTTGGCGTTTAACATGAGTTTTATAAGTTTTTGTAGTCAAACCATAAGCTGCGTCAATTCTGCCAGCAGCTATTTGATCAAAAAACTTTCTAACTAGTGGATTAATTCCTCTGGCGCTTATAACTAATTTGACTGCATTAAAAGTCCAAAATGAAACTAGTACTGCTCCGCCAACTAATAATGCTTTAATTCCGATATCTTTAACTAATGTTGCATCCATGTTAATTTAAGTTTTTTATTACTTTAAGAAAAGAAATCGTTTTTGATGGCTTTTTTGTCAAAATAATATTATTTTTAATCCATAATGCCTATAATTCCTCTTTTACCATTATTTCATAGATTTAATAGCCTATATTTTGAAAATTCTTTAACGGTTAATAATCAACCTTTAGTAAAAGTTAGATGGAGTGATAATAGATTAAAAACTACTGCTGGTTTTTATAAAAGAAAACGAATTAATGGTCTTGTAGATTCTGAAATTATCTTATCAAAACCTATCTTGAGTAAATTATCCAATAGTGAAATAAACAGTACTTTATGTCATGAAATGATTCATGCATGGGTAGATAGGATATTAAAGAAAAATGAAATACATGGTCCAAATTTCTTAGAAAAGATGCATGAAATTAATGCGAAAGAGAAGAATTTTCAAATTGCTGTTAGGCACTCATTTCCTATAGAAAGGAGAGAATTAAAATATATAGGAACTTGTCAAAATTGTGGGGAGAAATTTTTTTATAGAAAAAGAATAAAGAATATAGCCTGTAAAAAATGTTGTGTAAATTTCTTTAATGGATCATGGAATAAAAAGTGTTTAATTTTGTTTGATTAGAAATAATTAAGATGTGTTTTTGTTTCTATATTTGGAATTATTTATTTTTTTAATGTAATTTATAATTTAAAAAGCACAATAATTTATGGATTCAAGGAGAATTAGGAATTTTAGAAATAGTTTTGATAGAAATATTGTTGATAAACAAGTTGATAAAATTTTTCAAACTGGAAAACAATTCGTTGATGGAGTATCTGGAGCTAGACCAGGTAAAACAAGGAACTCAGATTTTCAAGGAATAACAAGTAAGAGCGTTAAAAAAGTAGGAAGATGGGTATCTGAAAAAGTGGATTTATTTTTTGATGAAGATAATGATGATTGGAATGATGATAATTTTTACGATGATGAAAGTGATATGAAGACATTTACTAGAGAATCAAATTCTTATGAATCTACTAAAACGCATTCGAAAAGACCTTTAGAGGCAATATCTTTAAGGCAACCAAAAGATTTACAGACAACTGAGCAAAAAAAATTACCTTATGGGAAAGAGATTAAAGACGATAATTGGCCAGATGAAATGGATTTCAAAGTTGAAAGATGGCAAAGATCTTCAGAAAAAGAGAATAATATATCAAGAGATCAACTAAACCAAAAAGTTCAATCAAAATCAAGAAATCTTCCCAGATCAAGAAGAAGAAGAGTATAGACTTGCAAATTCTTTAATTCCAGAAGAACCTAGTAAGCTTTCTAAATGTGGATTGAAAACCTCCCTAATAATTGTGAGAGGCTTTTTGTCACGAAAAAATCTGTAATTTCTTGACCAGAATGGACCTTTAAAACAAAATTGATCTTCTAACCATTTTGAATTAACAAGTGAAATTCGGTCAACTTCTCTAAATAATTCTGATCTGTCTTGCGTTAAATTTTTCCAAATTGGTTCTTCTTTGGCTTTTAGATTTTCACTCACTTGTTCTGCATTCCACCAACTTTCAGCCCATGCTAAGTGTTTATTATTGTTTTTAATCCAAACTTGTCTTCTAATTAAAGGGCCATTTAATTGATTCAATTCTTGAGGACCCTCTTTACTGAATAGAGGATCTAATTGCATTGAAATCAATTTAATTTTTGTTTCTTGATTAGTTAATAGTTGTAGATGTCTAGTGGGACTTCCATCTCCAAGCAGCATTAATTTCCATGGACCAGATATTTTGGGGAGTGAATTTTTCACCAAAAAAGTAGATGCTTTTTCTTCCCATAATATTTTTGGGGATTTAAAAAGTTTATTATTCAGTACTCTCACAGATTGCTTTTACGATGATAACTTTTTTTTAGCAAAAATATTTGACTTTTCTTTTCTTATCTCTCTTATTTTTAGCCAAACAAGTAATGCAGTTAAGTCAGCTTTGCTAACCCCAGGAATTTTTGAGGCATCTCCAAAATTTTTTGGCTTTATCTTATTCAAATTTTCTCTAGCTTCTAAAGATAATGTATCTATCTTTTCATAATTTATTTCTTGAGGCAGAGATTTACAGCTTTGACGATTTATTTGTTCAATGTTATTGTTTTGTCTTTTGAGGTAACCCTCATATTTAATATCTATTTCAACACCTTCTTGTATTGAAGAAGCCAGATTTTTTTTAGATAAATCATATTTAATTAGATCTGAATAATGAAAGTTTGGTCTTTTTAAAAGTTCTTTCAAAGTTGTTGAGCCTTTGATTTTGGATCCCGTGTCTAATTCTATTTTTTTTGCTATTTCATCTGTATTTTTTAAACGGGTGTTTTTTAATCTTAATTTCTCTTCTTCGAGGACCTTCATTTTTTGTTGATAGTCCGACCATCTTTTTTCATCAATCAGCCCTATTTGATAACCTAATGGGGTTAATCTCCTATCTGCATTATCTCCTCTAAGAGTTAATCTATATTCACTCCTACTAGTAAGAACTCTGTATGGTTCCTTTAGATCTTTAGTAATTAAATCATTGATCATTGTTCCTATATAGCTGCTTTCTCTAGTGAAGATTATTGGATCTTTTTTGTTTATTTTTCTTGTCGCATTGACTCCTGCAACCAATCCTTGTGCTGCTGCTTCTTCATAACCAGTAGTTCCATTAATTTGTCCAGCGCTATATAAATATTCAATTTCTTTCGTTTCGAGTGATGTTTGGAGCTGTGTTGCAGGTATATAGTCATACTCGACAGCATATGCTGGTCGCAACATTTTACATTCACTTAATCCAGGCAAGGTTCTTAAAAGTTCTAGTTGAATATTTTCTGGTAAACCTGTAGAGAATCCTTGAACATATATTTCGGGAGTATTAATTCCTTCTGGTTCTAAGAAAATTTGATGTGATTCTTTATCAGCGAATTTAACGATTTTATCTTCAATTGATGGACAATATCTTGGCCCTTTACTTTCAATAAAACCTCCATAAATGGGTGTTAAATGTAAATTGTCTCGAATTAGTTGATGTGTTTGAGAAGTTGTTCTTGTGATATGACAACTAACTTGGGGCATATTATTTTTGATATCTGGGTCAAATGAAAAATATTTATCTGCTGCAGTACTAGGTTGAATATCTAATTCATCAAAACTGATACTTCTTTTATCAACTCTTGCTGGAGTGCCTGTTTTTAAACGTTCTGTTTTGATACCAATTTCGTGCAAATTTTGAGTAAGACCTTGTGCTGCTTGTTCGCCCGATCTACCAGCTGACATTGATTTATTGCCTATCCATATTTTGCCTTCTAAAAAAGTACCAGCCGTTATGATGACTGATTTCGCTGAATAATAACTACCAAAAAATGTTTTAACACCCTTTATTCTTTTTTTTACAATTTTTTTTGAGTTCAATCCAATTTCTTCAGTTTTTTCAATATCTAGTTCAGTAATCATTGCTTCTTTCAAAGATAAATTATCTGTATTTTGTAGTATTTCGATCATTTTTTTGGAGTATTCTCTTTTATCTGTTTGTGCTCTTAATGCCCATACAGCTGGCCCTCTACTCGCATTTAATATTCTTTTTTGGATTGCTGTCTCATCAGCTAATTTCCCAATAATGCCTCCTAATGCATCAACTTCATGCACCAACTGACTTTTTGCTGGTCCCCCAACTGCAGGGTTGCACGGTTGCCAAGCAATCCTATCTAAATTGATTGTGAATAAGGCTGTAGAAAAACCTAATTTTGCTGTTGTTATAGCTGCTTCACATCCCGCATGCCCTCCTCCAATGACGATAATGTCGAAAGATTCATTTTTTGATTGATGATCTTGCATTATTAGGATCGATTTAATTAGCTAAATTCCTAAATCTCGTGAATTGAGGTTCAAATAATAATTTAACAGTTCCCACGGGTCCATTTCTATGTTTAGTGACAATGATCTCTGTAATTCCTCTATCTTCAGTCTCTGGATTATAGTATTCGTCTCTATAAATCATTAATACTAAATCGGCATCTTGTTCAATAGATCCTGATTCTCTCAGATCGCTTAACATTGGCCTTTTATTTGTTCTAGATTCTACTCCTCTACTAAGCTGAGATAAAGCTACTACGGGCACTTTTAATTCCCTAGCCATGCTTTTAAGGCCTCTTGTTATTCGTGAAAGTTCTTGCACCCTATTATCAGGGGTTGATCCTTCCATCAATTGGAGGTAATCAATCACAATTAATCCTAATTCTTTTTTTTGTTCAGCTATTAATCTTCTGCACAGAGATCTCATCTCTAAAACACTTAAGTTAGGTTTGTCATCTATAAATATTGGTAATTGACCTAGTGAATTGATACCTTCTCCAAGTAAAGGCCATTCATCTTGCTGTAATCTTCCTGTTCTTAGCCTGCCACTCTCGATTCCAACTTCCATTGAAAGTAATCTATATGTCAACTGTTCTTTACTCATTTCAAGGCTAAACACACAAACAGGTAGATCTTGAGATTGTGCTACATTCTTAGCCAAATTAAGAACCATTGAAGTTTTCCCCATTGAAGGTCTTCCAGCAACGATTATTAAATCACTTCTTTGAAAGCCTTGGGTCATCGCATCAAGGTCGTAAAAATTTACAGGAATTCCAGCTACTGAAGTACCTAATGATCTGGACTCTATTTCATTGAAAGTACTTGTAAGGATTTCAGCTGCTTGAGTAAGACCTTTTGAAGGTTTTTCTTGACTGATTTCAAATATTTTTTGCTCCGCTTTATCTAGAACTTCATTAGTATCTTGAGTCTGATCAAAACCTAGTTGAACCACCTCATTTCCAGATCTTATAAGTTGCCTTCTCATGAATTTGTCGTTAATTAAATTAGCAACTTGTTCTATGGAAGCTGTAGAGGAAACATTTTCAACTAGTTCTACTAGTTTGCTGTTCCCTCCAATTTTTTCTAGTGATCCATTATCTGCTAACCAAGCACTCATTGATGTTAAATCAGTTGGTTTACCCTGGGTATGCAACATTAATGCTGTTCTATAAATCTCTTGATGGGCATTTATATAAAAAGCTTCAGGTTTAATTAAGTCTGCAATTCTTCCGATCGCGTCTGGATCAAGAAGTATGCCACCAAGAACTGCTTCCTCTGCTTGAACGTTTTGAGGCGGGACTAACCCATTATTTTCACTATTAAAATCTTTTTTAAAGTTTTTATTTTGCCCATTATTTGGAAAAGGTACCGAAACCATATCTTTAATTGCTTAGATATATACTCTGGCTACTTTTCAAAATAATGCAACAAATTGATTAACTTGTTACTTCAATATTTACTTCTGCATTTACTTCTTGATGTAATTTTATTTTTGCAGTAAATGAACCTAAATTATGAATATCAGGAACTGTGATGTTTCTTCTATCAATTTCTTTTTTTGTTGCTGCTTTTATTGCTTCGGCAACGTCCCCATTGGTAACTGTTCCAAAAAGCACACCATCTTCTCCAACTTGTTTTTTAATAGTGAATCTGCCAATTGTTGATAATGCAGTTTGAAAATCTAAAGCTTCTTGTTTCAATTTTTCAGCAGCAACTTTTTCTTTTTCTTTTTTCCTTTCAATTTGTTTTAGAACTGCTGGTGTTACATTCATTGCCTTGCCATAAGGTAAGAGAAAATTTCTTGCGTATCCTGGTGCTACTTCAACTAAATCTCCCTCTTTACCAAGTGAGCTGATTGATTCAGTTAATGCGACTTGTACTTTTTTAGCCATAAAAATATTGAACAATATAATTAATAATAAGACCTAGAGGGTAACTTTATTTTTTTTGCAAGACCTAATTTCGCAAGAATCTTAATATGTTCCCAAGTGATATCTATTTGACCTCTAAATAATCCTTGTTTTGCTGAATTAGGAAATGCATGATGGTTATTATGCCAACCCTCTCCAAATGTTAGTGCAGCAACCCACGCATTGTTTTTCGATGAATCACCACTTTCAAATGGCGCTTTGCCCCAACAATGAGTAGCCGAATTTACTAGCCAAGTTATGTGATATACAACCACAAGCCTCAATGGAATTCCCCATAGCACCAAAGACCAACCTCCAACTCCTAATTTTTGCCCTATTGCATACAAAGAAAGTCCAATAGGAATTTGTAAAAATAAAAAATATTTATTTAGAAATCTATAGTATGGATCTTTAATTAAATCTGCGCTTAGTTTTGGAACAGTTTTTAATGCTTCAACGTCTTTGAACATCCAACCCATATGACTCCACCAAAACCCTTTTTTGCTGTTGTGATGATCTACTTCTGTATCTGAAAAAGAGTGGTGATGCCTATGCAAACCCACCCAATCAATAGGACCATGCTGGCAACTTATAGCTCCACAGGTAGCGAAAAATCTTTCTAACCATCTTGGAACAATGAACGATCTGTGTGATAACAATCTGTGATAACCAAGTGTTACCCCTAAACAAGCAGTCACCCAGTAAAAAAATAATAATGATATGACTGCAGAGAGACTCCAAAACTTTGGTTGTAAAGCTATAAGAGAAAGAATATGAATTGCAACCATGAAAACAATTGTTCCCCAAGTTTTATGTAGTCTTGGAGGATATTTTTTTGAATGGCTTGAAGGTTCTAATAATTTTTCGGAAAGTTCTATAACTTTTTCAGCTGGAACAGGTTTTTTTAATTTTGCTGTTTCTTGGAAAATTACTGAGTTCATGATATTGAAAAACTGTTTTCAAAATTACCGATATGTAATATTATCATACTATACTATTGATAAGTTTAATTATCTGTGAGTCTAGGATATCGCGATAAATTATCTAAAGGTCGAAGGGCTATGGCTCATTTGATACACCTCTGGCATGAGAGGAACGGTTGGTCACATAGGGTTTTACCATTACTTTCTGAGATTCTCGATTTAGGTAAAGTTCATAATTCGCAAATTTCTAATCTTAGAAATGGGAAGTTATCTTCGCCAGGCCCTGAAGTTTTTCTTGCTTTAGCTCAAGTTAATACGATTCTTGATCAGGGTATAGAGAAAATCAGGGATCGTTTGGAAAGTGACTACCCAGAGTTATGGAAATCTTTACAAGAGTCTGCATTGCCCTTGAAAAATGATTCAGGTCATCCTTTGACGGCCGGAGAGTTATTTGAGATTTTTTCAGGATTAAAATCTCTTCCTTCATCTTTTGATTGGTACATTGAAGATGAAGAGGCTTCTGCATTAAGTGATGCTTTATCAGTGCATTTTTGTCAAAATAAGGCTTGGAGATCATGTAAAATTCAAGTAATGGAAGCTTATGCTGTCAATAAATCTACCCGTAGAGAACGCTTTGCCGAGGTAATAGCAGGAATTAGAGATTATACGGCAGAAGAATTAGATGGAGAACTACTTGATTTATATGAGGCTTCAAAAAAACTCTCTTACTTTCAAGGTAGAGGACCTAATGCTTTCCTCGCAGAATTAAGAAATTTAGCTTCTGAAAAATAACATGAGTCTTCATAATTAATGACACTTAAAAATAACTTAAAACTGGCTGAAAACGCTGTTCTTTCTGTAGAAGAGAGTTTAAATCAAGTTTTTCAAGAAAGATCAAATCAGGTTCTCCAGAAATTAGAAAATATTTTGACAATTTTTAAGGAAGAAAAAGTTTCTACTAGTCATTTCAATCAATCTTCTGGTAGTGGTCATGGTGATATATCTAGAGAAAAAATTGATGCAGTTTTTGCAAGATTTTTTCTTGCTGAAAAGGCAGCTGTGAGGATGCAATTTGTAAGTGGCACCCATGCAATAAGTTCTGTCTTATTTGGAATTCTTAGGCCTGGAGATGTGATGTTATCTCTTACAGGACAACCATACGACACGTTAGAAGAAGTGATAGGAATAAGGGGAGGAGGTAAAGGCTCACTTAAAGATTTTGAGATTGACTATAAGCAAATAAATATCTGTGAGAATTTTGATTCTTTTGAAGAAAAAATTATTCATTCTTTTCAAGAAAATTCATGCAAACTAGTATTTATACAAAAAAGTTGTGGATACAGTTGGAGAAAATCTCTGACTAATCATCAGATAGAGAAAATTTGTAGTCTGATTCATTCTCTTGATCCTAACTGTATATGTTTCGTTGATAATTGTTATGGGGAGCTTGTTGAAGATAGTGAACCAATTTCTAAAGGGGCAAATATAATTGCTGGATCATTGATTAAAAATTTGGGAGGAACGATCGTTCCTACTGGTGGGTATGTTGCAGGAGATTCAGAGTTGGTTGAGATGGCATGTTCTAGATTAACTTCACCAGGTATTGGTTCATCAGCAGGAATAAATTTTGGACTAGGAAGATTAATTTTGCAGGGTTTGTTCTTAGCACCACAAATTGTTCACGAATCACTAAAAGGTGCTGATATGGTTGCAGCAGTTTTTAAAAATTTGGGATTTAAGGTTTTGCCAGAGCCAGCAACTTATAGATCTGATCTTATTCAGTCAGTGAGATTAAATAATCCTGATTTGGTACAAAAAGTTTGTCAATCTTTTCAAAATTCTTCACCAGTAGATTCTTTTTTAAATGTTGTTCCATCACCAATGGATGGATATGATTCAAAATTATTAATGGCAGGAGGTACATTTATTGAGGGTAGTACAAGTGAATTTTCTGCTGATGCTCCTCTAAGAGATCCTTATAATATTTTTGTTCAAGGTGGTTCTCACATAGCTCATATCAAAATTGCATTAATTCAATTATTATCTGAATTATTAGAGGAAAAATTAATTTCAAAGGATTCTCTACTTTCTTTATCAACTTAATCATGTCTTACCAGTTTCCAGATAACTTCAATTATGCTGATACCCATGAATATGTCTTGGAAGAAAACGGATTTTTAAAAATTGGAGTTAGTGAATTTGCCATAGATCAATTAGGAGATATTGTTTTTGTTGAGTTAGTTGATCAAGGGTCTACTTTAGAGAAAGGTGAGACTTTTGGAACAATAGAATCTGTTAAGGCTGTTGAGGAAGTCTATCTGCCTTTTTCAGGGGAAATAGTATCTGTAAATGAAAGTGTTATTGATAACCCCGAGCTTTTACAGAATGATCCGATTGGAGATGGTTGGTTAGTTATTTTGAAACCAGGATCAAAAGTATCAATTGCTGATTTGATGACTTCCGAAGAATATCAATCAAAGGTTGTACCAAAATAAGGCAAAGTTTTCAAAAAGAGCTATTTTAAAGAAAAATATCTTAGTATGACTTCCAAAATTGGCCCCGATTTGTTTATAGATAGGCATCTTGGGTTAGGAGATAATGATGAGAGAATTATGCTGAAGAAGCTTGGTTTTAATAATATTGATCAATTTATTAATCAAGTTATTCCTAAAGATATTCAGCTTAAAGATAAATCTTCAGAAATATTACCCAAAGGTTGTTCAGAAATTGAGGCTTTAAATGAATTAGAAGAGATTGCGAAGAAAAATACCAAAATGAGATCTCTAATAGGCCTTGGTTATTATGACAATCACATGCCTAAAGTAATCCAAAGACATGTTCTAGAGAATCCTAGGTGGTACACATCTTATACTCCATACCAAGCAGAAATTGCACAAGGAAGGTTAGAAGCTCTATTTAATTTTCAGACTATTGTTTGTGAACTAACAGGATTTCCTGTCGCTAATGCATCTTTGTTAGATGAGGGTACTGCTGCAGCAGAAGCTATGGCTATGAGTTTTGCTGCAAGAAAAAATAAATCTTCAAAAGTATACTTAGTAGAATCAAATGTTTTTGATCATACTTTTAATGTTTTACAAACTAGAGCAAAACCTTTGGGAATATCCTTACAACGCTTTAGTCAAAGCAATCTTCCTAATCATGATGATGTTTTTGGAATTTTATTGCAATTACCTGGTAAAAATGGGGAACTATTTGATCCCACATTCTTAATATCCCAAGCACATAGATCAGAAATTATTGTAACGGTATGTATTGATCCACTGGCACAAGTTTTAATTAAACCAATTTCTGAATTTGGTGTTGATGTTGCAGTGGGTAGTATGCAAAGATTTGGTGTTCCAATGGGTTTTGGTGGCCCCCATGCAGCATATTTTGCATGTAGCGAAAGATTTAAAAGGCTGATACCTGGAAGAATTGTCGGGCAAACTCTTTCTAAAAACGGAGAAAAGTCTTTAAGACTAGCATTGCAAACAAGGGAGCAACATATTAGAAGGGAGAAGGCCACTAGTAATATTTGTACTGCTCAATCTTTGTTAGCTATTATTTCTTCTTTTTATGCTATTTATCATGGACCCTCTGGATTAACGCAAATTGCTAAGAGATTAGTTAAGTTGAGAAGAAATTTAGAATCAAGTTTGATTGATCTAGGTTTTGATATTCCTGATGGGATTAGATTTGACAGTGTTGACGTTTATTCTGAGCACTCCCAAAAGATCCATAATGAAGCTTTAAAAAACGGATATAACTTAAGAATTCTGCCGTTGGGATCAACTATTGAAGATTCAACTGGCTTTGGGATCTCTTTAGATGAGCTTAGTAGTGAAAAAGAAATAAAAGATATTGTAACTTTCATAGCAAACCTTATAGATAAAAAAGAAGATCTAGAGCTTATAAAATTTGATAAAGGATTTCACCTTGAAAGTTTAGCTTTGAGATCCAGTGAATGGATGCAGCAAGATATATTCTCAAATTACCAAAGTGAAACTGAATTAATGAGATATATATTCCGACTTGCTGAAAAAGATTTTTCTTTGGTAGATGGAATGATGCCATTAGGCAGCTGTACCATGAAGTTAAATTCTGCAGCAGAGTTAAGTCCAGTCTCTTGGGCTAATTTATCTTCCATTCATCCTTTTTCTCCACCAGATCAAACTAAGGGCTATTCAAAAATAATATCTGACTTAGAAAAATGGATAAGTGATATTGTTGGCTTAAAATCAGTTTCTTTTCAACCAAATGCAGGCTCTCAAGGAGAGTTTGCAGGTTTATTGGCAATAAATTCTTATTTTGAATCAAAAGGTGAACCTTCAAGAAAAAAATGCTTAATTCCTAAAAGTGCTCATGGAACAAATCCTGCTAGTGCAGTTATGGCAGGTTTTGATGTATTAACTGTTGAATGTGATGACCAAGGAAATATTGATTTTCATGATTTGTCTATCAAGGTCAAGAAATTTGATAACCAAATAGGAGCTCTTATGTTGACCTATCCATCCACCCATGGAGTTTTTGAATTGCAAATC
Source organism: Prochlorococcus marinus XMU1404 (assembly GCF_017696175.1). Taxonomy (NCBI): domain Bacteria; kingdom Bacillati; phylum Cyanobacteriota; class Cyanophyceae; order Synechococcales; family Prochlorococcaceae; genus Prochlorococcus; species Prochlorococcus marinus. The sequence continues at coordinate 529,896 of NZ_JAAORE010000003.1, read as the reverse complement.
AGAAAGATATGTGACTTAATTCACTCAGTTGGAGGATTTGTCTATTTAGATGGAGCAAATCTGAATGCTCAGGTTGGATTATGTAAACCCGGGCACTATGGTGTTGATGTTTGTCATTTGAATTTACATAAAACATTCTGCATTCCACATGGAGGTGGTGGTCCAGGAGTAGGTCCAGTTGCTTCATCAGAAACTTTAAGCCCATTTCTTCCTAATCATTCTTTAACGGATAATAATTTATCTAATAGTTCCAATTACGTATCTTCTGCCAAGCATGGGAGTGCGAGTATTCTTCCAATAAGCTGGATGTACATAAAAATGGCAGGTATTAGTGGTTTAAGGAAAGCAACTGCACACGCAATTTTATCTGCAAATTATATTGCGTATTCTCTAAAGCATAAATTCAAGATTCTCTATAAAGGAAAAAATAATTTTGTCGCACATGAATGTATTTTAGATTTTAGAGATTTAAAATCTAGAACTGGTTTGAGTGTAAATGATTTAGCTAAACGATTAATAGATTATAGTTTTCATGCTCCAACTATAAGTTGGCCTGTTCCAGAGACCATAATGATAGAGCCTACTGAAAGTGAAAGTTTGGCAGAATTAGATAGATTTTGTGAGGCTATGTTATTGATTGGAGAAGAAATCAGTGAAATAGAAAATAATAATGAATTGACTAATAATAATGTAATAAGCAATGCTCCCCATACGCTGAAAGAGTTAATTGCTGAAACTTGGCATTATCCTTATTCAAAAGCAAAAGCTTCTTTTCCTTATAAAACTCCAACAACTATAAAGTTTTGGTCTTCAGTTTCTAGGATTAATAATGCATATGGCGATCGCAATTTAATTTGTTCTTGCAATGTAAATCAAGAAGATACTTTAGAAGAGAAAAAATGTGCTTAAAGGACTAGCGTCCTTTTATTTACTTAGTTATTATCAATTTGAATAAAAATTTAATATTTTCTTATAGAATTTTTTTAAATTTTTTTATTAAAATACACAAGCATCAAATTTTTTTGGGGTATTTGAAGCTATGACTAAAGATTTTAAATCTGGTAATGTTAAGCACCTGCGATCTAAAAATGTCGATCTACCAAATTTTGTCAATAATTTTTCAGGAGATAATTCAAGTATTTGTTCAATTGAGGGAACTAATGTTATAAGAGTACCTTTTGGTAAAAAATTTTCAAAGAAAAAAAGGCCTGAAAAGAATCAAAATATTGCTACTCTAATACTTCCTTTAAGTTCGTATAGTAATCCTACGCCTCCACACGTAGCATAATTTAGGTTAAGTTTAATCTATTTCTTTGAGGGTATCTGAATAATAATTTTGCAGTTGTAGCGTTGCTTGATTCCAATCCCATTTTTCTGCCTCGTTTCGTGCTTCTTTTCTCATAACTTCTCTTTTATCTTCATTCTCTAGGATTTTTTTTGTTGCTTCAATCAAACTTTGTTCACCATTATCTTTTTCATCAGGATCATATAAACAACCATTAATCCCATTGCTGATTATATCTGGAATCCCCCCCTTGTTTGCTCCGATAACTGGACATCCTGCTGCCATTGCTTCTAGTAAAACTAAGCCAAGTGTTTCCGTACTAGAGGGAAATAAAAATATATCTCCAGAGGCATAGGCGCTAGCAAGTTCATCTCCAGATAAATATCCAATGAAATTAGTCTTAGTATTTTCGAAGATTTTTTCAAGCTGGCTTCGATATGGTCCGTCACCTACAAGTGCTAGGCAAGCAGTAGGGATACTTTCTAAGACTGGTTTAATTCTCTCAATTTGTTTTTCTGCTGATAATCTCCCTACATAAATCAATAAGTAATTAGCGTCTTTATATTGTCCAAATAATTTTTCTCTCATTTTCTCACTTCTCAAATCTGGTCGAAAACTGTAAGTATCTACTCCTCTTTGCCATAGTGCTGTCCTCTGAATACCTTTATCTTTTAACTCATTTACCATAGCGGTAGAAGTACATAAATTTAACAAGGCTTGATTATGAGCTGCTTTAAGTAATTCCCACAAAAGTGGCTCTAACATACCCATACCGTAATGTTCCAGATATTTTGGAAGATGAGTATGGTAGCTAGCAATTAAAGGAATATTATTTGTTTTTGCCAACCATATACCACCTAAGCCAAGTACAGCTGGATTAACTACATGTATCAAATCTGGGTTAAATTTTTCTAACTTTTCTGAGACTGCAGGACCAGGCAAACCAAGCTTTAACTCTGGGTATAAAGGTAATGGCATTGCAGCAACTCCAACTACAGTTGCTCCCATATATGATTCTGGACACCCTTCTGGACAAAAAATTATAACTTCATCGCCATTTTTAATTAAAAATTCAATCGTTTTAGTCAGTCTTGTGACTATGCCGTCAACTTTAGGTAAAAAAGTTTCAGTAAACAATGCAATTTTCACTTTCTTCAGGTAAGTATTTCAGAAATTTTAATTAGTCTTTATTGCCTCAGCTTGTTTTTTAGTCCAGGATGAAACACAAGGTATGCGCTTAAGATCACACCTATTGGAGTATTTTTTCGCAACTTTAACAACTTCTTCTAATAGGCCATTATCAAGAGTCGTTGGGTTTAAACCTAATTCTATAAAGCATTTATTATCAACAATTAGATCATTTTCTACTGCTTCATTCCTTGGATTTGGTAAATAATTGATATCGGCTCCTGTTAGAGTCGCAACTTTTTTAGCAAGTTCTCCAACTTGATGACTTTCAGTCATTTGATTAAAGATTTTGACTCTCTCGCCAGGTTTTGGAGGATTTTCAAGAGCAATTTGTACACATTTAACAGAGTCTTTTATATGTATAAATGCTCTTGTTTGACCTCCTGTCCCATGCACACTTAATGGATATCCAATTGCTGCTTGCATTAGAAATCTGTTTAGAACTGTTCCATAATCTCCGTCATAGTCAAATCGGTTCGTCAATCTAGGATCTCTTAAAGTTGCTTCTGTATTTGTTCCCCAAACTATGCCTTGATGTAGGTCAGTGATTCTTACAAGATCATTTTTGTTGTAGTAAAGAAATAATAATTGATCTAGAGTTTTAGTCATATGGTATACACTACCTGGACTAGCGGGGTGTAATATTTCTTCTTCAAACCTGCTTCCATCTGGTTGTGGAACTTCAACTTTTAGATAACCTTCTGGAATTGTTGCACCTCTATGTGATCCATATCCGTAGACTCCCATTGTTCCTAAATGAACAACATGAATATCTAAATTACTCTCTACAATTGCAGCAAGTAGGTTGTGGGTGCCATTAACATTATTATCTACTGTATATCTTTTGGTAAAACTAGATTTCATTGAGTAAGGCGCTGCTCTTTGTTCTGCAAAATGGATCACAGAATCTGGTTTTTCATTAACGAGCAAATTGAGTAATTTTTGATATTGTTTAGAGATATCCATGTTAAGAAATCTCATAGGCTTACCTCCAATCTCTTTCCATGCAGAAAGTCTTTCTGTTATCGAAGCAATTGGAGTTAATGATTCTACCTCTAGATCAATATCAATTTTTCTACGACTTAAATTGTCGACAATAATCACATCATGATTTTGCTCTGCTAAATTCACCGCACAAGGCCAACCGCAAAAACCATCTCCACCTAGAACAATAACTTTCACTCAGAACTCCAGAATTAATAGATTCATAATATATTTATTAAATTACTACAGTGCGCTTCCAATTTGCGAAAAAACATTGTAAATAGTTTCAAATCTTCTTTCTTAATTCGATAAATAAAATTAAATAATAAATTTTTGCTCTGTTTTTCCCAACTTTATTCAATGTATAGAATCAGATAGATATGTTTTTTACCGGTGAACTTGCTACTGCAATGGATTGTCTTCTAATTCTTCCGGCAAGAAAAGCTTGTCTACCAGCTTTTACCCCATAATTTATTGCTTGAGCCATCAGAGGAGGATCTTCAGCTTGTGCTATTGCACTATTGATTAAGACACCATCAGCTCCAAGTTCCATTGCTTGAGAAGCTTCACTTGGCACTCCAATTCCTGCGTCAATTATTACTGGCACTTTTGCATTTTCAATAATTATCCTTATATTTGATAAATTTAATAAACCTTGCCCGGAGCCAATTGGCGAGCCTAATGGCATTACAGTTGCACAACCTATTTCTTCTAGTTTGTTTGCAAGAATAGGATCTGCATTGATATAGGGAAGTACAGTAAAACCCTTTTTTATTAAAATTTCAGCTGCTTTAAGGGTTTCTATCGGATCTGGTAGCAAATACTTTTTGTCAGGAATTACTTCTAACTTCACAAAATTATTTTCTTCTTGACCAGACAATTTTGCAAGTTCTCTTCCCAAAATTGCTATTCTGACTGCTTCATCGGAATTAATACAACCAGCTGTATTAGGAAGCATCCAGTATTTTTTCCAGTTGATCTTTTCGAATAAATTTTCTCCGGTCTGATCATTTTTAATTCTTCTAACAGCTACTGTTATAATTTCAGTCTCAGAATTTGACAAACTTTCTACCATATCTTGAGTAGATTTGTATTTGCCAGTACCCAACATTAATCTACTGGAAAATTGTTTTCCTCCAATTAGTAAAGTTGAATGGTTTTTCATATTTAGAATCCCTTATCTTTAATACCTTTATAAGGTTTATAGTTATTTCTTTTTTCTAACTCCTTACTTTTTTTAATTGCTGTTTTGTTTTTTGGATCTATTACCAAAACTTTTTGATAAGTTGCATATGCCAAGTCGTACTCGAATAAACGCTGTTGTGCTGATGCGAGATTATTTAGGGCTATAGGATATTCTGGGAGTGATTTTATTGCAGAGTTGTAGTGTTTAATTGCTTTTTGAAATTCATTTTGAGCAGCATAAGAATATCCTAAAGCATTATTTATTATGGCTTTGGCTTCATCAGGTTCATTTTCATAATTTTTAATTGCTTTTAAAAAAGTTTTAGTAGCTTCAGAATATAATCTTTTTTTAATTTGAATAGATCCAAATTCATATAATTCTGTAGCTTGAGTAAGAGAATCTAAACCTTTCTGTTCGAATTTTACTAGGTTTAATTCTTCACTTCTTGTTTTTAGAAATTGTCTGAATACAAAAATAGAAATTATTAATAAGACAACAAAAAGAATTATTAAATAGGATTGAAAGGAAGAAATTTCCATTATTTATAATTACTTCTTTAAATTATATTCTTTTTTCTAATTACTAACGGAAGAAACGATTTTTTCAAAACACTTAGGGTCGTTTAAGGCTAATTGGGCCAGCATTTTTCTGTTAATGATAATTTCTGAATTTTTCATGCCATTTATTAACTTGCTATAGTTTGTTCCATTTATTCTGGCAGATGCATTAATCCTAGAAATCCAAAGTCTTCTGAAATCTCTTTTTCTTCTTCTTCTATCCCTATAAGCATTACAAAGAGCTTTCATCACTCTTTGATTTGCGGTTCTGAATAGATTTTTGTTGCCACCTCTGAAACCTTTTGCAAGATTTAAGATTTTGTTTCTTCTTTTTCTGGCTATGTTGCCTCTTTTTACGCGTGCCATGAATATCTAATGAAAATTGGTTAAAAATTTATGCATATGGAATCATTAATCTTACATTATCGGCATCTCTTTCATCAACTACGGCCTTGGTTGATAGGTGTCTTTTTAATTTGGAGCTTTTATGATCAAGTAAATGATTGTGGAAAGCTCTTCTTCTCATGAATTTACCCGTTGCAGTAGCTTTAAATCTTTTGGCCGCTGATTTACGAGTTTTTAGTTTAGACATTTAAGTCAAATGTGTTTAATTAGGTTAATCTAAACCTTTATACGCATTGGTGCAAATTAAAGTTTTTAATTGATAAGGAAATTTCTAACTTATGAAACTTAAATTTGCCTTTTTAAATTTATTTTTAGGATGTATTTCTTTTTTAGCAATTAACACTACTAAATTTACTTCTTCTCTAAAAGCAGAAGACTTGTTAAAGGTTGAACTCAATGCAGAAATTAAAAAAGGAAAGTTTTTAATTGGTTTAAAGCAATATCTAGGCGGGGAAAAAGATAGTTTTTCTAAAAAGAAGAATATTAAATTCATCACGGATAAAGGTTTTTTAAACCTGATATCGTCTAACGGTATTAAACATAAATCAAAACAGATTAATATTGCTTGGGTGGATATACCCATCAAAAATCCAAAAACGATTGAAAGAATTGTTTTTGGTCCTTTTGCCAGCTATGAATCAGCAAAAAAAGAAGCAGAGAAGCTTAAAAATAAAGGATTTGAGACGACTGTTGCTTACCCTAAAAATTGGGAAGTATGGATTCCATTTGAGGATAATCTGCCAAAGTTTGAATTAAAAAATAAAATTTTCAGAAAAATAGAAAATTTTCAAATTACTCCTGTACTAAAAAGTGAATATAGTGTTATGAAACTCGAAGGACCTATATATATTTATGCTCAAGATGAAATAAAAATAAATGGTGTTAATTTTGGCAAAAATTTTTATTTAATAAAAGATTCATATGGAACTTGGACATTAGTTCAAAGAATTGAGTTTGACGATTATTTGGCAGGTGTTTTGCCATACGAAATTGGACCGAATTCTCCTTTAGAAGCTCTCAAGGCACAAGCAATCATAGCAAGAACTTGGGGAATTTTTAATTCTGATAGATTTACTATGGATAAATATCATTTATGTATAAGCACTCAATGCCAAGTTTATAAGCCTTCTAAAATTCCAAATAAAAAAGTACAAAAAGCTATAGAAGCAACTTCAAATTTAATTCTCACATATGGAAATCAACCAATAAATGCTTTTTATCATGGTTCTAATGGTGGCGTATCTGCTACTGCAGGTGAGTCTTGGCAAATTCAAGATTATTCTTATTTCAATTCGATCATTGATGGTTCTGAATCATTAAATAAAATTTTTAAACTTCCAATTAAAAGTGAATATGATTTAAATAATTTTTTAGATTTTGATAAAGAACAGTTTTATGGGAGTAATCATTCTCTTTTTCGGTGGAATAAGAAAATTTCTAGTCTTGAAATTAAAGAAAAGTTAATTAAAAATAAACTTATAAATATTAATGAAGATGTTTTGGATTTAAATTCTACTGAACGTGGGTTTAGTGGCAGGGTGACAAAATTGGAAATACAAACTAACAAAGTTAATAAATCTATTGTTTTAGTTAAAGATGATATTCGAAGGGTATTAAATTTTATACCTAGTAATTTGTTTACTATTAATAAATTAAGTGATGATTTATGGCTTTTGAGAGGAGGAGGCTTCGGTCATGGTGTAGGTTTATCTCAGTCAGGAGCAATTGAAATGGCTAAATTAGGATTCTCTTATGAACAAATATTGAATCATTACTATCGAGATGCAAAACTCGAAAAAATTGAGATATTGTCTCAATGAAAGTTAAGTAATTAAAAATTTACTTTTATGAGTAAGGGTTTTTATAAAAATCGAAGATTGAAATCGTTTATATTTCTTAGTGTTTGTTTTTTATTGGCTTTTATTCCTCATGCTTACAATATCGAAAATTTCTTTTACTTTACATTGATTCTTTCTTTAGTGATTGTTTTTTACGGTTTAATAGTTATTTCTAGAAATTTCAAAAGGAACAATGTTTCAAATACCGTAAATAACATAATTAGCAATAAAGAGTTACCAGTGCTTGATATTTTAGTCGCAGCTAGAGATGAAGAGAATGTCATAGCAAGATTAGTTAAAAGATTATTTAATTTAGATTATCCAACAAATAAATTAAATATTTATATAATCGACGATGGCAGTTCTGATAAGACGCCTTTAATTTTAGATCGATTATCTAAACAATATGAAAAGCTAAAAGTCGTAAGTCGTTCTCCAAACGCGGGAGGAGGAAAGTCAGGGGCTTTAAATTATGCCTTGAAGTTTACTCATGGTGAATGGTTATTAGTTTTGGATGCTGATGCTGAATTAAAACAAGATTCTTTGACAAGATTATTTAGTTTTGTAAAAGAGGGTGATTGGTCTGCAGTTCAATTAAGAAAATCAGTAACAAATGTAAGTAAGAATTTTTTAACTTCATGTCAGTCAATGGAAATGGCTATGGACGCAATCTTTCAATATGGAAGATTATCTGTTGCTGGAGTTTCTGAATTAAGGGGAAATGGTCAATTAATTAAGAAAGATACATTATTGGCATGTGGATCTTTTAACGAAGACACAGTTACAGATGATCTAGATTTAAGTTTAAGGTTATTATTATCGAGATCTAGAATTGGAATCTTATGGGATCCTCCAGTCATGGAGGAAGCAGTTGAGAATCTAAATGCTTTATTAGCGCAAAGGCAAAGATGGGCAGAGGGGGGGTTGCAAAGATTCTTTGATTATGGGGATCAATTACTTACTAATAAGATTGATTATTTGGAAAAATTTGATTTATCTTACTTCTTCATCCTGCAATATGCACTGCCAATTATTTCTATTTTTGATTTAGTTCTCAGTATTGCTTTATTAGATTCGCCAATTTACTGGCCTATTTCATTCACCGCTTTTATGTTATCTGGAATTGCTTTTTGGTACGGTTCTTCTTGTAAAAGCGAAGTACCTGTATTGCAAAAAAGCAATTTTTTTATGGTTTTTGTATCGGTTTTTTATTTATCACATTGGTTTTTGGTAATTCCCTGGGTAACAATAAAGATGTCTATTTTCCCAAAAAAGATACTTTGGCGTAAAACTCTTCATACTGGAGTCTAAATTTATTCATCAAAGTCTATAACTTCTCCATTAAAAAAATTTGCTAAATTTTTTGAACTATCATCATAATTTTCCTCGTTTGATTTGTTTGTTGATAAATTAGTTTTTGATTCTATTTTATTTATTGGTTTCAAAATCTTTTCTTCATTTTGGGTTATTTCTGGAGTTTTTGTTGGGTTACCTTTAGTTAATTGTTTTGTTGAAAAATTAAGTACTATTTGATCTCCAAATATCTTTTTTACTGTATTTTCGATAATAACTTTTCTGCTTTTTATCATATTTTCCCAGTTTGGAGATAATGCAATTATGATTTCCCGCGAATCAAAACTTTCAAGTTCGGCTTGTTGTGAAAGTAACATTCTTGTTGAAGGTAACTCTACTTTAGAAAGAATTAATTCCCATTTATCTTTTAAATTATTTGATTCGGAATCATTTTCGTTATTTTCAGAAATATTTCCAAGACTTTCTTTTCTATTAATGTCAAATTTTCCTAATATTTTGTCTTTTTTTACAATCAATTCCTCGCGCCTTATCTCCTGTTTGATACTTTGTTTTTCAATTTCATCAGCAATATTTTCTTTATTATTTATTGCAATGTTTTTAATACTTTCATGCTTCTCATAAGTCGAATTATTTTTACTTTCTTGCTTATTTTCAAAACTATTTTTCTCTTGATTATCAAGAAGGCCAGTTAAATGTATTTCAAACCAAAGCCTTGGATTATCACTTGTTTTTATTTGATATTCGATATTTCTCAGATTATTATGCCAATTAATTATTTTTGATTTATTTATTGTTTTTGAGATTTCATCCAATTCATCTTGAAATTCATCCGATGTATAATAAAGATCTGAATATTTATTATTTGTAGTATGCAGTAGTAAATCTCTCGTTATATTCAGTAATCCTATAATTATTTGATGGGGTTCGTATCCAATATCATACAGTTTGTTGCATGTGATAATTAATGACGCTGGATTATTCTCAACCAATGATCGAATAAGATTTGTTAGTTCAATTTCTGATACTTCTCCTAATAGGTTTTGGATATTATTAATCGTTATACCTTCAGGTAAAAGATTCAGTTGTTCAAGGAGGCTTTGTGCATCTCTCATGCCTCCATTAGATCTTTTTGCTATCATTTTTAACGCCTGCACTTCGTACTCAATGGATTCTTTTTCTGCTATTTCTGATAAATGTTGAAAAATGTCACTAGGACTTATTCTTCTAAAATCAAACTTTTGGCATCTACTTTGTATCGTATTTAATACTCTCTCAGGATTTGTTGTCGCAAGGATAAATACAACTCTTGAGGGCGGTTCTTCAATAGTTTTTAGTAAAGCATTTGAAGCTGCTGTTGAAAGCATATGACATTCATCAATAACATATACTTTCCATCTTGCTTGAGTAGGTGCAAATCTCGCTCTTTCTATAATTTCTCGTATATTTTCAACTCCTGTATTTGATGCTGCATCAATCTCGATAATATCTAGAGCGTTTCCATCTGTAATTTGTCTGCATAAGTCACATTTACAGCAAGGATTTATCGTAGGTTGGTCAAATGCCTGGCAGTTTAAAGACTTTGCAAATATTCTCGCGCTTGAAGTTTTTCCAGTGCCTCTTGGACCATTAAAAAGATATGCAGGAGCAATTTTTTTTGTTAAAAGTGCTTGTTTGAGTGTGATGGATATAAATTTTTGCCCAACCAGTTCGTCTAACTTGTTTGGTCTATATTTTTGATGAAAAGGTTTATGTATATTTGGCATTTATTTTTCATTAATGTAGAAAAATTAGACATTCAATTAAAGCAACTAAACTCTAATTTTTATGCAGACTCTTTAATGATTCTTTTTGAACCTGAAGGTAGTTTAACAATTTTAGATGAGAACAAATTATCTACCATTTTTTTCGTAATTGTGAATTCTTTTATATTTTCTTCAGAAGGCAAAGTATACATTATGTCTAGCATTAGTTCCTCAATTATTGATCTTAATGCTCTTGCACCTGTTTTTCTTTTATATGCTTCATTTGCTATCGCTTCAACAGAATCAGGCTCAAATGATAACTCAACATTATCCATACTTAGCAAAGTTTTGAATTGCTTTACTAATGCATCTCTTGGTTGAGTCAAAATAGATTCTAAAGTTTCTTTAGTAAGACGATCTAATACAGCACAAACCGGAATTCTTCCAATAAATTCTGGAATTAGGCCATATTTCACTAAATCATCTAATTCTAAATTTTTTAGGGAATCTCTTGTGTCTACTATTTTTTTTGTATCAACTTTATTTTGATCTGAATTGGTGGTAAATCCTATGGAGTTTTTACCCATACGCTTTTGAACGATATCCTCTAAACCTATAAAAGCTCCTCCGCAAATAAATAATATTTGACTCGTATCAATTTGGATACAGTCATGATAAGGATGTTTTCTTCCGCCTTGCGGTGGCACATTAGCAATTGTTCCTTCAAGCATTTTTAATAATGCTTGCTGTACCCCTTCACCAGAGACATCTCTAGTAATTGAAGGATTCTCGCTTTTTCTTGCAATTTTATCTATTTCATCAATATAAATAATTCCTTTTTGAGCTAGTTCCACATTCATTTCTGATTTCTGTAGAAGTCTTAAAAGTATGTTTTCAACATCCTCCCCAACATATCCAGCTTCTGTCAAAGTCGTTGCATCAGCTACTGCAAAAGGAACATCTAGAAACTCTGCTAAAGTTTGCGCCAATAATGTTTTTCCACTTCCAGTAGGGCCGATGAGTAAAATATTTGATTTTTGTAATTTAGTTGCTTGTGAATCTGTTGAATTGCTATTTTTACTGTCTTCTTTAACTTTCCAAGCTAATCGCTTGTAGTGATTGTATACGGCTACTGATAATATTTTTTTTGCAGATTCTTGTCCAACAACTTGATTATCTAGAAAACTTTTAATTTCTAGTGGCTTAGGAATTGAGGTTAATTCTAAAGGAACAGATTTTTTTGGATTTTCAGTTGGTAATTTCTTTTTTACTTGCGGAGAGTTGTTTGTGTTGGCTTGATTATCAAGTAGTTCTTCATCGAGAATTTCATTGCAAAGGTCTATGCACTCATCACAGATATAAACCCCAGGACCAGCTATAAGCTTTCTTACTTGGTCTTGTGATTTCCCGCAAAATGAACATTTAAGATGGGCGTCGAATTTAGCCATCGATTATAAGTTTTAATGTGAAAGGTGTTAATTATCCCTATTCACTAGGATTGCTTATAAATATCAATTCGTCATCATATTCTTAAAAAATCAGTATTCCTTGTCACTTTTTGATAACTTTATCAATTAATCCATATTCGACTGCTTCTGAGGGAGATAAAAAGTAATCTCTTTCTGTATCTTCATTAATTTTTTCTAAAGGTTGACCAGTATGTTCTGCTAAAAGCGAATTTAATGTTTTCTTGAGAAAAAGTATTTCTTTAGCTTGTATTTCAATCTCTACTGCTTGACCTTGTGCACCTCCAAGAGGCTGATGAATCATAATCCTAGAATTAGGTAAAGCCAATCTTTTCCCCTTTGCTCCTCCAGAAAGCAGAAATGCACCCATACTTGCGGCTACTCCAAAGCATATTGTCACTACATCAGGGGATATTTGTTGCATGGTATCGTATATGGCCATTCCTGCAGTTACTGAGCCTCCAGGAGAATTGATATATATTTGTATGTCTTTTTCGGGATCTTCAGCTTCAAGAAATAATAATTGTGCAACAAGTGAGTCAGAAACTTGATCATTAATTCCAGTACCTAAAAAAATTATTCTCTCCCTCAATAGTCTTGAATAAATATCAAAAGCTCTTTCTCCTCTACCTGATTGTTCTATAACGGTGGGAACAGCGGCAATAGTTTTATTATTACTTTCGTAAGAACTTATTGAGCTTTGGATTAAATGTTTTTTTTCTGAGTTCACAAATTAGTTTGCGTCTTATAAATAATTTAAGGGGTTTTTGTTTAATTAGTAGGAAATTTCATAAATTATTTTTTTTCTTTTTTATTTTGGGTTTTTGTTTTTTTTGTTGTTTTAATAGTTTTTGTAGTTTTTGTCGTAGTTTTTGTGGCTTTTGTTGTTTTTGTAGTTTTTTCTTTTACTTCAGAATTTTCTTCAAGCCAAATTATTAATTTTTCTTTGAGTAAATCGTTACTTATTACATCTGTTAATTTTTTAATATCTATTTGTTTTGAAGATTGAGAGATTGCATCTTCATAATCTTTCATTTTCAAATCAATTTCATCTTTCTCTACTTTTATGTTTTCTTTTTCAGCTAATGCTTTTAGAGCTAAATTTCTTTGAACATTTTTTTCAGCTTGAGGTCTTGTAGACTCTGCTAATGACTTAACTAATTCCGGAGTGAACGTAGATTTAACATCAAGACCTTGTTGAGCAAATCTTTGAGCGGTTTGTTCAATATTATTCCTTACCTCTATATCAATCATAGATTTTGGAATTTCTACAACTAATTCCTTTGTCAAGGCATCTAGTAAAGCTTCAATTTTGATATCTTTTTGAGTTTTTTCAAAATTGTCTTTTAGTTGCTTTTCAATATCTTTCCTTAACTCTTTTAATGATTCTTTGTTGCCAGACTGTTTTGCAAAATCGTCATTGAGTTCAGGTAATTCTTTTTCTTTAAGATCCTTAAGATTTACTTCAAAGATTGCATCTTTGCCTCTTGAATCCTCATGAGAATAATCTTCAGGAAATTTAAGGTTAAGTGTTTTAGTATCACCAATTTTCATCTTTACGATTCCCTCAACGAAACCGGGAATCATTTTATTCTTTTCTAACTCAAGATCCATTGATTCACTTGTCCCACCATCAATCTCTTTACCAGAATCTTTATATTTTCCTTTGAAACTAACTACAGCAATATCTCCTAATTTCGCTGCTCTATTGGTTACTGGAATAATATTTGCAAACTGATTTCTAGATTTTTCTAGCGCTTCTTCTACTGACTTAGGATCAAACTTTGTTTTTGAGATTTCAACACTTAGTCCTTTCGATTTTTTTAGTTTTAATTCTGGGGCAACATCAGTTTGAAGAGTAACCTTAAGTGATTTTTCAGGACTAAACTTTGCAAGTAAAGATTCAAATCCATCTACCAATTCTGGCTCACTTAGTGGCTCTATAGATTTTATTTTTAATGCTTCTTGCCATGATTTATCAATAATTTTTTCTAGAGCAGAAGCATGTAATTGTGTGATGCCAATTCTTTGGATTAAGACTTGTTTAGGAATTTTACCAAGTCTAAATCCCGGAATTTTAGCAGAACGACTGATAGAACTGATTGTCTCATTTACACAAGTTTTGCATGTCTCAGATGGTATTTCTAATTCAAATGCAATTCTACTTTGAGGAAGAGGAGTTGTTTTGACTATTAATGCTTCTTTAGCCATTTTTTTTATTAATTACTAAAAGCCGAATCTTAATTATTTCACATTATGTGATTTCCTTGAAAGTTATTTTTTTGATAAAGTAAAAAAAATAGTCAATCTATTTATAAAAATCATTTTAAAGTGTGAGAAAATCTCCGTTTTTGCCTAATAGGCCATTAAAAGTTGCTGTTTTAGGATCATCAGGTGCTGTGGGATCTGAATTACTCAACATTCTTGAACAACGTTATTTCCCAATATCAGAATTGGTCTTGCTTTCATCAGAGCGTTCAGAAGGAAAAAAAATTATTTGGAAAGGTGAAGAATTAGTTACAAAAAAAACAACTAAGGAAGAATTTCTGAATCTTGATTTAGTTTTAGCTTCAGCCGGTGGAAGTATTTCAAAAAAATGGTTGTCTACCATTATGGAACAAAATGCTTTATTGATAGATAATTCAAGTGCTTTCAGATTAGATAATAATGTACCTCTTATAGTTCCTGAAGTTAATGCTAGTGATGTAATTAATCATGATGGGGTAATAGCGAATCCAAACTGCACTACTATTTTGTTGACATTAGTTTTGGCTCCATTAACTAAACTTTCGACTATTCAAAGAGTTATTGTTTCAACTTATCAATCTGTAAGTGGTGCAGGGCAATTGGCGATGGAGGAACTAAAACTTTTAACTGAACAATATCTTCAGGGTAATCATCAAAAAAGTGAAGTTTTGCCATACTCACTGGCTTTTAATTTGTTTTTGCATAATTCACCCATGCTTGCAAATAATTACTGCGAAGAAGAGATGAAAATGGTTAATGAGACAAGGAAAATATTAAATATTGCTGATTTAAAGCTCTCTGCTACATGTGTTAGAGTCCCTGTACTTAGAGCACATTCTGAATCGATCAATATTGAATTTGCCGGTGTAGTTGAGCCTAAAGATGCTCTTGAAGCATTAAAAAAATCTCCTGGAATTGAAATAATTGAGGATTACAAAAATAATAGATTTCCTATGCCAAATGACGTTATGGGAGGGGATAATGTTGCTGTTGGCAGGGTAAGAACTGATATAAGTCAGCCTAATGGATTAGAATTATGGTTATGTGGAGATCAAATAAGAAAAGGAGCAGCTCTTAATGCTGTTCAAATAGCTGAGTTATTAATTCCAAAAAAATGATTACAGACAAAACTGAGTGTAATAACCCACTATTTGGAAGAATATTGACTGCAATGGTTACTCCATTTACTGAAAATGGAGATGTAGATTATGAACTAGCTATAAAGCTCTCAAATTATCTTTTTGAGAACGGTTCTGATGGAATTGTGTTATGCGGTACTACTGGAGAATCTCCGACTCTTTCATGGGCGGAACAGCATGATTTATTTATTGCAGTAAAAGGATCTTTGGATTCAAGCTGTAAAGTAATAGTTGGCACTGGTAGTAACTGTACAAGCGAGGCTGTGGAAGCTACAAAAAAAGCCTACGACTCTGGTGCTGACGGTGCTTTGGTCGTTGTTCCTTATTACAATAAGCCGCCTCAAGAAGGTCTTTATAAACATTTCAGTTCTATTGCTAATTCTGCAAAGGATTTGCCTCTAATGCTCTACAACATTCCTGGAAGGACAGGATGCAATTTATTACCTGATACTGTGAAGAAACTTATGGATTTCTCAAATATTCTCAGTATTAAAGCTGCAAGCGGTAGAATAGAAGAAGTAACAGAATTAAGAGCTATTTGTGGTTCTGAACTCTCTGTATATAGTGGCGACGATTCATTGTTGCTTCCAATGTTATCTGTAGGTGCTGTAGGAGTAGTAAGTGTTGCAAGTCATTTGGTTGGATTGCAACTGAAAGAGATGATTAATTCCTTTCAAAGTGGAGAGTTTTCCAATGCGCTTACTATTCATGAAAAACTTCAGCCTCTTTTCAAAGCACTCTTTATGACTACTAATCCAATCCCAATTAAGGCTGCTTTAGAGCTTTCGGGATGGAATGTAGGTAATCCTAGAAGTCCTTTGTCACCATTAACCACTGACATGAAAGAGCAACTATCTTTTATTCTGAAATCCCTATAATAGGGATTATATTTAACTTGATAATTAAATTTAAATAAACCTTATTTGATTTCAAGCAGGCCTTCATAAATTTCAAAATTATGCAATCAAGTACAAATTCAACTGTAAATAGATCTAATAATGATTCATCTAGATCTAAAGGTAATACTCCAGCTCTACGAGTAATACCCCTTGGAGGACTACATGAAATAGGAAAAAACACTTGTGTTTTTGAATATGGTGATGAATTGATGCTTGTTGATGCTGGTCTAGCTTTCCCATCTGATGGTATGCATGGCGTAAATATTGTTATGCCAGATACAACTTTTTTAAAAGAAAATCAAAGAAGAATAAAAGGAATGATTGTCACTCACGGTCATGAAGATCATATTGGAGGTATTTCTCATCATCTAAAGCATTTTAATATTCCGATTATTTATGGCCCAAGACTTGCAATGTCAATGCTTAGAGGAAAAATGGAGGAAGCAGGGGTATCTGATAGAACAACTATACAGACAGTCAATCCAAGAGATGTTGTAAAAGTTGGACAACATTTTTCTGTTGAATTTATTCGAAATACTCATTCTATTTGCGATAGTTTTTCTTTAGCAGTTACAACACCTGTTGGCACAATTATTTTCACGGGAGATTTTAAGTTTGATCATATGCCAGTAGATGGAGAGCAATTTGATATTGAAAGAATGGTGCATTACGGAGAGAAGGGCGTTTTATGCATGTTCAGTGATTCCACTAATGCTGAAGTTCCAGGGTTTTGTCCTTCAGAGAAGACTATTTATCCCTCTTTAGAAAAACATATTGCGGATGCAAAAGAGCGAGTTATCCTTACCACTTTTGCTAGTTCTGTTCATAGAGTGACCATGATCTTAGAGTTGGCCATGAAACATGGAAGAAAGGTCGGTTTATTAGGTAGATCGATGATAAATGTTATTGCTAAGGCGAGAGATATTGGTTACATGAAATGCCCAGATGACTTGTTTGTTCCTATCAAGCAAATTAGAGATTTGCCAGATAGAGAGACCTTATTATTAATGACTGGAAGTCAAGGAGAACCCTTGGCAGCGTTAAGCAGAATATCTCGTGGTGAACATCAGCATGTTCGTCTCAAGACTACTGATACTGTAATATTTTCAGCCAGTCCAATACCTGGCAATACTATTTCTGTTGTTAATACAATAGATAGATTAATGAAACTCGGAGCAAAGGTTGTTTATGGAAAGGGTGAGAATATTCATGTTTCTGGTCATGGTTTTCAAGAAGATCAAAAGTTAATGTTGGCACTCGCAAAACCTAAGTTTTTTGTTCCTGTTCATGGAGAACATAGAATGCTTGTTTGTCATGGCAAGAGTGCACAAACTATGGGGGTTCCAAAGGACAATATTTTAATTATTGAAAATGGAGATGTAGTTGAGTTAACTCCTAATTCTATTCAAAAAGGTGATCCTGTAAAAGCTGGTGTTGAACTGCTTGATAACTCACGAAATGGGATAGTAGATGCTCGAGTATTAAAGGAAAGGCAGCAATTAGCTGGGGATGGTGTAGTAACTGTTTTAGCTCCTATCAGTACAGATGGGAAGATGGTTGCGCCTCCCAGAGTTAATTTAAGAGGAGTTGTTACTACTGCAGAGCCAAGAAAAATGTCTATGTGGACAGAACGAGAAATAAGCTGGGTCTTAGAAAATAGATGGAAACAATTATCCAGACAAACTGGGCCGAATAATTTTGAAGTAGATTGGATTGGTGTACAAAGAGAAATTGAAAATGGTTTATCGAGAAGAATGAGAAGAGAATTACAAGTTGAACCACTTATTTTGTGTCTAGTTCAACCTGCTCCAAGTGGAACTCGTGCTTATATTCCAAAGATTACCGAAGAGCAAAATTTTTCCAATAGAAATAGAAATAATAATAATTTCCATAAGAAATCAAACAATAACCAACCGAATATTTCAAATAACCAACAAAATACTCAAAAAAGTCCAAAAGTTTCTCAGAATCCTTCGGCTGAGACTCCTACAGAAGATTCATTTGAAGGTAGAACAAGAAGAAGAAGATCTACTGTCACATCTTAACTTTTTTCAAAATTTATATAGTTTTTATTCCAAACAATTTTTAAAAACTCTTGCAAGTTAATTTGACCTTTATTTTTTTCAAAAATTGAAGTTGCTAATTTTGTCAGATTTTTAGAACTACATTGCTTTGCAGATATTTCTTTTAAAAATCTATTTAAGATTGTGCACCTCGCTTCAATACACATACTATTTAAGAGACTCCTTTTGATACCTTTTACATCTTTACAATATAGGTATGCTAGTTCACTAAGATCATTACGTTCATTATTGTATTTGTTCATTTTTTGGGAAAAATTATTTATCCTTTCAGAACAACCAGGATAGATAACCTCCAAGGTAGGAATAATTTTTTTTCTTACTAAATTTCTTTTTAATTTAAGATCTGAATTTGTGGGATCTTCCCAGACTGGGATTTTCATATCATTACAAAATTGTTTCGTATCTTCTCTACTGAAAATTAATATTGGCCTTATTAAGAAAATTTGATTTTCTAGTAATCTTTTGCTTTCAATATTACTTAGACCGGCAAAATTGCTCCCTCTACATAAATTGAGGATAAACGTTTCTGCGTTATCACTACTCGTGTGACCAGTTAACAAATATATATTATGTTTTTCCTGGTTTTTATTTAATAAAGTTTTGGCTCTTTCACATAATTTTTTATATCTCCATTCTCGAGCTTTTTCTTCTGAAGAAATATTTTCTTTATTTGCTTGATCAAAGGAGAATGAAATATTTTTATCTTTGCAATAACTTTTTAATTCAAGAGCATAAACCGAGGATTTTTCGTGCCACTGATGATCACCATGCCAAACACTAATAGACCAATTATGCAATTTTTTTAGGTCATTAATTAGGGTTAATAAGGTCATTGAGTCTTGTCCTCCAGAAACACTTATTAAAATATTCGATCCTTTAGGAATTAATATTTGTTTGGTAAGAATCTCCTTATGAAGCTGATGATGCCATGAGGACCAATTTTTCTGAGTTAATTTTTTATCAGACATTTTGTGTTGCTCAGATAATATTTTTTAAAAAATGCACTGTTTTACTAAAACAATGTCACAATCGGGTAATAAATTCATTAAGTAAATGAGTCTGATTAATCTTTTGCCACAAAAAATCAAAGAAGAGTTAAGAAGCAAATCTTTACTCAAAGTTATTTCAGGATTGAATAATTTCGATGTTCAATCTGTGAAAAAAATTGTTGAAGCTGCTTCATTAGGAGGTGCAGATCTTGTCGATATTGCTTGTAAACCTGAACTCGTTGATTTAGCACTTAAGAATTCAACACTACCCGTTTGTGTTAGTTCAGTAGTGCCTCGATCTTTTCAAGATTCTGTAAACGCAGGAGCATCATTAATTGAGATAGGAAATTACGATACTTTTTATGAAAAAGGAATTAATTTTTCAGATAAAAAAGTTTTAAACATTACAAAAGAGACGAGGGATTTTTTGCCTAATGTTCCTTTATCAGTAACTGTTCCTCATAATATGCCTATTGATAAACAAGTTGATCTTGCTTTAAAACTAGTGGAAGAAGGTGTTGATATTATTCAAACAGAAGGTGGCACCAGTTCTAATCCTTACTCTCCAGGAATTCAAGGCTTTTTTGAAAAATCAGTACCAACTCTTGCAGCTACTTATGCTATTCATCAAGAATTTAAGAAACAATCTTTGAATATACCAATCATGAGTGCTTCTGGATTAAGCCAAGTAACTTGTCCACTAGCAATAGCCTCTGGAGCGTCAGCAGTTGGAGTTGGATCTGAAGTTAATAAATTAGATGATTTAATATCAATGATTGCGGTTGTTAGGGGCTTAAAAGAATCTTTGACAAATTCAATAATTGGAGAAAAAATTTCTTAGTATATTAATATCCTTTAGCTACTAGCTTGATGAATAACTATAAGCTTCAAGCTCCTTACGAACCAAATGGAGATCAACCAGAAGCTATTAAAAAATTAGTTAAAGGAGTAAATACTGGTAAAGAGTTTCAGACTCTTTTAGGAGCTACTGGGACTGGTAAAACATTTACCATTGCTAATGTAATTCAACAAACAGGAAGACCAGCGCTTGTATTAGCCCATAACAAAACGTTAGCTGCACAACTATGTAATGAGTTAAGGGAATTTTTCCCAAAAAATGCTGTTGAGTACTTCATTTCTTACTACGATTATTATCAACCTGAAGCTTATGTACCTGTAAGTGATACTTACATAGCTAAAACTGCTTCAATTAATGAAGAAATAGATATGCTTAGGCATTCTGCAACACGCTCATTATTTGAAAGAAAAGATGTAATTGTTGTAGCGTCAATAAGTTGTATTTATGGTCTTGGTATACCTAGTGAGTATTTAAAAGCTGCAGTTAAATTTGAAGTTGGAAAATCAATAAATCTACGTTCTTCTTTAAGGTCTCTCGTTGAAAATCAATATACTAGAAATGATATTGAAATTACTAGAGGTAGATTCAGAATTAAAGGTGATGTTTTAGAAATCGGCCCAGCTTATGAAGATAGATTAATAAGAATCGAATTATTTGGTGATGAAGTCGAGGCTATTAGATATGTTGACCCTACTACAGGAGAAATACTTGAAAGTTTGGAACAAGTTAGCGTTTACCCAGCGAAGCATTTTGTGACTCCAAAAGAAAGACTTGAGAGTGCAATAAGTGCAATTAGAAGTGAATTAAAAACTCAACTCGATAAATTTACATACGAAGGAAAATTATTAGAGGCTCAACGTCTAGAACAACGCACAAAATATGATTTAGAAATGCTTAAAGAGGTTGGTTATTGTAATGGAGTTGAGAATTATGCTCGTCATTTATCAGGCAGGGAGGAAGGTTCACCTCCAGAATGCTTAATAGATTACTTTCCTAAAGATTGGTTGTTGGTAGTTGATGAGAGTCATGTAACATGTCCTCAACTTCATGCTATGTACAACGGTGATCAATCTAGAAAAAAAGTTTTAATAGATCATGGTTTTAGATTGCCAAGTGCTGCAGATAATAGGCCTTTAAAATGTGAAGAATTTTGGGAAAAATCAAAACAGACATTATTTATAAGTGCAACTCCCGGTCAATGGGAATTAGATCAATGTGATGGTGAATTTATTGAGCAAGTTATAAGACCAACTGGAGTATTAGATCCTGTAATTGATGTAAGACCTAGTGAAGGCCAAATAGAAGATCTGTTATCTGAAATAAGAATTAGAGCTGAAAAGAATCAAAGAGTGCTAGTGACAACACTTACTAAGAGAATGGCTGAAGATCTAACTGATTTTTTATCTGAAAATAAAGTAAGAGTTAGATATTTGCATTCCGAAATCCATTCAATTGAAAGAATTGAAATTATTCAAGACCTTAGGATGGGCGAATATGATGTTTTGGTAGGAGTAAATTTATTAAGAGAGGGACTAGATCTTCCTGAAGTATCCTTAGTTGCCATTTTAGATGCTGATAAAGAAGGTTTTCTGAGGGCAGAAAGGTCATTAATTCAAACAATAGGAAGAGCTGCAAGACATGTTGAAGGCGTTGCTTTGCTTTATGCAGATAACTTCACAGATTCAATGAAAAGAGCAATATCTGAAACTGAAAGAAGAAGAACTATTCAAAAAAAATATAACAAAGTCAATGGTATTACCCCTAAACCTGCAGGCAAAAAAATAGAAAATTCAATATTATCTTTTCTAGAGCTTTCCAGAAAATTAGATGCTGGTGGTTTATCTAAAGATTTAATAAATATAGTTAATAACAAAACTGACTTAATTCTCAATTCCAGCGATAATCAATGTTTGCTCGAAGAATTGCCTGACTTAATAGAAAAGTTAGAAATTAAAATGAAAGATGCTGCAAAAGAGTTAAATTTTGAAGAAGCAGCAAATTTGAGGGATAGAATAAAAAAATTAAGACAAAAATTGGCTAGAAATAATTAAAAAGAACTTATTTTTCTAATTCGAAATGATTATGAATGGCATTAACTGCTTTGTCACAATCTTTTTCTAAGACAATACAAGAAGTCCTAATTTCACTAGTGGCAATCATTTCAATATTGATATTTTGGTCAGCCAATGCTCTAAATATTTTTCCAGCCGTTCCAACCTTAAATGCCATTCCCGCTCCTACAGTACTAACTTTGGCTATGGCAGGGCCATCTTCAATGTATGATCCGGGTAATTTTTTTGTTAAGACATCAAAAACTAAATTAGCTTTTTCTCTATCTTGCTTATTCATTGTAAGACTAATATCTTTAGTTTTTAAATAGGAAATTCTCTCAGACTGCACGATAGTATCGAAAAGTAAGTTATTTTCAGCTAATGCTAAACATATCGATGCTGCTACACCTGGACGATCAGGCAGTTTTCGAAAACTTACTTGAACTTGGTTTTTATCTAATGCAATTCCTCTTACTTCAGGTTGATCTTGTTTTTCGTTAATTGGATTAATAAATATTTGTGTATCGGATAACTTAAATTTCTCAGCAACAAATCTAATAGCTTTTGGAATATTATTGATTTCAATCACGCAGCTGACTTTAATTTCACTAGTAGCTATTAACCTGACATTTATATTCGCTTGAGATAAAGTATCAAATAAATCAGCTGAAACACTAGGTCTACCCATAATGCCTGCTCCTTGAATACTTAATTTAGTCATGTTTGTTTTTAGATTATATTCTCCTCCTAATTGACTAGTTATAAGTTCGCATTGTTCTGCAGTCTTTTTAACTTCTAATTCACTAACAGTAAATGTAATATCGTTATTATTTCCATCATTTGTAGCTTGTATGATTAAATCTACATTAATACTTGCTTCTGAAAGTTTTTCAAATATTTGTGCAGCAATCCCAGGCCTATCAGGAATATTTGAGAGACTGAATACTGCTTGGTTTTCTAAAACTTCAAGACTATTGACTGTTTGTGTTAATTCTAAGCTTCCTCTTTTTAGCGGGAGAGGTTGGATTTGACTTTCTAGGAAAGTCCCACTTGAGTTACTTTGGCTTGATTTGACACACAATTTAATTCCATAATTGCGAGCAATTTCTACTGCTCTTGGATGTAGAACTGAAGCACCGACACTTGCAAGTTCAAGCATTTCCTCACAGCTAATTTCATCTAAGAGTTTTGCATTAGGAACAATTCTTGGATCAGTAGTAAGAACCCCTGGAACGTCTGTATAAATTTCGCAAGTCTCAGCTCCTAATGCTGTTGATAAAGCTACTGCGGAAGTATCTGAACCACCTCTACCCAAAGTTGTAATTTCCATTGAACCCGTATGGCTTAATGAAGTCCCTTGAAATCCAGCCACTACAACTACAAAACCCTGATTTATATAATTTTGGATTCTTTCTGTTTTAATATCCAGAATTCTCGCTTTCCCATGAATTGATTCAGTAATAATTCCAACCTGGCTTCCGGTCATTGAAATTGCAGGTATTCCGTATTCGTTTAATGCCATTGCGAGAAGAGCTATGGTTACTTGCTCTCCAGTTGAAAGAAGCATATCCAATTCTCTTCGATTAGGATTTTTACTAATTGATTCTGCTAGACAATTTAAATCATCTGTAGTTTGCCCCATTGCAGAGACAACTACGACAATTTCATTTCCTGCTTCTTTACTTTGACAAATGCTACTTGCAATACTTTTAATTTTTTTAATATCACCGACAGAAGTACCGCCAAATTTTTTTACTAGTAAAGCCATATTTAAATCATAATGTAAATTCTTAAACTTATAATTTGGTTAACTTAAATTAATTAAATTCTCTGTAAAAACATTTATAGGATTATTACCTTGTTTTAGTAATGATTCAATATCTAATAAGTTACTCATTAAATTAATTAAATATTTTTGCGATACATTTTTGACTTTTTTTCGAATAAAAAAAATTCTTCTTGGATTAGAAATGCCTGCAAGATTACAAATCTTTTCTGCATTATCGTTTTCTGAATTAATTGCTAATTTTATAATGGTATGAATTCTTATTTGACTAATTAAACCTGCATTTAGTCTTAAAGCGGGTTCTCCTTTCTGTAAGGAATAATTTATTTCAATTAGGCTTTCATTAATATTTTTTTTTAAGAGAAGATCAATAATTTTGAAAATATTGGATTGATGATCACTAAAGATTTTTTTTACATCAATACTTTTAAGAAAAAGTTGTGAATTCGAATCACTTGATATTGCAGAAAGGTATGTTTTTGCTTTGGCTAATTCATTTATTAGTTTAAAGCTATCATTCCCAACAGAATCAATAATTAATTCAGCTGCATTTTTATCAATTTTGATATTCATCTCATTTGCTGCATCTTCTAAAAATCTTTTTTGTCCCTCATAGTCCCAGATTTCAGGTAAAGGAAATGATTTTTCTTTGGCTAGATTATTTTTGATGAGTTTTTGTAAAAATTTAGTACTCTTTAGTCTTGAGTCTGGTTTTTTTGTATTTTGTAAAATGAAATAAGTATTTTGAGGTATATTGTCATGGATTTTTTCAAATTTAGTTCTTAGATCCTCATTTTTTGCAGTAAAAATTGGATTATTTTTCAATGTAACTATTCTGTATCCATCTCCAAAAGGAGGTGTAAGAACTTCATCAAAAGCTTTGTGGACTTGCTCATCATCATCTCCATTTAAATTAGTTACGTTTATTTCTTTCCATTCTTTGGATACTTCCTTGTCAATTAATTTTTGAATAAATGTATTTTGAGCATTTAGATCATTACCCCATAATATTTGTATTGGCATAATCGCTCAATAAAAACCATATATTAACTATGATTACTTCTAACACAAATTAAATTTAATGGTAATAGATCATCCAATTTTTTTGGAAAGCATTAGATTCATAAGATCTCATTTAGGAGCCAATGATCTAAATCATTTGGAAAAAAAAGTTTTAGAGAGATTAGTCCATACTTCAGGAGATTTTTCAGTTCAAAATCTCATAAATTTTAGTGAAGGTGCTTGCGAAAAGGGGCTTCAGGCACTTAAAAATGGTGCTCCGATTTTAACTGATACCGATATGGCAGCAGCAGCTATAAAATCAATGGCAGAAAATACAACTAGGAATAGAGTATTTACGGCTAGAATGTGGTTTGGAAAAAATAATCATACAAAATTAACTAAAACAGCATATGGCTTAAGTGAAGGTTGGAAGGAGTTATCCGCTACAAATACTGGAAGTAAATCACCTATTGTAGTTATTGGCAGTTCGCCTACAGCCTTAACTTATTTAATTGATATTTTAGAGACTTCAAAAGATTTTCCAAGTTTAATTATCGGAATGCCAGTTGGATTTATTGGAGTAGAGAAAAGCAAAAACAAACTGATTTCTACTGATTTTCCTAGAATTGTTTTGAGTTCAACTAGAGGAGGTGCTGCCATGGCAGCTGCTGCCGTTAACGCCTTGTTGAGGGAAACTATTTAAAAAGAATTTATCTTTTAAAAATGTCAAAAATCTACTCAATATCATAATTTAATTTATTATTTTCTTCTAAAGAATTTAAAACTGATTTTGCTTTTTCTATAACTTCTTTTGGAACCCCTGCTAATTTAGCTGCTTCTATACCGTAGCTTTTATTTGAGCCCCCTTTGACAATCCTGTGACTAAAAATTAGCTGATCGTTATTTCGTTCTACTAAAACTTGAAAATTTTGTATATTCTTATTTGAATTTTTTAAATAATTCAGCTCATGATAGTGCGTAGCAAAAATAGTATTACATTGAATTTTTTTTGCAAGATATTCACTTACTGACCAAGCTATTGAAAGTCCATCAAAAGTAGATGTTCCTCTACCTATTTCATCAAGTAAAACTAGTGAGTTAGAAGTTGCCTGATTTAGAATTGATGCAGTTTCAGACATTTCTACCATAAATGTTGATTGCCCAGATGATTGATCATCAACCGCCCCAATTCTTGTAAAAATCCTATCTACAATCTTGATTTCAGCATTATTAGCAGGAACAAAACTACCAATTTGTGCGAGAATTTGTATTAAACCAAGTTGTCTTATAAAGCAACTTTTTCCGCTTGCATTGGGACCGGTTAATATAATTAATTTTTGATTATCTTCGAAAGAGATATCATTAGCTATAAACTTTTTATCATTTAACAATTGTTCAACAATTGGATTTCTTCCTGCGATAATTTCTGTACTTTTTTTTGTCATTGAATCATTTATTGGTATTAATGAAGGTTTTATAAAATTGTTTTCTACTGAAGTAATTGATAAACCAAGCAATGCATCAAGAGATGCTATGGATTTTGCGATTGATCTTATTTGTTTAGTTTTTTCAGCAACTATATTTCTTAATTCGCAGAAAATTTCATATTCTCGTGATGAAGCTCTACTTTTTATTTGAAAAATCTTATTTTCTTTATTTTTAATTTCTGAAGTGATATACCTTTCTTCATTTGTAAGTGTTTGCCTTTTGATCCAATGTTGTGGAGCTAAATTAACTTTTGACTTATTTATAGAAATGTAGTAACCAAAATTTTTATGAAATTGAATTTTTAGGTTTGAAATTTTGCTAATTTTCCTTTCTTTTAATTCCTCTTTATTTAGCCACTCGGAGTAATCATCCATTAAATTGCGTAAACCGTCTAATACATTGTCAACACCATCGTGGATCATGCCTCCTTCACTAATGTTTAGAGGAGGATTTTCTATTAGTTTAAAACTTACAGTATCAGCTAAATTTAAGAGTCCTTCATCAATATTTTTTAATTGATTAGTCCAAACTGGGAGATCATATTCAAATACTTCAATTATGGATTTTAGCCTAGGTAATTTTTTTAAACCTTCCGCTATTGCAATTAAGTCTCTAGGACTTGCATGACCTGCACAAGCTCTACCTGCAAGTCTTTCTAAATCCCCCATTGCTCTAAGTAAATTTTGGGTATCTATACGTAATTGTTTAGATTCAATAAAGTTTTTAATTATATTTTGCCTTTTATAAATTTCATTAACGTTTAATAGAGGTGAATCTATCCACCTTCTTAAACACCTTGCACCCATGCAAGTATAAGTCCTATCAATACTCCATATTAGCGAACCTACATAATTGTTTTCTCGTTGTGTATTTTTAATTTCTAAGTTTTTTTGAGTTTGATAATCAATAATTAATTTGTTGTAACCAAATTGAATTTGTGGAAAGTCTAATGAGATTTTTACAGAAGAATCTTTATCTAAATTCGAAGGATTAATTTTTTCTAAATAATTTAATAAACCTCCAAGTGATCTAGTCGCATTGTTTAAATTTTTAAGTCCTATTCCTTCTAGGTTTGCAATTTGGAAATATTTTTTTATTAGATAATTTGCTTCATTAATGCCAAAATTAGTCTCTTGAGAAACAGTATATGTAATTTGATTATTTCCTTTAATTAATAAATTTCTGACTTCATTGCTCCCTACAATGATTTCTGAAGAATCTAATTTAATAATTTCATCAAATAGTTTTGAAAGAGATTGCCCTTCTAAAGTTACTAATTCTCCTGTGCTTACATCGGCTTTTGATATACCCCATTCATAAGATTCATCTGAGTTTTCTTCTGATAAGTAAATAGCAGTAATCCAATTATTTTTCTTTGCTATCAACATCCCCTCTTCAATTACAGTTCCAGGAGTAATTATTCTTGTTATCCCTCTTTTAATTGGAGTCCCATAATTTCCAGAACTTTTTTCTAATTGGTCGCATATAACCACAGAATAATTTTTTTTAATTAAATCAGCACAGTATCTCTCCATTGCATGATAGGGAACCCCTGCCATAGGTATCTTACCTATCTCTTTGCCAGCATCTTTACTTGTAAGTGTTATTTCTAAAAGGTTAGATATCAATACAGCGTCTTCAAAAAAACATTCAAAAAAATCTCCTAATCTATAAAGTAATAACCTATCTTTATTTTCCTCTTTTAGAGTTACATAATGCTTCATTACAGGAGTTAATTTCAGTTTCGAAACTGTTTTATAGCTAAAAGATTCTTCATTAATGCAATTATTTTTGTTATTTGAAATTAAATCATTCTTGAATTCATTTATCAAATTAGTTGAATTTTTTCTTTGTCTAGGTCTTTTTTGCGATTCTTTTTTTAAATCTTCCCAAGATAAATCTTCTGGAATATTTGTTATTTTTTTTTGCTCATTTTTTTCATTATCAATCGCAAATAAATTCTTTTGAATTATCGTATCTTCTTGCATACTTTTTTAATTCCTAAATAGATATTAGGTAGAAATTTTTTTTTTGCATTTAAAGTGGCTAAAGTATGTAAATTTTCTCAAAAAATTATCATTTTCATGAGAATATAGTATTTATAATAATTTGAAACCTAAGACTGAATTATGCAAGCTGTTAACTTTTTCTTCGTAAATGCACTATTATTCGCTTCTTTAATTGCGGTAGTTGGAGTACCCGTTTTATATGTGACTCAACCTTCTACTGAGGAAGGACAGCGAGAAAGTAGGAGAAAAATTTATTCTATTGCTGCTGTTTGGGTTGTTTTGGTTTTTGTTACAGGGATAGTTTCTTCATTAGTTTGAACTTGATACCTTTTCGTGAGAGTCTATTAATATATCGAAGTAAAATTTAATGGCTATTTTTGAGGGATCTTTTACTAATGCATCTACTTTAAAAGTTGGGATTGTAATAGCAAGATTTAATGATTTAATTACAAATAAAATTCTATCCGGTTGTCTTGATTGTTTAAAAAGGCATGGTTTAGATACTTCTGAATTAAGCAATCAAGTAGATATAGTTTGGGTTCCTGGTTCATTCGAATTACCAATCGCAGCTAAAACTCTGATGAAAAAAAAGAGTTATGACGTTGTAATTGCTCTTGGGGCTGTGATACGTGGTGAAACTTCCCACTATGATGTAGTTATATCTGAGGCGAGCAAAGGCATTTCACAAGTTTCAAATGAAAATAATGTTCCAATTATTTTTGGAGTTTTAACTACTGATACTATGCAGCAGGCTTTAGAAAGAGCAGGGATTAAAAATAATCTTGGTTGGAATTATGCTTTGCAAGCAATTGAGATGGGATCTTTAATTAAAAATTTAAATTAATTGAAAAAATTTAATTATTTCTATCATTGAACCCTTCTTTGAGATAAAATAAAAAAGTTACGCGGATGTAGCTCAGTGGTAGAGCATCTCCTTGCCAAGGAGAATGTCGAGAGTTCGAATCTCTTCATCCGCTTTTAATGTTTGTATCTTTTAAAGTATTCTTAACAATCATTTCGTAATGACAAGAGAAATTTCTATTGAGGATTTAAAGGGATTATTTACTAAACCTTATGGTACAGATGCACCAACAAAACAAAAATGGGCTGAATTTTATAATGAGAATGTTATCTTTACAGACCCAACACAGGAAACAGAGGGCTTAGATTCTTATGTTAAAGCTCAAGAAAAGTTAGTTAAAAGATGTGATGATGTTTTTTTAGAAACTCATGCAATTTCCATAACTGGGGATTGTGGATTTGTTGAATGGACAATGGGTTTAAAAATTATGGGTAAAGAATTTATTTATCCTGGAACTACGCGTTTATTATTTGGTGAAAACGGATTAATAAAAGAGCACAGAGATTATTTTGATTTTTGTGGACCAACTTTTGGACCAGTTCCTATTTTAGGTCCCTTTATAAGATGGCTTTATAGTAAATTTGTATCTTGATTTTGTTTTCTTTAAAAAAAGAGTGCTTTATATTTCACGAATTAATAAATTTTGAGAAGTAACTTCTTTAAAATCCAATTGAGAATAAAACAATTTTTTATTTGTTGTCATTAAATATAATTTTTTTGTATTTTTAATTTTTTTAGAAGATAAAAGATTTTTTACAATTAATGTGCCAAAACCTTTACCTTGGTGATTTTGATCTATAACAATATCCCAAAGTACTCCGCGATATATCCCATCGGTTAAAGCTCTACCAAAACCAACTATTTCCTTACCAACCCAAAGACTTATTACGACATCACTGTTAGCAAGACATTTTTTTAGATCATTAATTGTTCTATTTTTGGCCCAGAAAGCATTTCTATCTAGTAATTTTTGTAACTTAATTAGTCCATTCGTCGGTTTAAGATTTGGACCTAATCCAAAAACCCTTAATCCTAAAGCTCCTTTGGCATGTTTGATTAGAGATATTTCTTTCATTTATTAAAAAGATTTTTGAAAAGTGATGTCGGTTAGTAGATTTCCGTGACTTCAATCTAAATACCATAATCGATCGTTTCTATAAAATAAAGAGATAATAGTTTTCTTCATTCAGTTGTAACGCACTAATTTATAATGTTTGTAATAGGATGATTTTTTTAAGGACTTTGACTTATGCTAAAACTTTTGTTGGGAGATCCGAATACACGAAAGTTAAAGCGCTATCAACCAATAGTAGAAGAGATAAATTTTTTAGAAGAAGATATTTCTCAATTGACTGATGATGAGCTAAGAAAAGAAACTCAAAATCTTAAATCAAAGATTTCATCAGAATTAGATTTAAAAAAACAAAAAGAACTCTTGGAAAAATTTCTTCCTAAAGCCTTTGCAATAGTAAGAGAAGCAAGTAAACGCGTTCTTGATATGAGGCATTTTGATGTTCAGTTAATAGGCGGGATGGTTTTACATGAGTGTCAAATTGCTGAGATGAAGACTGGAGAGGGAAAAACTCTTGTAGCAACATTACCTTGTTATTTAAATGCCCTTACTGGAAAAGGTGTTCATGTTGTTACTGTAAACGATTATTTAGCTAGAAGAGATGCAGAGTGGATGGGACAAGTTCATCGTTTTTTAGGTTTATCCGTTGGTTTAATTCAGCAAGATATGAACCCAGTTGAGAGAAAGAAAAATTATGATTGTGATATAACTTATGCCACAAATTCCGAATTAGGATTTGATTATTTAAGAGATAATATGTCCACCGATATTAATGAGGTAGTTCAAAGAAAATTCAATTACTGTGTAATTGACGAGGTTGATTCAATATTAATTGATGAGGCAAGAACGCCTCTAATAATTTCTGGCCAAGTCGAAAGACCGCAAGAAAAATATCAAAAAGCTGCAGAATTATCTCTGGCATTAATCAAAGCCAAAGAATTAAGCAAAGATGGTATTGATCCAGAAGGGGATTATGAAGTTGATGAAAAGCAGAGAAGTTGTATATTAACTGATCAGGGTTTTGCAAAATGTGAAGAGTATTTGGGAGTCAATGATTTATATAATCCTCAAGATCCTTGGGCGCATTACATAACTAACGCTTTAAAAGCCAAAGAATTATTTATTAAAGATGTAAATTATATTATTAAGAACGATGAGGCTGTGATAGTGGATGAATTTACTGGTAGGGTGATGCCAGGAAGGCGTTGGAGTGATGGACAACATCAAGCAATAGAAGCAAAAGAGAGTCTGAAAATTCAGCCTGAGACTCAAACATTAGCATCCATAACTTATCAGAATTTTTTCCTTTTATATCCTGGTTTAGCAGGAATGACAGGAACAGCAAAAACTGAAGAGGTTGAATTTGAAAAAACTTATAAATTGGAATCAACAGTCATACCGACAAATCAAATAAGAAAAAGGCAAGATTGGTCCGATCAAGTATTCAAGACAGAGACTGGTAAATGGAAAGCGGTTGCTAAAGAAACTGCACAAATTCATAGAGATGGCAGACCTGTTTTAGTAGGTACAACAAGTGTTGAAAAAAGTGAATTATTAAGTTCACTTTTATCTGAAGAAAAAATCCCACATAATTTGTTAAATGCTAAACCAGAGAACGTTGAACGTGAGGCAGAAATTGTTGCTCAGGCAGGAAGAGCAGGTGCTGTTACTATCGCGACTAATATGGCTGGAAGGGGAACAGATATAATTCTTGGTGGTAACAGTGACTATATGGCAAGACTGAAATTAAAAGAAATTTTAATTCCCTTATTAGTAAAGCCTGATAATGAGCATAAGCCACCAATCCCTAGACAAAAAAGTACAAAATCTAAGGGTGGTTTTTCTAAAAAAGCTGTTTCAAATTTGAAAAAGAACATTTTAACTTCTTCAACTAGTCTTTTCCCTTGCAAGCTTGATGAAGAAATTGAAAAGAAACTCTCAACCTTATCAAATAAACTTGTGGAAAACTGGGGAGATAGACAACTTTCTGTTTTGGAGCTGGATGACAGGATAGCGACAGCTGCAGAAAAAGCACCGACCGATGATAGTTTAATAAAGCTTTTGAGAGAATCTTTATCAGAAGTAAAAGAAGAATATGAAAAAGTTTTGATTCATGAAGAAGAAAAAGTTAGAGAAGCCGGCGGATTACATGTAATCGGTACTGAGAGACATGAATCAAGAAGAGTGGATAATCAACTTAGAGGTAGAGCAGGCAGACAAGGTGATCTTGGAAGTACAAGATTCTTTTTATCCTTAGAAGATAACTTATTAAGAATTTTTGGAGGTGATAGAGTAGCAAATCTAATGAATGCTTTTAGGGTTGATGAAGATATGCCTATCGAGTCTGGAATGCTTACTAGATCTTTAGAAAGTGCGCAAAAAAAAGTAGAGACTTACTACTACGATATTAGAAAACAAGTTTTCGAGTATGACGAAGTAATGAATAATCAAAGAAAGGCAGTTTATAGTGAAAGATTAAGAGTTTTGCAAGGAATTGATTTAAAGAGGCAAGTAATAGGATATGGAGAAAGAACAATGAGTGAAATTGTAGAAGCTTATATTAATCCTGATCTTCCTCCTGAAGAATGGAATATTGATCAATTAATTTCTAAAGTTAAAGAATTTATTTATTTATTAGATGATCTTAAAGCGGATGATATTAATTTATTATCAATAGAAGAATTAAAAAACTATCTTCAAGAGCAGTTGAGAATTGCTTATGATTTAAAAGAATCTCAAATAGAAAAGATTCGTCCAGGATTAATGAGAGAAGCTGAAAGATTTTTTATTTTGCAGCAAATTGATAATTTATGGCGCGAACATCTTCAATCTATGGATTCCTTAAGGGAATCAGTTGGTTTGCGAGGTTATGGTCAAAAAGATCCTTTAATTGAATATAAAAATGAAGGTTACGATATGTTTCTAGAAATGATGACTAATATGAGACGAAATGTTATTTATTCAATGTTTATGTTTCAGCCTAAAACTGACAAAGACGATAAAAATTAAATCAAGATTTAATCGTCTCCAAGAAATTCTATGATTTCTTTGTCTTTAAGGTTTTGAGCATCACCGAGTTTAGAAATATCAATTGATTCTGAGTTAGCTAGACAATATATAGTTTTTTGTAATTTAAGAATTTCATTTTCAAGAGAATCAATTCTATCCATTAAATTTTTTATCACATTAGCTTCTGCATCTGGCAAGGCAGAGTGAGCTAATGGGTTTACTTTTACACCGCTTTGATGAACTACTCTCCCAGGAACTCCAACTACAGTGCTGTTTCCCTCTACATTACGAACAACTACTGAGCCCGCACCAATACGGGTATTAGAGCCTACAATTATGGATCCAAGAACTTTTGCTCCTGCTCCAACTACAACATTTTCCATTAAGGTTGGGTGTCTTTTCCCATTACTTTTACCAGTACCTCCTAATGTAACTCCCTGATAAAGTAAACAATTATTTCCTATCTCAGCTGTTTCACCAATTACTACCCCCATTCCATGATCTATGAAAACTCGTTTACCAATTTTGGCCCCAGGATGGATTTCAATTCCTGTTATTAGCCTATTTAGATGACTTAAAAGGCGTGGAATTAAAGGAATTTTTAATTGCCATAATTTATGAGTAAACCTATGAATCACTATTGATTGAAAGCCTGGGTAGCAAAGAAAAATTTCTATTATGCCTCTGGCAGCAGGATCTCTCTCCTTGATTATGTCGATGTCTGATTTAAAAGTTTTGAGAATCATGTTTAATTAATAACTCCAATTTCTTTTTTTAATTGATTTATGGTTTCAATACTCAAATAATTTTTGGCGCATATTATTTGGGGTAATCTCATAAGTTGAGAACGATTTTTTAATAACGTGTTTTCTACCACAGATAAACTAGGTCCATCACATACGATATGATTTGAAGCTTTTAAAAGTGATACTAATCTACTTTTATTGTCTGAAATTGCCGTCATAAGCATTAATTCACTACCTCGCATGCTGTGTATAATGACTTCTGCAGCTCTTAACAATCCAGGGCTAATACTAACGATACCTACACAACTTCCAGTATTTAATTCTTTGAGGATTTTTAATTCCTTTTGAAAGTCGCTCAAGTCAACAGCAATAGCCCGAACCCCATGCTGTTTAGCAACTTTTTCGAGCGGTTGTAAAAAATATCTGCTTGTCACAATAGTGCCATTATTTGAACTACTCAAAACTTTTTCAAGTTCTTCCATAGGAACAACTTCTACTGGAACACTAATTTTTGGAGAGAGGTCTTCCGCTATCAGCATAGAAGCTCCTATATCTTCTCTAGGAGTACTTACTATAATTCTTGCTCCGCATTTAATACGCCAATCAATTTCATTGGTTAATATTTCTCTTGTTTCTTGTAAAGTGCAGCCAAGACCAACAAATTTATCAATAGCTTTTTTTGCTTCTTGATCAGGAGGTTTTCTAATTTTGTCTTTTGAGTAAACTGATTTTCTGAAGTCTCTTTTAGTAAGATTATCTCTTACATAAATACCTGATCCGGCGATTGCTTCAACAATTCCATCTATTTCAAGTTGTCTGTAAACTTTACTTATTGTGTTGCGATGGAGTCCAGTCTGCATTGCGAGTTGCCTAGTACTGGGAAGTCTGTGTCCAGGAGGATAATGTCTTGCTGCTATTGCAAAGCAAATTTGATTATATAGTTGTGTAGATGCTGCTATGTCACTTTCTTGTTGAATATGGAATCTCACTTTAGAAAAGTCCTACCTAATTAATATTTATTAATAGTGACACATTAACATTTGTCATAGCTTTTCGATAATGATTTCTCATTCTCCATCTTTTTTTATAAGGGGAGTTTTTCTAGGGCTTAAAAACATAATCATGTTTCTTCCTTCTCTTGTTGGCTTTTGTTGTACTTCAGATTGTTCTTCTAAATCATTAGCCATTTTCAAAAGCAGTGTTTCAGCTAAATTTGAGTGTTGAATTTCTCTACCTCTGAAAATCACTGTGCATTTTACTTTATCTCCCGATTTTAAAAATTTAGTAGCTTGACCTATCCGTACGTCATAATCATGTTTTGCAATTTTGTATCTCATTTTTACTTCTTTAACTTCTGTTTGATGAGATTTTTTTCTAGCTTCTTTCGCTTTTTTTTCTTGTTCAAATTTATATTTTCCATAGTCCATGATTCTACAAACAGGAGGATCTGCTTTTTCGCTAACAAGAACCAAATCAAGTTCTCTTTGAGATGCTATTTCTAATGCTTTTAATCTATCTATAACTCCTAATTGTTTTCCATCTGAATCAACGACTCTCAATTGAGGGTATTTTATTCTTTCATTAATGTTTGGCAGCTCTCTAACTGGAGCGCGGCGGTCAAAACGTGGGCGTGGTGGCATTCAGTTTAGTTAATAGATTGATTGGTTGATGAACAAAATCTCTTATTTTATAAAGTTAGCCTAAAAAAGACTCTATTTTAATTATTGCATCTTTTAGCAGGTTTTTGTTATTAAGCCAAACAGGATTATTTTTATTACGAAACCATGTTTTTTGTCTTTTAGCAAATTGTATTGTTTTAGTAGTAGTTAACTCAATCGCCTCTTCAATAGTTAATTTGTTATTTAAAACTTGTTTAACTTCTCGGTAACCAATTGTTTCTAATATCGGTAAATCAGATCCATATTTAGAAATAAGTTGTTTTGTCTCTTCAATAATTCCAAAAGAATACATATTTCTTGTTCTTTGTAAAATTCTATTTTTTAAATTATCTCTGTCTAATCCAAGCTCTAGTATTCGCCAGTTAGGAGGTTTTTGTGCCTTTTGAGTTGATAAAGGTTTGCCTGTTACATAAAAAACCTCCAAAGCTCTTATTGTTCTAACGCGATCCGCAAAATTGATTTTTTTTGTTGATATTGGATCACAATTTTTTAAAAGTTCCCAACATTTTGTTTGCCCAAGTTCTTCTAATTGTCCTCTCAAATTATTCTGCGGAGGAACATCTGGTACAAAAAAACCTTTTGTTATTGAGTTCATATATAAACCACTTCCTCCGACAAGAAAAGGTAGATGATTCTTATTGATTTCCTTTTGTATTGATTCTTGAGCAATTTTTTGAAATTGTTTTACATTAATTGGGTAAATAGGCTCTGAGATATCTAATAAAAAATGCTTTATTTTTTTTTGCTGCCTCTTAGAAGGTTTGGCTGTGCCAATATCCATTGACTTATAAATTTGTCTTGAATC
This sequence comes from Prochlorococcus marinus XMU1404, assembly GCF_017696175.1. Taxonomy (NCBI): domain Bacteria; kingdom Bacillati; phylum Cyanobacteriota; class Cyanophyceae; order Synechococcales; family Prochlorococcaceae; genus Prochlorococcus; species Prochlorococcus marinus. The sequence continues at coordinate 493,205 of NZ_JAAORE010000003.1, read as the reverse complement.
GATATTGTGTATGTGAGTCTTAAAATAATCTGCGATTTCAATAGCCAGGTCTGTTTTCCCACTTGCAGTGGGCCCAATTAAAACTATTACATGAGGTGGATTGGAAGACATACAAGTTTCTTAAGAATAATTTATCTGCTATATAACTAAAGAGATTAAATTTTTCATAGACTTCGAGCCTTTCTCTTATTGCAGTGGTAAGTTTAATGAAAGACCTTTTAAAAATTATAATTTTTAAAAGTTTAATTTTTTTATATTAAATGAGCGAGGACAAAAGATCTAATAAAATCTCAAATGATTATGGTGCGGAACAGATTCAGGTTTTAGAGGGGTTAGAACCAGTTCGTAAACGTCCAGGGATGTATATAGGTTCTACAGGTCCGAGAGGTTTGCATCATCTTGTATATGAGGTTGTTGATAATTCAGTAGATGAAGCACTTGCAGGACATTGTAATCATATAGAAATAGTTCTTAGGGCAGATGGATCTGCTTTAATTTCTGATAATGGACGAGGTATCCCAACAGATATTCATCCAAGGACAGGGAAAAGTGCCTTAGAAACTGTGCTGACCGTACTTCATGCGGGAGGAAAATTTGGAAGTGGCGGTTATAAAGTTTCGGGCGGACTGCATGGAGTTGGAATATCTGTAGTTAATGCTTTAAGCGAATGGGTCAATGTGACTGTTTTTAGAGATGGCAGTGAGTTTAATCAAAGATTCGAAAAAGGTGTATCGAAGGGTGAATTACAAACTAAAAAACAGTCCATAAAACCCTTTAAAAAAGGAACCACTATCTGCTTTAAACCAGATAAAACAATTTTTTCTGGAGGAATTGAATTTGAATATTCTCTTCTTTCATCAAGATTAAGAGAATTAGCTTATCTCAATGGTGGTGTAAAAATTGTTTTTAGAGATGAGCGAAGTGAATTATCAGACGGTTCTTTCAAAGAAGAAATTTATATGTATGAAGGAGGAATTAAAGAATATGTTCAATACATGAATTCAGAAAAGGATTCTATTCATCCTGAGATAATTTATGTTGATTCACAGAAAGAAAATGTTTATGTAGAAGCAGCTTTGCAATGGTGTTCAGATGTATATTCAGATAATATATTAGGTTTTGCTAATAATATTAGAACTATTGATGGGGGAACCCATATTGAAGGATTAAAAACAGTTTTGACAAGGACATTCAATAATCTTGCAAAAAAAAGAGGCAAAAGAAAAGATATTGAAAAAAATTTAGCTGGTGAAAATATCAGAGAGGGATTGACTGTAGTTTTATCAGTGAAAGTTCCAGATCCTGAATTTGAAGGACAAACAAAAACAAAATTAGGGAATACTGAAGTACGAGGAATTGTTGATTCTCTTATAGGAGAAGCTCTTACAAAATATATGGAATTCAATCCTGGAATTTTAGACTTGATTCTTGAAAAAGCAATTCAATCATTTAATGCGGCTGAAGCTGCAAGAAGGGCTAGAGAATTAGTCAGAAGAAAAAGTGTTCTTGAAAGTTCAACTTTACCTGGTAAGTTGGCAGATTGCAGTTCTAGAGATCCTTCAGAATCTGAAATTTATATAGTTGAAGGAGATTCTGCTGGTGGTTCGGCCAAACAAGGTAGAGATAGAAATTTTCAGGCTATATTGCCTCTCAGGGGTAAAATTCTCAATATTGAAAAAACAGACGATACAAAAATTTATAAAAATACAGAAATCCAGTCATTAATAACAGCATTAGGCTTAGGAATAAAAGGAGAGGAGTTTGACGCGAGCTCTTTGAGATATCACAGGGTTGTAATTATGACTGATGCTGATGTTGATGGTGCTCATATTAGAACTTTATTATTGACATTTTTTTATAGATATCAAAGAGAACTTGTTGAAAAAGGTTTTATTTACATTGCTTGTCCTCCCCTCTATAAAGTTGAAAGAGGCAAAAATCATAAATACTGCTATAACGAGAATCAATTAAAGGATACAATTAGAGATTTTGGAGAAAATGCTAATTATAATATTCAAAGATTTAAGGGCTTAGGCGAGATGATGCCAAGACAATTGTGGGATACAACTATGAATCCTCAAACTAGGATGATGAAAAGGGTTGAAATTGAAGATGCACTTGAAGCTGACAGAATATTCAACATATTAATGGGAGACAAAGTTGCACCAAGAAGAGAATTTATTGAAACTCATAGTAGCAACTTAGATATGGCAACTTTAGATATATGATTAACAATATCCTAAAGAATTTTTGCTTATTTACGTTTGCATTAATTGCTCCAATTACGTTACCTGCTGGTGGAATCCAAAAAAGTTTAAATCAAAATAAGTTTTCCCATAACATAAATGAAATTATATTGAGTGCTAATACCTCTCTTTATTCTTTTCCTGAAGTTCATTCTAATGAATTATTAGTTCTTGATATAGGTACAACCTTATCAGTTTTACGAAATTGGAAAATCAACGAAAGTGAAATTTGGGCTAGAGTTGAATTAGCTTCTAATAAATTTTTAGACGATCCTAATAAGATTACAAAAGGCTGGATAAAAATCTAAATTTTGGATTTTAATTCAATAGCTATAATTTTTATTGGCAGTTTTCTTGGTTTAATATTTAGAATATTCATACAAAATTATTTAAAAATAAATATAGGATTTGATATTCAGAATACTTCAATCGTGAATTTCATAGCATCATTTTGTCTAGGAATTTTAGTAGCATTAAATTTTAATAATAACGACATATTGTTATTATTTTATACTGGTTTTTTAGGTTGTTTTAGTACATTTTCTTCCTTTATTTTTCAACTATTTGTTCTTCTGAGGAAGAGGAAATTCATAAGATTATTTTTTCACTATATAGAAGTAATTGTATTTTCTTTTCTTTTCTTTTATTTAGGTTACTTTCTTATTATTTTTTTTTAAATTGAAAATACAAACTTTTTTTTATCTTCTTTTAGCCTCTTATTTAGGTACTTTTTTAAGACTTTTTATAGATAATAACTTTATTATTTCAATACTCGGCTCATTTTTTGTTGGTTTTATTATTAGTAAAAGATTAAGTTACTCAAGCGAAAAAATTTTACTAAGTGGTTTTTTTTCTTGCTTTACGTCCTTTAGTGGATTTATATATTTCTTATATAAAATTCTTAATCAAGGAGATTTGATAAGATTTATAATTTTTTTTAATTTAATCATTATCTTAAATCTATTCACAATGTATTTTGGCTTTTTAATTAGTAGAAAAATTACTTAGATTTCATATAATAGTGATGTTACTTTGACAAGGGATTATATTTATGAATGAAAATAATCTTGAAACAGTTACATCCTTATCTTCAGATTTAAGTACTCGAGAAAATATTACTGTTCAACTTGAAGAATTACTTATCGCAGGAAATTATGATGAGGCAAAGTTACTTTTAGAACCTTCCCAACCTGTTGATATTGCAGAGGCTATTGGAAGTCTTCCATTAATTTTGCAGGCATTAGCTTTTAGATTATTAAAAAAAAATGAGGCAATTGAGGTTTATGAATATTTAGATCCAATAGTTCAACAAACTTTATTAGACAGACTTCGTTCAGGAGAAGTTTTAGAAATAGTTGAGAAAATGTCGCCTGATGATAGGGTTCAACTCTTTGACGAATTACCTGCAAAAGTTGTACGAAGATTTTTGTCTGCTCTGAGCCCTGGTGAAAGAAAAGTAACAGCTGAATTACTTGGATATGAACCGGAAACTGCTGGAAGATTAATGACAACCGAATTCATAGACCTTAAAGAGATGCAAACGGCAGCTGAGGCTCTTTCATTAGTCAGAAAAAGAGCTCCGTTTACAGAAACAATTTATAGTTTATACGTTACGGATAAAGAAAGACATCTAACGGGTATTCTTTCTTTAAGAGATCTTGTAACTGCGGATCCTTCCAAGCCGATTGGAGATGTTATGACAAGAGATGTTGTTAATATCTCAACGAATACGAATCAAGAAGAAGTCGCAAGAGCGATACAACGATATGATTTCTTAGCGCTCCCAGTTGTTGATAAAGAAAAAAGACTTGTTGGAATAGTAACTGTTGACGATTTAATTGATGTTATAGAGCAAGAAGCAACAAGAGATATTTATGCGGCTGGGGCAGTTCAACCTGGAGATGAAGATGATTATTTCCAGAGTAGTTTATTTACCATAGCTAGACGAAGAATTTTGTGGTTGTTAATTTTGGTTTTGGCAAATGGTTTGACTACAAAGGTTATAGCGATGAATGATCAAATTTTAAAAGAGGTAGTTTTGCTAGCTGCATTTATCCCACTACTCATTGGTACTGGGGGAAATGTTGGCGCTCAAAGCTCAACGGTTGTAATTAGAGGTTTAAGTACTCAAAAATTGAAGTCTCTTGGAGCAATTAAGGCAGTAATTAAGGAGGCAATAACAGGCGCTCTCTTAGGTATTTTGATGATGATAGTAGTATTCCCCTTTGCTTGGTGGCAAGGAGAAGGCCCTCTAATAGCTTCTGCAGTAGGAATAAGTTTAATATCTATAACGACTTTAGCTGCTACAACTGGTGCCATTTTACCTTTATTGTTTGACAGAATGAGATTAGATCCAGCTTTAATGTCATCTCCTTTTATAACTACTGTCACCGACATAGCAGGTGTTTTTATTTATCTAAGTACAGCAAATTGGTTATTAAGCTCTTCATAGTCTGAATCCACTAGGTATTTATTCTCATTTTTGTAAATTTGTGGATTTTTTTGTTTAACTTTACATTTCTTAATGGTATTGTTTACAAAACAACATTTAACTTTCATGTCTTCTGAAACATTAAGTGAGAATAAATTAGCAACAATATCAAGTCTAAAAGCTAGTAACGATGTAGACCTTGTTAGATCTTATCTAAGAGATATTGGTAGAGTTCCACTTCTATCTCACGAACAAGAAATAACTCTTGGTAGGCAGGTTCAAGAATATATGCAAGTAGAAAGAGCAGAATTGGAATTTATTGAATTAACAGGAGATAAGCCAACTGTTGACGAATTATCAAAAAAATTAAATTTACCCACTTCTATCATAAAAAAAAGATTAAGAGCTGGACAAAGGGCTAAAGAAAGAATGGTTGCAGCTAATTTAAGGTTGGTAGTTAGTGTTGCAAAAAAATATACAAAAAGAAATATGGAATTATTAGATTTAATTCAAGAGGGAACTATTGGTTTGGTAAGGGGTGTAGAAAAATTTGATCCAGCTAGAGGTTATAAGTTTTCAACATATGCATATTGGTGGATTAGACAAGGAATTACAAGAGCGATAGCTGAAAAAAGCAGGGCAATAAGGCTACCAATTCATATTACTGAAATGTTGAATAAGTTAAAAAAAGGTCAAAGAGAGTTGAGTCAAGAAATGTCAAGAACTCCAACAGTAAGTGAATTAGCGAAATATGTTGAGCTTCCAGAAGAAGATGTTAAAGATTTGATGTGCAAAGCTGGCCAGCCAGTTAGTCTTGAAACAAAAGTTGGTGATGGCGAAGATACTGTTTTATTAGATTTACTGGCTGGCGGAGAGGATTTGCCAGATGAACAAATAGAGATGGATTGTATGAGGGGTGATCTTCATTCTCTTTTGCATCAATTACCAGACCTGCAATGTAGGGTTTTAAGAATGAGATACGGTATGGATGGTGATGAGCCTATGTCACTTACAGGTATAGGAAGAGTACTGGGTATAAGTAGAGATCGAGTAAGAAATTTAGAACGAGACGGCTTAAGGGGTCTTAGAAGACTTAGCGATAATGTAGAAGCTTATTTTGTTTCCTGAATAAATTCACATATTAACTTATTGGTTTCTTCAGGTTCTTCATCATGAGGACAGTGACCAGCACCTTGAATAATATCTAGTCTTTTGATGTTATTGAATCTTTTCTTCCACTCTTTGGCTTCATTTAAAGATTCCCAAGGATCTTTTTCTCCCCAAATTAATTGGATGGGGATATCAATCTTACTGAAAAGATCTGTAGCAAGATAATCATCAAATAAATTAATAAAGCCACGAAATGCCTCTTTAGAGTTTTTCCTAGTAGAGGGTCGATATAGAATTTCAATTAATTCTTCATCTATATTTTTGCCTGAGGGGTATGCTTGTGCGAGTATTTTTTTTATAACTTGTGGATTAGCAGCTCTTGTAAAAAGTGTATTGCTAATTATTCTTTGCCTTACAAAGGTTTTTAATAAAGGCCTTATTAAATTCATTAAAATATCACTTTTTTTTAAGCGTTTATCATCCATAGTTCTTTGGGCACAATCAATTAAAATAGCTCCTTTACAATTATCTCTGAGAATTTCAGCAGTTTTCAATGCAATTACACCACCAATTGAATTACCCACTACGTAAACAGGAGATTTTATTACTTCTGAACAAAATGTCGATATTTGATTACTCCACAAGTCAAATGAATATTTAATGCAATTTTTTTTATAGGGTTCATAATTTAACGAAGCGCTAGGCTGACTGCTTTCTCCGAATCCTAGTAAGTCAATTGCGTAGCAATTAGAAACATTGCCAAGAAAATCTTGATTATGTCTCCAATGATTTTTTGACGCTCCAAATCCATGTACTAGCAAAATATTTGTATTATTTTCGAAAGTAGAATTTTTTGATAAAGACCAAGAAATATCCCAATTTTTCCATTTCCAGGTTCTAGATTTATTAAAAGACACTATGAATTGGTTATTAATTAAAGAATTAGTTATTAATTAAACTTTAATTCAAAAAAAAATTATTTGTTTTTAATTAATTATTCTTAGTTAAAAAAAAGGGGCAATTTTTATGAAAAAGACCAAGGTCGTATGTATTGGAGAGGCTTTAATAGATAGGATTAGAAATGATTGTAATCTAGGATTTACAGATTTTTTGGGTGGCGCACCAGCCAATGTTGCTTGTGCATTAAGAAAATTGAAAATAGATTCAATGTTTATTGGACGTTTAGGAAGTGATAATTTCGGAAAAAATTTTATTACGCAATTTAATCAATTGGAGGTTAATTTAGATTTCTTGCAATTAGATAATGATTTATCTACTCGTGTGGTTAATGTAGACAGAGATCGATCTGGAGATCGTTATTTTTCGGGATTTGAGGGAAGCCCTAATTCATGCTTTGCTGACGAAGCTTTTAGTAAGAAATTAATTGAAAAACAACTTCTCAATTTAGAGAAATTTTTCTTAGAAACACAATATTTAGTTACAGGAACTAATTTGTTAACATCTCCAATATCTAAAGAGACTATTTATTTTCTTCTAGAAAAGGCCAAGAATTTTGGAATCAAAATAATTATTGATTTGAACTGGAGAGAGGTTTTTTGGGATTATTCACATTTTTCATCAGAAATTAGTGGAACTGCGAGAGTAAATTTAATTAAAAAATTTTTAAATCATGCTCATGTTTTAAAACTTGCAAAGGAGGAAGCGACCTTGTTTTTTGATAATGAAGATCCGTTGCTTATATCTCAACAAATGTCTAAAAAACCTGATGTAATAATAACTGATGGGAAAAAACCTGTTGCATGGTATATCAATGGATTTAAGGGAACCACCCAAACTCCTAATTCAAAAAAAATAGTCGATACTACTGGTGCAGGTGATGCTTTTCTAGCTGGCTTAATTTCAAAATTAATTTCATCTGGTTACCCCTCAAATGAAATAGAGATAGAAGATTGCGTTAAGTTTGCATGTGCTTGTGGACTATTGACTTGTCTTGGTGAAGGTGCAATTGAGCAACAGCCAGATTATGAAAAGGTTAATAAATTTTTAGGATCCCTAATCTCGTAGTGCCTTCCACAATTTTTTGCGTAACTAATTTCTACTTTCCAGAAATTTTCAATAAGTGGTTCTATTAATTCTGGCCATTCAATAACTAAAATAGCTTTGCTTTGTAATGCTTCTTCTTCTTCTGAAAAAAAAATTTCTTTTGCTGAAGAACTATTTTCTAACCTGTATAAATCAAGGTGAATTAGAGGGATTTTTCCAGAATTATAGTGATGAGATAAAGCAAATGTAGGGCTTGTAATATCCTCAGAGATTGATAATCCTTTGGCAATGCCTTGCACAAATGAAGTTTTTCCTGCCCCAATGGGACCTTGCAGTAACACAATTGATTGTGGGTTTAATTTTCGTGAGAGCTTTTCACCTAAATTTAAAGTCTCTATTAAATTCTCAACAAACACAAATTCACACAAAAATCATCTATAGTTTAATAGAAAAAGTATTCATAAAATATGATTATCGCGAATTCAATTAAAACATCGATCCCAAACTTCGTAATTGCTGACATCTCGTTATCTGATTTTGGGCGAAAAGAAATAAAAATTGCTGAAACAGAAATGCCAGGATTAATGGCACTTAGAGATAAATATAAATCTGAAAAGCCTCTTCAAGGTGCAAAAATAGCTGGAAGTCTTCATATGACAATACAGACTGCGGTATTAATAGAAACACTTGTTGATCTTGGTGCAGAAGTCAAATGGGCTTCATGCAATATTTTTTCTACCCAAGATCATGCAGCTGCAGCTATTGCAGATAAAGGTATTCCTGTATACGCGAAAAAGGGTGAGACTCTCGATGAATATTGGCAATACACCCATTATATTCTTGATTGGGGTTCAGATTCTCCGAATATGATTCTTGATGATGGAGGAGATGCAACTGGTTTATTGATACTTGGTAGCAAGGCAGAAAAAGATTTGACTGTTTTGAATAATCCTTCTAATGAAGAAGAAATTGCTTTATTCAAATCTATAAAATCTAAGTTACAAGTTGATAGTAGCTTTTACTCTAGAATTAAGAAAAATATTATTGGTGTCACTGAAGAAACCACTACTGGAGTTGCGAGACTTTATCAGCTTCAAAAGCAAAATGCTTTGCCTTTTCCAGCTATTAATGTTAATGATTCAGTAACTAAGAGTAAATTTGATAATCTATACGGATGTAGAGAATCATTAGTTGATAGCATTAAGCGGGCAACTGATGTGATGATTGCTGGCAAAGTAGCATTGGTAATTGGTTTTGGTGATGTCGGCAAAGGTTCAGCACAGTCGCTAAGAGGACTTGGTGCAATAGTTAAAGTTGCTGAAGTTGATCCAATTTGCGCTCTTCAAGCTGCAATGGAAGGTTATAGCGTTGTTACCTTAGATGATGTTGTTGAAGATATAGATATATTTGTTACAGCTACTGGTAATTATCAAGTAATAACACATGAAAATCTCGTTAAAATGAAGGATGAAGCCATAGTTTGTAATATTGGTCATTTCGATAATGAAATTGATGTAGCTTCATTAAAAAATTACCCATGGGAAAATATTAAACCTCAGGTTGACCATATAACCTTACCAAGTGGAAACAAAATCATTCTTTTAGCCGAAGGTAGATTGGTTAACTTGGGCTGTGCCACTGGACATCCTAGTTTTGTTATGAGTAATTCTTTTACAAATCAAGTATTAGCTCAAATTGAACTTTTCAATAAGTCAGAGCAATATGCTAAAGAAGTTTATGTGCTACCAAAACATTTAGATGAAATGGTAGCTAGATTACATCTTGATAAAATTGGTGCAAAACTAACCAAATTAACTAAAGAACAGGCAGACTACATTAATGTATCTGTTGAGGGACCTTATAAACCAGAACTTTATAGATATTAGTTTGAGTATAATTTTTGCAAGTTTTATTACTTCAATTCCTGAATATATCAATTTAGCCGTTGAAAAGAATTCAACGATTGCGTATCTAACTATTTGTTTGGCTATGCTTTTAGAAAATATAATTCCCCCAATTCCTTCTGAGATAATTATGCCATTAGGAGGATTTTTTGTTTATCAACAAAAATTAAATTTCTATATTTTAGTTTTTTGGGGGTTATTAGGAACGATTTTAGGTTCATTACCTTGGTATTATTTAGGCAGATTAGTAAATGAAAAAAGACTTTCAAACTTTCTAGATAAAAAAGGAAAATACTTAGGAATTTCTTCTAATGATTTATTAAAAAGTAAAAAATGGTTTGAGAGATACGGCATATCTTTAGTGTTTTGGGGCCGATTAATCCCTGGTGTCAGAACATTAATTTCCATTCCTGCTGGTATAGAATTAATGCCATTAAAAAAATTTCTTATTTGGACTTCATTAGGTAGTTTAATATGGGTTGCATTGCTTTCATACGCAGGTTATTTATTTGGTGAAAATTATCAAATCATTGAAACTTATGTAGATCAAATTAAATATTTTGTGAAGCCAGTTTTAATTTTTATTTTTTTATATTTTTTTATAAAACTAATTATTAGATTTATAAAAAAAATTAGATCTTAAAAAGGAATTTCACTAGAGTTATTGTTGTTAGTATATTGATTATTTTCAGACTCTTTTCGAGAGCTTAGCAAATTTAATCTATCTACTCTAATTACTGGTTTATATCTGTCTTCACCTGTATTTTTGTCTTTCCAACTATCAATTTTAAAGCTTCCTGTAATTCCAATTAAAGATCCTTTTTTAACGTAATCAGCTGCTATTTGAGCTTGTTTTCCCCAAATTTCTAAATTAAACCAGTCCGGCTCTTCATCTCTGCTTCTTCGGTTAACTGCCAAAGTAAAATTCGCTACGATGCTACCAGATTCAAAATATCTGACATCTGGTTCTCTACCAGCTCTACCAACTAAGTTAATAGTGTTAATTTCCATAATTTTTTTAACTAATACTACTCATATTTTGAGTTTTTGCTCAAAGTTTTAAGTGCTATTCATAACTAAATGAGAGAAATCTGAAAGCTCAATAAAAAATAGATATATTATTTAAAAAAAGAGTTTTTATTGTGATTTTCAACAGATTTAAATTTTCAAGAGACATTGGTATAGATTTGGGAACTGCCAATACTCTTATACATGTATCAGGGAAAGGGGTTGTTTTACAAGAGCCCTCAGTGGTGGCAATGGATTTAGAAGAAGGGGTACCATTAGCAGTTGGTAAAGAAGCTAAGTTAATGTTAGGAAGAACTCCAGGTAACATAAGAGCTGTGAGACCCTTAAGAGATGGGGTCATAGCAGATTTTGATGCGGCAGAGCAAATGATAAAGACATTTATTCAAAAATGTAATGAAGGTAAGGGCTTATTAGCCCCTAGAATAGTAATTGGTATTCCAAGCGGAGTTACTAGTGTTGAGCGAAGAGCAGTCAGAGAAGCTGGATTAGCCGGAGCTCGAGAAGTTCACTTAATTGATGAACCTGTGGCAGCGGCAATAGGAGCATCATTACCAGTAACTGAACCAATTGGCACTATGATTGTTGATATTGGTGGTGGCACTACGGAGGTTGCAGTATTAAGTCTAGGTGGAACTGTATTAAGTGAATCAGTTCGAATTGCTGGTGATGAAATCAATGAATCAATTGCTCTTTATCTTAAAAAAGTTCATAATTTAGTCGTTGGAGAAAGAACTTCAGAAGATATTAAAATCAAAATTGGGTCTGCATTTCCAGATGATGATTTTGATAAAACCTCTCTAGAGGTTAGGGGTTTACATCTTTTATCTGGTTTACCAAGGTCAGTAACATTGACTTCTGGAGAAATTAGAGAAGCTATGGCTGATCCTCTCAGTAAAATAGTTGAAGCTGTAAAAAGAACTTTAGAGCGAACTCCTCCAGAACTAGCCGCAGATATTGTTGATAGGGGTATTATGCTTGCAGGAGGAGGAGCTTTAGTAAGAGGCATTAATGACTTAGTGAGCGATGAAACGGGAATATTTACTCACATTGCAGAAAACCCACTATTGTGCGTAGTTAATGGTTGTGGAGAAGTTTTGGATGATTTTAAAAAGCTTAAAAGAGTTGTTGATACTCCAGACTTTATAAGGAACGCAATAAGAGATTGATACTATGTTAGATATCCGACGAATTTCTACTAATCGTTGGTGGCATAAAAAGAAAAATTGGATTTTATTCGTGATTTCTTTATTTTTGATTTGTGTCAGGATTTCAAAAGGTGCTCTTTATAAGGATTTTTATTATTTTATTTCAAAGCCTTTTTGGCCAGGCCAATTTCAAAAAGAAGTTATTCTGAAGAGCAAAGAAAAAGAATCTCTAATGAAATTAAATCTTCTTGAAAAAGATAATTTAAGATTGAGGCAAATTCTAAATCTTCAAGAATCAGCTAATAGTAATACTATTTCAGCTGCAGTCATTTCTAGAAAAACAGGAAGTTGGTGGAGACAGATTATATTGAATAAAGGTTCAAAAGATGGGGTTGAAATTGGAAGTATTGTTTTGGGACCGGGTGGATTAGTTGGAAGAGTAGGAAGTACTTCTTTTTTTACTTCGACGGTAAAATTATTAACCTCTCCAGAAAGTAAAGTTGGAGTATGGGTAGATAGAATTCAAATTAATGGACTACTTATTGGTTCTGGAGATAATTATCCTAATTTAATATTGTATTCAAAAGATGCTGATATAAAAGTTGGAGATTTTGTGTCATCTTCTCCTGCTAGTACTTTATTACCCCCAAATATCCCTATTGGTATTGTCCAATCTGTAAACGAGCCATTTAAAGCAAAAAAAAGGGCAAAAATATTACTTTTGGCAAAACCTAATGTAATTGATTGGGTGCAAATTTTAAAAGCAAAAACTTAATGAATAAATTTTTCAAAGAAAAATTATCCATCATAAGTTTTATTCTTATCCCTATCATTTTTTTGTGGCATCCAAATTGGCTAGGATTTTTAGGTATCCAACCATATTGGCCTTTATTTTGGTTGTTGCCATGGTCAATGATTAATGGATCAATCAATGGATTAATATATGGTTTTTTTTTAGGGCTAATTTTAGATTCTGTAACTCTTGATAGTAGTTTTACTCAAATTCCAGGTTTGATTTTGTGTGGAATATGGTTTGGGAGAATAAAAATTCATAGTAATATTTTGTTGGGACATTTTAGGTATGGTTTAATCTGTTCTATTGGCAGTTTTTTATGTTCTACCTTATGTTTTGTACAGATTTTGGTCAAAAATTTATCAGATAGTACTTTTTTACTTTTTATCCCTAGTATTCAAAACATTTTAGCTGAAGTTTTTCTTACAGGTTTTTTTGGCCCTTTAATTTGCTCTCAACTTTTTAGTTTTTTAAAATTTTCTAGGAAAAAAGCATGATAATAAATTGCCCAAATGACGAAAAAGTGTTCGCAAAATTTATATTTTTAGATTATGGAAAAATTTAGTAAATCTTTGGTATATCTGTTTTAGGCGTCGTAATGTTATATTTTTAATTGTTAGAATGAATTTTCAATGCAATAAATATTTGCTTTGAAATATCTGGAAATCTTTTTTACCTATGTCAAAAGCAAGAATTTTAGTTGTTGATGATGAACCAGCAGTTTTGAAGGTATTAGTTACAAGACTTCAATTAGCAGGATATCAAGTTTATTCAGCTACTAACGGCGAAGAAGCTATTGAGTCTTTCCATAGAGATTCACCTGATTTAATAGTTCTTGATGTTATGTTGCCCAAAATGGATGGATTTGCAGTATGTCGAAGAATTAGAGCTGAATCAGTAGTCCCAATTATATTTTTGACTGCATTAGAAGCAATTTCAGAGAGAGTCGCAGGTTTAGATTTAGGAGCTGATGATTATTTATCAAAACCATTTAGTCCAAAAGAGTTGGAGGCCAGAATTGCTACTATTCTGAGACGAATGGGTCCTGCCGTAACTGTTACTGAAACGAAAGAAACCCCATCTGGCAAGGGTGTTATGAAATTTGGAAGTTTAGTTGTTGATACTAATAGAAGACAAGTTTCTAGGGCAGGAGAAAGAATTAGTCTAACTTATACCGAATTTAGTCTTTTAGAATTATTATTTGATGAACCGGGAAAAGTTGTGCCACGAGCAGAAATTTTAGAACAGTTGTGGGGTTATCCTCCTAGGAGAGCCGCAGATCTAAGAGTTGTAGATGTATACGTAGCGAGACTAAGGGGTAAATTGGAACCTGACCCTAGGAATCCAGAATTAATATTGACTGTTAGAGGGATCGGTTATGCATCTCAGAGAATTGGCGAAACAGCAACATCTTTGGCAAGTTAAGCCTTGGTCTGATACTTTTATTAAATAAAAGAAAACATTAAATTAAATTTTGTCTGAAATTAGAGCAGCTCGCTTACAAAAAGCTAATTCACTAGTAAGTAAAGGATTTGCTTCTTACGCAGAGAGTTTTCAAGTTTCCCATACCACACAATTTCTTATTCAAAAATTTGATTATTTAGAAAATGGTCAAGAGGAAAACTTTAATGTCTCTATTGCTGGTAGAGTCATGGCAAAAAGAGTAATGGGTAAAATTGCTTTTTACAAAATAAGCGATCAAGAAGGCCAGATTCAGCTTTACATAGATAAAAGGATTATCGATTGCAATTTAGAAACCCAAAAATTACTTTCTTTTGAAGATATTAAGGAAATAGTAGATATTGGTGATTGGATAGGAATCTACGGAACTATTAAAAAAACTAATAAAGGTGAGATTTCGATTAAAGTTGAAAAATGGGAAATGCTATCCAAATCATTACAACCTTTACCCGATAAATGGCACGGATTGACTGATATCGAAAAAAGATATAGACAACGTTATTTAGATTTAATAGTTAATCCTTATTCTAAAAATGTATTTAAAACAAGAGCAAAATGTATAAGTTTTATAAGAAAATGGCTAGATAACAGAAATTTCTTAGAAATAGAGACTCCAATTCTGCAATCTGAGGCTGGTGGTGCTGAAGCAAGACCATTTATTACTCATCACAACACATTAGATATTCCGCTGTATCTACGAATAGCTACAGAATTACACTTAAAAAGAATGGTTGTTGGAGGATTTGAGAAAGTTTATGAATTGGGAAGAATCTTCCGGAATGAGGGGATAAGCACGAAACATAATCCAGAATTTACCTCAGTTGAAATTTATCAAGCTTTTTCTAATTATGTAAATATGATGGATTTAACAGAAGAATTGATTAAAGATGTCGTAGCTGATGCATGTGGCTCTTTAGTAATAAATTATCAAAATAAAGAAATTGATTTTTCGCAACCTTGGTTAAGAATATCAATGAAAGATATAGTCAAACAATATACAGGTATTGATTTTGATTCTTTCTCTGGAGATTTTCAAGCAGCAAAACAAGCCGCTAGAAGAAAAAATGTTGAATTTTCTAATAAGGTTAATACTATGGGAAGACTTTTAAATGAAGTCTTCGAGCAAAAAGTAGAGTCAGAACTCATAGAACCTACTTTTGTTACCGATTATCCTATTGAAATTTCTCCTTTAGCTCGGCCTCATCTTGATAATAAAGAAATGGTTCAGAGATTCGAATTATTTATTGTTGGACGTGAGCTGGCAAATGCTTTTAGTGAATTGATAGATCCAGTAGATCAAAGAGAACGAATGCAATTACAGCAGAGTCTTAGAGATGAAGGGGATTTCGAGGCTCATTGTATAGATGAAGATTTTTTGAATGCTTTAGAGATTGGCATGCCTCCTACTGGAGGATTAGGCATAGGTATTGATAGACTTGTTATGTTAATTACAAATAGTCCCTCAATTAGAGATGTAATTCCTTTCCCATTGTTAAAACCAGAAATAACTTCTAATAAAAATGAAAAATTAACCTTGTAATGAAGTAAAATAGAAAAATTATTCCAATACGAATTTTTTTAAATGAGTGGTGAACGTGTTGGTTTCCGTTTTAAACATGCGGATGCAGTAGTGAAAAGAAATCCTCAAGGCCGATCAAGAAGAGGGTGGGTTATTGAACCAGTAGAGCAAACTACAAGCAGAGGGACAAAAATGCCAGCGTATAAAATTCGCTGGAGAGATAGTGAGAGACCTGAAACTGTTTTACAACACATGTTAATTGCAGATCCAGATCCATCCCCTCCTCCAAGTTCAGTAAGCTTAGATTAATAGTTCCAAAAATTCTTATTAATATTTTTACCTTTTTAGTGCAGAGTTGATTTCTTTTTTGATAGTCTTTTGTTTTTCATCTTGTCTTTTATCATGTATTTTTTTCCCTTTACCGACTCCAATAGTTAGTTTGATCCATGACCCTTTTAAATATAGTGATAGTGGAACAATAGTCATTCCTTTTTTTTCAGTATTGGATTTAAGTTTGATTATTTCTTTTTTATGAAGTAGCAACTTTCTATTTCGTAATGGATCATGATTAAAAAAAGAACCTACATTCTTATGTGGTGAAATGTGGACATTTAATAATAAAATCTCACCATCTCTGAATGAACAGTAACCATCTCTTAAATTTGCTTTTCCGTTTCTAATAGACTTTACTTCAGTTCCTAAAAGTTCAATTCCAGCTTCAATTGTTTCAGATATTGCATATTGAAATTTAGCATATCTATTTTCAGCTAGACGTTTATAATTATTATCTTTTTTAGTATTTTGTTGACTTTTGTTTGAATTTTTTGCCATTTTAGTTGTAAAAAATTTTCCTACTCAGAACAATTGCTATTAACCTTTCATTATGGCAATAATTTCTTCCAATATAGGCGATAATAACTATCCTCGAATTAAAAAAGAAATTAGGCTAGTTGATTCAAAAATAATTCCAGAAGAAAAGAAAAGTAATAACCTGAATCTAGCTCGGCCTGAAACTTTACAAGAATTTATTGGTCAAGATCAACTTAAGTCTTCTTTGAGAATAGCTATAGATGCTTCAATTTATAGAAAAGAACCCTTAGAGCATATTCTTTTATACGGACAGCCTGGTCTAGGTAAGACCACTCTGGCTTTTTTGATAGCCCATGAAATGAATACAAGATGTAGAATAACTACTGCACCAGCAATTGAAAGACCAAGAGATATAATAGGTTTGCTGCTTGGATTACATGAAGGTGAAGTTTTATTTATTGATGAAATACATCGCTTAAATAGGTTAACTGAAGAGTTGTTATATTCTGCAATGGAAGATTTCAGATTAGATTTAACTATGGGAGCTAATAGAGGAACTCGTTGCAGAACAATTAATCTTCCCAAGTTTACTCTGATTGGTGCGACAACTAAATTAGCCTCAATTAGTGCGCCTCTAAGAGATAGATTTGGAATATCTCAGAAAATTGAATTTTATACATATGATGAATTACAACAAATAATTGTTAATTTCTCCCGATTGATAAACCTTAATTTAGATGATGAAGCATCTTATAATTTAGCAAAGATATCCCGAGGGACTCCAAGAATTGCTTTGAGATTGTTAAGAAGAGTTAGAGATTATGCTCAAGTCGTTATAAAAACCAATGTTATCTCAGTTAATTTAATAAAAAAAGCTTTAAATTCTTATCAAATAGACGAAAAGGGATTGGATTTTTTAGATAGACAATATTTATCTTTTATTAGGAATAATAATAATCCAACTGGTCTTGATTCAATTGCGGCTGGCTTGGGTGATGATTCCTCAATGTTAGAATTTGTAGTTGAGCCATATCTAATACAAATTGGTTTCCTCATGAGAACCCCTCGAGGAAGAATGCTTACTGATTTAGGCAAAAAGTACATTGATTCAAAACATGATAACTTTTAAAAAAGTTAAAGTTTGTTTTATATTGTTTTTTGTTTTTGTCAATATTTTTTATATTTACCCATCATATTCATTATCTTTGAGAGAGGATTTGTTTAAGAATGCATTAGATTTAAGCTCAGGCGGAAAATTTAATCTTGCTTTAGAAGAGTGGGATCGCTATCTTGATTCTTATCCTAATGATGCTGCAGGTTTGAGTAACAGAGGAAATGTAAGACTTGTAATAGGAGATTTAGAAGGATCAATAGATGACCAAAATAAGGCAATAAGTTTAAATCCTAGAGAAATAGATCCTTACATTAACAGAGGTATAGCGGAGGAAGCATTAGGGCAATGGTCGGAAGCGAGAAAAGATTATATGTTTGTTATTTCGCAGGATAGTAAGAATTTTTCTGCATTATATAATTTGGCTAATGTTGAGGGTTCCACATCACAATGGGAAAAAGCAAGAGATTTATTTTCAAAAGCTGCATTATATAATCCTGGATTTGCTATGGCTAGGTCAAGCATGGCTTTAGCAGATTTCCAGTTGGGGAATATTGATGACTCTGAAATAGAATTAAAAAAATTAATTAGACGTTATCCAACTTTCGCAGATGCTAGGGCAGCTTTAACAGCTTTGAATTGGTCGAAGGGTGAATCTGGTAAAGCAGAGAGTAATTGGATAGCGGTAACTGAATTAGATCCTAGGTATAGTGATGAGGAGTGGTTAATAAAAGTAAGAAGATGGCCTCCAAAACCGACTAAATATTTAATGAAATTTATTGATTTAAAATAAGAAATGAATAGAGATCAGATTTTTAAACAAGTTGATTCGTTCAATGACGAATTAATTAATTTAAGAAGACATATTCATGCCCACCCGGAATTAAGTGGGCTTGAAAATCAAACAGCAATTTTAATAAGTGGTTATTTAAAAAATATTGGTTGGTCAGTTACAGAATCCATAGGTAGGACTGGCGTTATAGCTGATTTTGGCCCCTTAGAAAAAGGTATTATAGGCATCAGAGTTGATATGGATGCTTTACCAATATTTGAGCAAACTAAATTAAGTTTTTCTTCAAAAGTAGATGGTGTTATGCACGCGTGTGGTCATGATTTGCATATAACGATTGGGTTGGGAATAGCAAAAATTGTGAAGGATCTAAAACTTAATTTCGGGACTAGGATAATTTTTCAGCCAGCTGAAGAAATTGCTAGTGGAGCTAGATGGATGATTAAGGACGGTGCAACTAATGGTTTAACTCATATTTTAGGCGTTCATGTATACCCCGATTTGCCCGTAGGGACTATTGGAATAAAAGAGGGAAGTTTAACAGCAGCTGCTGGAGAACTCAAAGTAGAGATTAAAGGAAAATCAGGTCATGGTGCTCGACCTCATGAAGGGGTTGATGCTATTTGGGTTGCCTCTAAAGTTATTTCTGGAATTCAAGAATTAATAACAAGGAAGTTAGATCCTTTAGATCCTGTAGTAATAACTTTTGGTAAGATTAATGGTGGTAATGCATTTAATGTTCTTGCTGAAAAGGTTAGTTTAATTGGTACTGTTAGATGCACTAATCCTAAATTATTTAAAAATATTGGTAATTGGCTCAGTGAAAATATCTCCTCTTTAGCTAATAGTTGCGGAGCTGAAGTAAAAGTATTATTTAGAGAAATTACTCCTCCAGTTAATAACGATTTTGAACTTAATAAAGTTCTCAGAGATTCTGGTATTAAGATTTTGGGTCAAGAAAATGTTATAGAACTACAAAAACCATCATTAGGTGCAGAAGATTTCGCAGAGTTCTTGAATGATATTCCTGGAGCTATGTTTAGACTAGGTGTTTCAACTTCGAATGGATGTGCTCCTCTACACAGTTCCAAATTTGATCCAGATGAAAGAGCTATTGCTGTTGGAATTAAAGTGATAACAGAATCCATAGTAAAATTAAACAATAAATTAATTAATAAATTTGATAAATGATAATTAATAAAAGATTTTTTTTGTCTTTTGTGGCTCCTTTTATGATCTTTGTATCCGCTATTGGTTTAGTTGTAAGGAACAATTCTAAGAAGATTTTTTATTTGCCTATTGGTTTAATGGGTATTTCAATTATTTTGGAGAAAGATGTAAGGAGAAAGTTGGATAGAAATAATATTTTAAAAAAGATAAAGTCTTATCAAAAAGTCAAATAAAAATACTTTATATATTTTTATGCAATATTTGATGACTATTTTTTATAAAAGAGCTATTAATAAAATAAATACTAGGGGTGCTAGGAAATTCAACTTAGCTGAGATCATACCCTTTGAACCTGAATCATCAATCTGATAAAGGGAAGTGGAAATTTGATCAAACTTTAGTAATAACACTTTTAAAAGTTTATAACTTATGAGAAGTTCATGGATTAAGCCTCGCATTGGGAAAGACAATGTTACCCAGATGAATTTTGCAAGAAATGGTCATATTACTGAAGAAATGGATTTTGTTGCAAAAAAAGAAAATCTACCTGCTTCATTAATCATGGAAGAGGTGGCTAGAGGAAGATTAATAATTCCAGCAAATATCAATCATTTGAATCTTGAGCCAATGTCTATAGGAATTGCTTCTAGATGTAAAGTAAATGCAAATATTGGTGCTTCTCCTAATGCTAGTGATATCAATGAGGAAGTAGAGAAGCTTAAGTTAGCCGTCAAATATGGTGCTGATACTGTCATGGATCTCTCTACTGGGGGAGTAAATTTAGATGAAGTTAGGCAAGCAATTATTAACGAATCTCCTGTTCCTATCGGAA
Organism: Prochlorococcus marinus XMU1404; assembly: GCF_017696175.1. NCBI lineage: Bacteria > Bacillati > Cyanobacteriota > Cyanophyceae > Synechococcales > Prochlorococcaceae > Prochlorococcus > Prochlorococcus marinus. The sequence continues at coordinate 472,850 of NZ_JAAORE010000003.1, read as the reverse complement.
CTGTTCCAGTTTATCAAGCTTTAGAAAGTGTACATGGTTCAATAGATAGACTAACTGAAGACGATTTTCTTCATATTATTGAAAAACATTGTCAGCAGGGAGTCGATTATCAGACTATACATGCTGGATTATTAATAGAGCATTTGCCAAAAGTTAAAGGTAGAATTACTGGAATTGTAAGTAGAGGGGGAGGAATTCTAGCTCAGTGGATGTTGCATCATTTTAAACAAAATCCTCTCTATACGAGGTTTGATGATATTTGTGAGATTTTCAAGAAATATGATTGTACTTTTTCTTTAGGAGATTCCCTTAGGCCTGGATGTTTGCATGATGCTTCTGATGATGCTCAGCTGGCTGAATTGAAGACCTTAGGAGAGCTTACTAGAAGAGCATGGGCTCATAATGTTCAAGTGATGGTTGAGGGCCCTGGACACGTACCTATGGATCAAATTGAATTTAATGTGAGAAAGCAAATGGAGGAATGTTCAGAAGCTCCATTTTATGTGCTTGGCCCATTAGTTACAGATATTTCTCCTGGTTACGACCATATATCTAGTGCCATTGGAGCGGCAATGGCCGGTTGGTATGGAACTTCTATGTTGTGTTATGTAACTCCAAAAGAACATCTAGGTCTTCCAAATGCAGAAGATGTGCGAGAAGGGTTAATTGCTTACAAGATAGCTGCTCATGCTGCTGATATAGCAAGACATCGAGCTGGTGCTCGTGATAGAGATGATGAACTAAGTCATGCAAGGTATAATTTTGATTGGAATAAACAATTCGAACTTTCATTAGATCCCGAAAGGGCAAAGCAGTACCATGATGAGACACTACCTGAAGAAATCTTTAAAAAGGCTGAGTTTTGTTCAATGTGTGGACCTAAACATTGCCCAATGAATTCAAAAATTTCTGATGAATCTCTTGATCAACTAAAAGATAAACTTGAAGGATGTAATACTTCAGTATAGTTATAAATTTATTGTTATAGAATTTCCTTCGTCTTATTAACTACGTTTTCTACTGTAAATCCAAAATTCTTCAAACATTCTCCACCTGGTGCTGATGCACCAAACCTGTCCATAGTAATACAAATCCCATCAAAACCTGTATATTTATGCCAACCAAATGAATGGGCAGCTTCTACTACAACTCTCTTTTTCACACTACTAGGTAAAACACTTTCTTTATAAGATTCTTCTTGCTCTTCGAAAAGCTCTACACAAGGCATAGAAACAACTCTAATTTTTTTCCCTAAGCTTGAAAGTACCTTACTCGCTTCAACGCAAAGATTCAGTTCGCTTCCAGTACCAATAAATATTAGATCTGGTATTCCATCGCAATCGGAAACTATATATCCTCCAAGAGCAACTTTGTCGATCGAAGTATTTTCTTGATTCGGCATACCTTGTCTACTTAAACAAAGTGCAGAAGGTCTTTTTCGATTTTGAATAGCAAGCTTATAAGCTCCACTTGTCTCATTTCCGTCTCCTGGTCTGAAAACAAGCATGTTAGGCATGGCACGAAGAGAAGGGATAGTTTCAATAGGTTGATGTGTTGGGCCGTCTTCTCCTACACCAATTGAATCATGGGTTAATACATAGATCACTCCTAATTCGCTGAGTGCTGAAAGCCTCATTGAACCTCTCATATAATCTGCGAAGACAAGGAAGGTTCCACCATAAGGAATAAGACCACTATTGTGATATGCAATCCCATTAAGTACAGCAGCCATTGCATGTTCTCGTACACCAAAATGTAAATATCTTTTTTCAGGACTATGAGGCTGGAATGATCCAGTTTCCCCCTTGATATCTGTGTAATTAGAGTGAGTTAAATCTGCAGATCCACCAATTAATTCAGGAAGGTTAGGTCCTAAAGCTCCTAAGCATATTTGTGAATGCTTTCTCGTGGCCAACCCTTTATCATCTGGTTTATAAGAGGGGAGATCTGAGTCCCAATTCTCAGGTAATTCGCCTTTTAACATTCTGTTTAACTCGGATCCTGCAGAGGGATATTTTTTTTGATATTCTTCAAATTTGGAATCCCATTCTTTCTCTAAGTTTTCGCCTTTACTTATCGATTTTCTAAAATGCTCGTATACCTCATCTGGTATTTCAAATGGAGGATATTCCCAATTTAGAAACTCTCTGGTTAACGTAGCTTCCTCTTCTCCAACAGCTGCTCCATGAATTCCAGCAGTATCTGATTTATTGGGTGAACCATAACCTATAGTTGTGGAAATTTTTATAATTGAAGGTTTGTCTTTAATTAACTTTGCTTTTTCGATAGCTTCAGTTATTCCTTTAACATCATGATTTCCATCTTCAACATGTTGTACATGCCATCCATAAGCTTCATATCTTTTTAAAACATCTTCTGTAAAAGAGACGTCGGTTCGCCCATCAATAGTAATTTGATTATCGTCATAGAGTGCAATTAATTTTCCAAGCTTAAGATGACCAGCTAATGAGCAGGCCTCTGATGCGATACCTTCTTGATTACAGCCGTCACCCATTATTACGTAAGTGTAGTGATCAACGATATTACAATCAGGCTTGTTAAATTTAGCTGCTAAGTGAGTTTCAGCTATTGCTAAACCAACTGCATTTGAAATTCCTGCTCCTAGAGGCCCAGCTGTAACTTCAACACCTTCAGTTTCGAATGTTTCTGGATGTCCAGGAGTTTTTGATCCCCATTGCCTAAATTCTTTAATATCTTCAATAGAAACTGATTTGTATCCTGTCAAATGAAGCAAAGAATACAACAGCATACAGCCATGACCAGCTGACAATACAAAACGGTCTCTATTGAACCATTTTGGATTATTGGGGTTGTGATTTAGTATGTTTTGCCATAGTGCATAACCCATAGGAGCACATCCCATTGGCAATCCAGGATGTCCACTATTAGATTTATTAACTGCATCTACAGCAAGCATTCTTATACTATTTACACAAAGTGATTCTAATGAAACAGATGCAGCGACCATTGTTTTAAAATAAGTTAAGTTGGAAATACAGAATTGGTTGTCTTTAATTCATTTTGCTGAAAGCAAGGCAAACATTGTGACCACCAAAGCCGAAAGAATTAGAAAGAGCTACTCCTACTTGAGCTTCTCTTGCATTATTTGGTACATAATCAAGATCACATTCAGGATCTGGATTGACGTAGTTAATTGTAGGAGGGATAAAATTATGTGTCAAAGAAAGTATACAAGCTACAGCTTCTATACCTCCTGAGCCTCCTAGGAGATGACCAGTCATCGACTTAGTAGAGCTTACAGGAATGAGGTAAGATCTGTCTCTAAAAATAGATTTAATTGCAGAAGTTTCATTTTTATCATTAGCTGATGTACTCGTTCCATGAGCATTGATGTAATCAACTTTATCAAGGCTAAGACAAGCGTCTTCAATCGCTAATTTGATAGCTTCTGCTCCTCCAACCCCGCCTGGAGATGGAGCAGTAATATGATGAGCATCACAAGTTGTTCCATATCCAATTATTTCCCCATAAATTCTCGCATTCCTTTTTTGTGCATTTTCTAAAGTTTCTAAAACAAGAATTCCAGATCCCTCTCCAATAACAAATCCATCTCTTTCTGCATCAAAAGGTCTGCTAGCAGTTTGAGGGCTATCATTCCTGAAAGAAAGAGCTTTGGCACTGGCAAAACCAGCTACTCCAAGAGGCGTAATACTTGCTTCTGCTCCTCCACAGATCATTGCATCTGCCTTTCCAAGTTGGAGTAATCTAAAAGAATCACCAATTGCATTTGAACCAGCAGCACAAGCGGTTGAAACAGAGGAACTTGGTCCTTTTGCTCCTAAAGCGATTGCAGCCAGCCCAGTTGCCATGTTTGGAATCATCATTGGGACTGTAAATGGACTTACTCTTTTAGGTCCTTTATGACTTAATATTTGAGCTTGACTTTCCATAGTTAGTAAGCCTCCAACGCCAGAACCAATAATCACTCCAATTCTTGATGCATTAGCTTCGGTAATTTCAAGTCCAGAATCATTAAAGGCTTGCTTTGCAGCAATAACTCCAAACTGGGAAAAACGATCCCATCTTTTCGATTCTTTCGCTTCAATAAAATTTTCAGATTGAAGATTTTTTACTTCTGCAGCAAATTTGCAGGGATGTTGGTCAGGATCAAAGAGAGTAATATCTGAGACCCCATTAGTACTTGTTTGAAGACCGACTAAATATTCATCAATGTTATTACCAATTGGAGTTACTGCTCCGATACCAGTAATAACTACTCGATGGAAATTTGGCATTCTTTAATTAACCTTTTTTTTCTTCGATGAATTTTACTGCATCGCCAACAGTTGCGATTCCTTCAGCTGCTTCATCAGGAATTTCGATATCAAATGCCTCTTCTAGAGCCATCACGAGTTCAACGGTATCTAGAGAATCTGCACCTAAATCATTTTGGAAATTTGAATCTGATTTTACTTCTCCTGCTTCAACGCTTAATTGTTCTGAAACAATAGAACAGACTTTTTCGAGGATTTCTTGTGACATAATTTATGGAAATTACTAATTATCTATATGATTTTATGCCCTAGAGTTAACAAGAGTGAAGCATATCTTAATTTTTTTAATTTCTTTGTAAGACAATAGTATTATAAAACGAGGTTCAAAAGACAATTTTTACATGTCACACGCAGTTAAAATTTATGACACTTGCATTGGTTGTACCCAATGTGTAAGGGCTTGCCCACTTGATGTTTTAGAAATGGTTCCTTGGGACGGCTGTAAAGCTGGCCAAATAGCTTCATCTCCTAGAACAGAAGATTGTGTAGGTTGTAAAAGATGTGAAACGGCATGTCCAACAGATTTCTTAAGTATTCGTGTTTATTTAGGAGACGAGACTTCTAGGAGTATGGGCTTAGCATATTAATTTTTATAGTGCAGTTTTAAGAGAGTCCATGTTTTAATAAATACGCATTTTATTTCAATATAATTGAAAAAAAAATTCGTATGTGTGGAATAGTTGCTGTTACTGGATATAAAAAAGCTTTACCATTATTAATGAATGGTTTAGAAAAACTTGAATATAGAGGTTATGATTCTGCAGGTATTGCAATAATTAATTCCGAAACAAATTGTATTTCTTGTAATAAAGCAGAAGGAAAACTCAAAAATTTAATAACTAATCTTAATGATCAGAATATTCCTGGAACTGTGGGTATAGGTCATACCCGATGGGCGACCCATGGAAAGCCTGAGGTTAAAAATGCACATCCTCATATCGATAGTTCTGGAACCATAGCAGTTGTTCAGAATGGCATAATTGAAAATTTCCAAGATTTAAAAAATAAATTAGAGAAAGAGGGAATTATTTTTAATTCTGATACAGATACCGAGGTAATTCCTCATCTAATTCAAAGAGAGCTAAATACATTAAATAAACTTAATCTTGAGAATAATGGTTCAACATTATTAGTAGCTGTGAGAAATGTAATATCTGACTTAGAAGGATCTTATGCTTTGGCAGTTTTATGGGCTGGTGCTCCAACCTCTTTGGTAGTTGCAAGAAGACAGGCCCCCTTGATTATTGGTTTAGGAGAAGGGGAATTTATTTGTGCTAGTGATACTCCAGCCATTGCAAACTTTACGAATATTATTCTGCCTATGGAAGATGAAGAAATCGCTTTATTAACTCCTCTTGGAATTGAAATATATGACTCAAACAACGAGAGACAATATCGAAATCCAGTTTCTTTAAAAGTTTCAGAGCAAATAATGGATAAGATGAATTTCAAGCACTATATGTTAAAGGAGATATATGATCAGCCTGGGACTGCCAAAAACTGGTTAGAAAATTATTTAATTAAAAACTTAGAGGATGATGAATATCAAATTAAATATCCTTTTGATACAGAGTTTTTTGAATCAATAGAAAGAATTGAAATTATTGCTTGTGGTACAAGTAAACATGCCGCAATGGTCGGCAGCTTTTTATTAGAACAATTTTCAGGTATCCCAACAAATGTCTTTTATGCAAGCGAATTTAGATATTCACCACCACCACTTTTGCCAAATACATTAACTATTGGAGTCACTCAATCTGGAGAAACTGCTGATACAATTGCGGCGATAGATATGGAAATTAAAAGGCGTTCCTCTATTGAAGATAAAAGATTTAAACCCAATCTTATTGCAATAACAAATAGAAAAGAGAGTTCCATAGGAAGGCAGGTCTCAAATATAATTGATATCTGTGCAGGGATAGAAGTTGGAGTTGCAGCAACAAAAACTTTTTTTGCTCAATTACTTTCTTTTTATGGATTAGCTATAAAATTTGCTCAAATTAAAGGCAATCAAAGTCCTTATGAAATAAGTAAATTAATAAATGAACTTTTAAAACTTCCACCATTACTGGAAGATCTCCTAGAGAAACATAATGAATCTTCAGAAAAGCTAGCACATGACTTTTTTAATATTAAAGATGTTATTTTTTTAGGAAGAGGAATAAATTATCCAATTGCTCTTGAAGGTGCTTTAAAACTTAAGGAAATTAGTTACATTCATGCAGCTGGATATCCTGCAGGTGAAATGAAACATGGTCCAATAGCTTTGTTAGATAAAAAAGTACCTGTAATTTCAATTGCTTCTCCTGGTGAGGTTTTTGATAAAGTTATCAGTAATGCACAAGAAGCAAAAGCTAGAGATGCATATTTGATTGGGATTGCTCCTGAATGTAATGGAACTGAAATCTTTGATTATTTAATGAAAGTTCCTTCCTCTAATGAATGGATTTCACCACTACTTAATATAGTGCCTTTACAATTATTGAGTTACCATATCGCAGCTCATAGAGGACTTGACGTGGATCAACCAAGAAACTTAGCTAAAAGTGTAACTGTGGAATGATTAGATTTTTACAAACTTTTATTTTTTTTAATTTATAGCTCTAAAAGTCCATTTGGAGGATTGATGATTAAAAAATTATGTTTTATATCAACTAATGGGACTATCTCTTTAACAAATGGTATGAGAACTTTCTTTTGATTTTTAAGTAGTTTAATAACAAGTAAATTATTTTTCTCATTGTCTAAATTAATAACTTTCCCAATTATTTTTAATTCTTCATTTTCTACCATCTTGACTTCAAGATTTATAAGTTCCAAAAAGTGGAATTCTTCCTTTTTTAACTTAGGCAGTTTATCGGTTTTTACAAGAATCTTAAATTTTTTAAGTTTCTCTGCATGATTTCTTGTATGTATTCCTTTGAACTTAACTATAAAGATTTCTTTACCAGGCTGTTTGAAACCAGATATAAGTTCTATGTTTGAAGGAGGTTCATTTTCTTTTTGCAACCATCTCATTCCCGGTTTTAAAAATCTTTCTTCAAAATCACTTAGAGATTTAACCTTTACCTGTCCATTAATACCATGACATGATGTTATCAATCCAACGATCAGCCATTCATTTTCATTTATCATATATTGTATTAAAAAGAGTGTTTTATGGAATTATCTACTAAACCCATACTCCCCGGTTCTTTTGTTGTTGTAAAAGACGCTAATTCTATATACAGAGGATACAAAGGGTTTGTACAGAGAGTTACAAAAAAAAGAGCTGCTGTTTTGTTTGAAGGGGGTAATTGGGATAAACTCATAACTTTTCAACTAACTAATTTAGAAATAGTATAAATATTAGATTTTACCTGTAGTTATAAATTTTTCTATCAAAAACCTAGCTGCATTTGTTTCTGCTTGTTTATGGGATTTGCCGAATGCAGATGATTCTTTTGATCCCTCGATAAATATATTGCAAGAAAACCTCTTAGGGTCACCATTTTTCTTTGAGACTTCAATTATTTTATAAACTGGCAAATCAAAACCTTTGCTTTGACACCACTCTTGTAATACTGTCTTAGATTTGAATTTATATGGAGCTTTTAGAAATATTTCTGAATCTTCCTCCCAAATATCATCTAACCAAAGATTTACTTCCTGAATCGAATTAAAGCACTTGTAAAGGGCACCTATTAAAGCTTCTGTAGCTTCACCAATAATTGTATCTTTTGAATTTTCATCACCAATAGCTTTAGGTCCTTTAATTATCAATTTCTCAATATCAATTTTTTTCCCTAATTTAGTTAACCATTCATCACTTACAATTTGTGCTCTTAGCTCTGATCTTTCTCCTACACTCATTTGAGGATATTTTTTTTCAATAAAATTAGAAGCAGCTAATCTGAGTACTGCATCTCCAAAAAATTCTAGTTTTTCGTAATTTATTATTTTGTCTTCTGAGGAATGGATAAATGCTTGATTAAACTCTTGAATAACTGAAATATTTTGTGTTCTAATTATTTCAGAAAATCTATTTGATTTAATATTTAAAGACTTTAAAAAAGTAGTTATTTGACGAATTCTCTTTGCGTTAATTATATTTGTCATCTTATTGAAATAATTACAAAAATTAGAAAGCAGGTCGTAAGCCGGGTTCTGTTCATCTTAATTAAGATGGGCAATCATCTATCTAGGACTGGAATTACTTCACAGTCTCAAGCGGCGCTTAAAAGTAGATTGTGTAATGGTCATAAATCTACTAAGCCTTGCTCCCAGCCGGGGTTTACCTAGCCAACACTTCTCAATGTTGCTGGTGCGCTCTTACCGCACCCTTGCACCCTTGCCATACGTAAAGTATTAGGCGGTATGTTTCTGTGGCACTATCCTCACGGTTGCCCGCACTGGGAATTACCCAGCAAGCCTGACCATGTGGGAGCCCGGACTTTCCTCAAGAAAGTTTTATTTTGTTTCCAAAATAAAACTTTCTTGCGATTGCCTCTCCTGCTTTCATTTAGCATAATGCTTAATACTCCAAAAATCATCTATTGGGGCTGTAGCTCAGCAGGATAGAGCAACGGTTTCCTAAACCGTAGGTCGTGGGTTCGACTCCCACTAGTCCCGTAAAAATAAAAAACTATATGTAGTATGTGTGCAAAATTGCTACTCTCTAGCTAGCGTATAGTTAGTAATAAATCTTTTATGGCTAAGTTGCATGATATGCGTTTAAAACTCTTAATTCAACAAGAGCACGAACGTATTTCTAAATCTCAACCTAATGATTTAGATCTTTCAATAGTTCAAGCAAGATGCCTATGCTGGCTTGCTTTATTGGCAGAAGCTCATGAAGATCAAGCAAATGATGCTGAAAAAAGAGGAGATGCGGAACAGGCAATGGGATGGTTTGCTGATTCAATGAGATTAAGAGATGTCATCAACTTAGTTACTAGTATTGAGATACCTTTGCCTGATAGTCCTGATTCACTTGATGAAAATGACGAATTGTTGGATGGTCCTACAATTATGCCCAAATAGTGAGATGATATAGAAAGAGTTATATTTTCTTTTGGCTGAAGAACTTTGTCAATGCTCTGATTGTCAGAGATTTTATAAAGAGCATGATCGTCTGATTAGAGAATTTCCTACTTTTAAACAGCAACAAGAATTAAACTGGGCTTCAATTCAATCTTTTAGAACTCTCTGTAATAAGGTTACTAATGAATTGCAGAGACAAGTATCTGAGAGAGAATCTAATGAAGATATAATTTCAGATGAAAAACATATTTCTGATTTTGAAATTTCCGAAGCTTTAGAAGAACTTGAAAGTGTTAATGCTTATTTATATTCAATTGATGCATTAATGGAAAGAATTTTTGATACAAAATTTTCAAACAATATCGAATCAAAATTCAAAGAAATTGCAAAAGAGTTAGCTCCAGATCCATTAAATGTAGATAGATTAATCTTAAACAGATTATTTCATCAAACTCCTGATTTCCCAGATAAGAAAAATATTAATTAGTTAATTCTTCAACATCGCATGTAATTTCAACTGGCATTGGAGAAACTTTCCAAATTAATTTGCAATATTCTCTAATAGATCTATCTGAAGAAAAATAACCAGATCTTGCAGTATTTAGTAGTGCCATTTTGTTCCATGACTTTTTATTATTCCAGCATTTACTCACTTCATCCTGTTTATTTAAATAGTCTTCAAAGTCAGCCATGACAAAGAATGGGTCGTAGCCAGTCAAGCTATTTAATAAAGGTTTGAATAATTCTTTATCCCCATTACTAAAGTGTCCTATTTCAATTAAACGTATAACTTCTGTTAGTTCTGGGCATTGATCAATGAATGTTTTGGGTGAATAATTATTATTTTTTAAATCCATGATTTCACTTTCAGTTTTTCCGAAAAGGAAGAAATTTTCTTTTTTCACAAGATCTCTTAATTCCACATTAGCCCCATCTAATGTTCCAATAGTCAATGCCCCATTCATGGCAAATTTCATGTTCCCAGTTCCAGAAGCTTCTTTTCCTGCAGTTGAAATTTGTTCTGAAAGATCTGTTGCAGGATAAACTATTTCACCAAGTTTTACATTATAGTCCGGTAAAAAAACAACCCGTAATAGACCATCCATATCTGGATCAGAATTAACTACATCAGCAATACCATTAATAAATCTAATCATTAGTTTTGCCATAAAGTAACCAGGCGCTGCTTTACCTCCAAATATTATTGTTCTTGGAACTTCATAGTTGTTTGTCCCATTTTTGATTCTTAAATATTGAGCAATAATTTGTAGAGCATTTAAATGTTGTCTTTTATATTGATGGATTCTTTTTACTTGAACATCAAATAAACTTGCTGGATCTACAAGTATGTTTGTTTTTGAATGAATAAAATTAGCTAATTTTCTTTTTCCATTTAATTTACTTTCCTCAAATTTTTGTAAAAAATTGGAATCATCTTTTTTCTCTTCTAACTTTTTAAGAAGTTCCATATTTGTTATCCAATCAGGACCAACCTCTTTCTCTAAAAGGTTTGATAATGAAGGATTAGAAAGAGCAACCCATCTCCTTGGAGTGACTCCATTAGTAACATTTGTAAATTTTTCAGGCCATAGTTTTGCAAATTCAGGCAGAAGTTGCCTTTTTATAAGATCTGAGTGTAGAGCTGCAACCCCATTTATATGATGTGCTCCGATCGTAGCTAAGTGAGCCATTCTTACTGATTTGGATCCCTCTTCATCAATTATTGAGAGCTTTTGAAGAATTTTGTCATCGCCAGGATAACGAAGTCTTAATTGTTGTAGGAATCTCCAATTAATTTCATAAATAATTTCTAGATGACGAGGAAGGAGATCATTAAACAAACTTAAATCCCATTTCTCTAAAGCTTCTGGGAGTAATGTATGGTTGGTATAAGCGACTGAAGAGGTTGTTATGTTCCAAGCTTTATCCCAACCAATTTGATATTGATCAATAAGAAGTCTCATTAATTCAGCTACTGCAATAGCAGGATGAGTATCATTGAGCTGTACTGTCCAGTGTTTAGAAAATTCTGTTATTGGTATAGATCTTTTTTCAAGGCTTCTCAACATATCCTGAAGAGAACAACTTACAAAAAAGTGTTGTTGTTTGAGTCTTAATCTTCTACCTTCATCAGTTCCATCATTAGGATATAGAACTTTTGAAAGAGTTTCAGATGCAACTTTTTCTTCAACCGCTCCATAATAATCGCCAATATTGAAGGCATAAAAGTCAAAACTTTCCGTCGCATCAGCTCTCCATAACCTTAATCGATCGCATGTATTTACTCTGTATCCTAAAACTGGGACATCATGAGGTACTCCAATCGCATGTTCAGATGGTATCCACCTTGATCTATAGTTTCCCTTATCATCTCTATAACTTTCAGTTCTACCTCCAAAACCAACAAAACAAGATTCGTCAGGCTGAGGAAGTTCCCATGGCCATCCACCTTTTAGCCATTTATCAGTAACTTCAACTTGCCAACCATCTCTAATTAATTGATTGAATATGCCAAATTCATATCGAATACCATAACCAACTGCTGGAACTTGAAGAGATGCTAATGATTCCATGTAACATGCTGCAAGTCTGCCAAGACCACCATTACCTAGTCCAGGCTCCTCTTCAACTTCAAGGATTGTTGACAATGATTCAATTCCAAATCTCTTTAAAGCATCTTCTGCTTCATTAGTTATTCCAAGATTCAGAAGATTATTACTTAATTGAGGACCTATTAAAAATTCTGCTGATAAATAAGCAACAGTTTTTTGTGGTTTTTTTCTTATGACTTCTTGGCTGGCTAAGTATCTTGTCATTAACCTATCTTTAACCGCATAACTTAAAGCCATATACAAGTCATGAGGACTTGCAGAAGTAGCTAACTTCCCAAGGGTATAAAAAAGATGGGCTGTCATACCTTGAAAAACAGCATCAGAATCCATGCCAGCTTTCTCAGGATCTAAGTAGCAGCCTGGGGTAGGCAAGCGTAGATCGAAGGGTTTGTTGGAATTTATTGGATTAGTCATATAACAGACAATAGCCATTTTTTTGAAAATTTCTTTGTTGTAACTTCAGATCCACACTTGTTGAGTATTTTTGCTTTTTTCTTACATATTTCTTAAAGTGGGCCCTCAATAAACTATCTTCCAATTAGGTAGTTTATTTTTTTACAATTTAATGTACTCTTTACTTGCTGAATTAAGTGCACATGATTTAGAAGTTGCTGAAACGTTGATCGGAGTTATAAGATTTCTATTGATCTTTTTAGCAGCAAGAGCATTAGCAGAAGTACTTGTAAGACTAAGTTTACCAACGATTGTAGGTGAGCTTCTTGCAGGGGTTGTAATAGGAGCATCGGGATTTCATTTATTAATACCGCCCTCAGCAGGAACTGAACTAAATGAGGGACTTGTAAATGTTATTAGTTCATTAGCGTCAATACCCCCGGAAGCAGTGCCTGATGTTTATTTCGAAAGTTTTCCATCCCTTCAAGCTGTTGCAACTTTAGGGTTATATGCTCTTTTATTTTTAACAGGACTAGAAAGTGAGTTAGAGGAATTGGTAGCTGTCGGTGCGCAGGCTTTTACTGTTGCTATGGCTGGAGTAGTCTTACCGTTTGCTTTTGGAACTCTCGGATTAATGTTTATTTTCCAAGTAGATCTAATCCCAGCAGTTTTTGCTGGAGCATCCATGACAGCAACAAGTATAGGAATTACTGCAAGTGTTTTCGGTGAATTAGGATATTTGAAAACTAGAGAAGGACAGATCGTTATTGGTGCAGCAGTGCTAGACGATATTTTGGGAATTGTTATTCTTGCAGTTGTTGTGGCTCTTGCTGCAGGAGGTTCTTTAGAAATTGCACCTATTGTTAAATTAGTTGCCGCAGCCGTAGTATTTGTAATTGCTGCTATCGCATTAAGTCGAACAGCAGCCCCAGGTTTTGATTGGTTATTAGATAGATTGAAAGCTCCTGGAGCCGTAGTAGTAGCATCTTTTGTGATACTTGTATTATGTTGTTTTGTAGCAACAGCTATTGGATTAGAAGCGGCTTTGGGTGCTTTTGCAGCTGGATTGATTCTTAGTAGTTCTAAAAATAATCATGCAATACAACAATCTGTTTTACCTTTAGTTTCCTTATTCGCAACTATTTTCTTTGTATTAGTTGGAGCTGGAATGGATTTATCAGTTATCAATCCATTTGATCCAACAAGTAGATCAGCTCTTGTGGTTGCAGGATTTTTATTAGTTGTTGCAATTATTGGAAAAATTGCAGCAGGATGGGTATTTTCAAGTGATAAACCTACAAATAGATTAGTTGTAGGTTTGGGTATGATGCCTAGAGGAGAGGTTGGTTTAATTTTCCTTGGGCTAGGAACAAGCGCTAAATTGTTAACTCCTTCTCTTGAAGCGGCTATTTTATTAATGGTTATTGGAACTACATTTCTTGCACCTGTTCTCTTAAGAATTGTTCTAAAAGATAAGCCGCCAAACGATGGCAATAAAATTTCAGATGATGTTGCAGCTGATCCTGTGGGTCTTCTTTAAGAAATAAGTTTATTAGAATCAATTGAAATAGCATTTTTAATATATGGAAAAATCAGCTTTGATAGATAGTGATGTTAATTATGACTGGAATTTTTTAAATTATCCAATACACACAGTTTCTGCTAAGCCTGAGCAAACATTAAAAGAATGTGCAATTTTATTAATTCATGGTTTCGGAGCTTCTACGGATCATTGGAGATTCAATATCCCTATTTTGAGTAACAAATACGAAGTTCATGCCATGGATCTGCTCGGTTTTGGAAAAAGTCCTAAGCCTCAAGATGTTGAATACTCAGGATCTTTATGGAAAGATCAGGTTGTCGCATACGTAAAAGAGAAAATCAAAAAACCTACAATTATTGTTGGAAATTCATTAGGTGGTTATGCAGCATTAGCAGCTGGCTCTGAGTTAAATGAGCTCAATGCAGGAGTGATATTACTGAATGCTGCAGGATACTTTAGTGAAGAAAAAACTATCAAGAAGAATATGTTGCAAACTTCAATTGAAACAGTTGCCGGCATTTTTCTGAAAAATATTGTTTTTCAACGTTTAATTTTTGAGAATATGAGAAATCCAAAAAATATTAAAAAAACTTTGAATCAAGTTTATGTTGATAAAAAAAATGTTGATGATTTTTTAGTTGAGTCAATAAGAAAGCCATCGCTTGATTACGGAGCTTTTAACGTTTTTAGAAGCGTATTTAACCCATCAGGTCCTCAGGGATTGCCATTGGATAAGTTATTCGCCAAACTTGATGCACCTTTATTACTGCTTTGGGGAGGGAAAGATCCATGGATGAACACTCCAAAAAAAAGAAATCTATATAAAAAATTTACTCCAAAGAATACAAAAGAAATCATTCTTGACGCTGGACATTGTCCTCATGATGAAATACCTGAATTAGTTAATCAGTATATTTTGGATTGGGTTGATTCTCTTTAAGTAAAAATTGTGCAAATAAAATTATCTAATAAAGATAAAGGAATTTTTGTCTTTCAATTAGATCAAAATAACTATATTAAATTTTGTCCTAAAAGAGGAGGGATTATTACAAATTGGGTTTCGGATGGCAATGAAATCCTTTATTTCGATCAAAAAAGATTTATGGATAAAACAAAAAGTATTAGGGGAGGTATCCCAATCTTGTTTCCAATTTGTGGAAATATCAATATCTCTAGTTCAGTATTTGGAAAAGATTATTTGCAATTAACACAACATGGTTTTGCTAGGGATTTGCAATGGCAATACTCTTTTAATGAAAGTGAAAAATCTTTATGCTTATTTTTAAATGAATCTAAAAAAACTAAAAATTATTATCCTTTCGATTTCGAACTAAGAATAGAAGTTACCTTAAAGATTAACTGTTTAGAATTTGAAATTACGATTTTCAATAAATCAGACATTGCTATGCCTATAAATTTTGGATTGCATCCTTACTTTAATATTTCAGATTTCAAAAATTTAGAATTTATTGAAAATCCACTTAATTGTCATAATCAAGAAAAAAACATAATAAGTAATACTTTGGATGAGTTAAAAAATATTGATTTAGGAGTTGATCTACTTATGTACTCTTCCGGTAGGAGTACTTTTCAAGATAAAATTCTTAAAAGACAAGTAACTTTAAATCATCCATATCCTTTTGACTTAGGCGTTATTTGGAGTGATCCTCCAAGAAGAATGATATGTCTTGAACCTTGGACTAGTCCCCGAAATTCTTTTGTTGATGGATTTAGAAACATTATGATTCCTTCCAATGGTAATCAAAGGTTTGATGCTTCAATACAAATAAAATCTCTTAAGTAATTATGCAATACTTATGAAATTTGTTGTTATTGATGATGATCCAACTGGCTCTCAAACTGTTCATGATTGCTTATTACTTCTCAAGTGGGACTGCTCAACTTTAGTTAAAGGTTTTGAATCTAAATCTAATTTATTTTTTATTTTGGCTAATACAAGGTCACTTTCGGAAAATGATGCGAAATTAACAATAGAGGAAATTTGCAAAAATCTTAAGAAAGTTTTAGCTTCTCAAGCTTATGAAGAAGAAATTATTTTTATAAGCAGAGGAGACTCTACTCTTCGAGGACATAACTTTTTAGAGCCAAGTGCACTAAATAATTGCTTAGGCCCTTTTGATGCTACTTTTCATATTCCAGCTTTCATAGAGGGTAAAAGATTAACAATTAATGGATCACACTTTGTTGATAAAACCCCTATTAATCAAACAATTTTTGCAAGAGATAAAATTTTTGGATATGAGACAAGTAATGTCAAGAATCTTTTATTTCAAAAGAGTAAATCGCAAATAAATATTGAAGATATTCAAAATCTTTTCTCGTCAGATATTGAGATTCTAAATGATAAAGAAAATAACATTGTTTTTAAAAAACTAAAGAAATTGAAGAATAATAAACATGTAATTGTAGATGTAGAAAATTATTCTCAATTGAACAAATTTTCTTTAGTAATTAAAAAATTAACTAAACAAAAAAAATTTCTTTTTCGAACTGCAGCAAGTTTTATAAGTTCAATTTCTGAGAAAAAAAGCGTCCCTAAGGTTAAGACATTTTTCTCCAATTTAAGGATAAGAAATAAAAACAAGAGTTTTCTTCCAGGACTGATAATTGTTGGATCCTATGTGGAACTTTCAACAATACAATTGGAAAATTTATTAAAGATAAGTAAATGCAATCCAATTGAATTAGATGTTTTTGAATTCTTTAAAATTAATTCATCGGATGATAATCAGAAGCGAAGGAATTTGTTTAAAAACAAATTTTTGAAAGAAATTAGATTTTCTTTTGAGAAAGGAAAAACCCCCGTATTGTTTACTTCTAGAAAATTTATGTCCTTAGATTATTCTAAACAATTTAATTTTTATAATTCACTTGCTTATTTTATTGCTGAATTAGTCGCAGATTTGAGATATGAAATAGGATATTTGATTTCAAAAGGTGGAATAACAACAAATGTGATTCTTAGTAATGGACTTAATGCAGATTATGTTTATCTTGAGGGACAGATTTTAACAGGCATTTCAGTGGTGACTTATAACCTAAAAAATGACGAAAAACTTCCTATTGTTACACATCCTGGAAACATTGGCACTAAAGATTCACTGGTTAAAATTTGGAAAGTGTTTGAAAATAAAAATAATTTTTAAAATTAAAAATTTGAGATAATTTCTTCAGCAAAACTGCTGCAGGATAAGGGTTCTACTTTCGGTTCCATTAAACGTGCTAGATCATAGGTGACTTTTTTTTGCTCTATTGCTTTACTTAAACCGTTAGTGACTAATTTAGCTGCTTCATCCCAACCAAAATATTCAAGCATCATTACACCACTAAGAATTACTGAGCCTGGGTTTATTTTATTTAAGCCTGCATGTTTTGGCGCGGTACCATGCGTCGCTTCGAAAATTGCTGCATTATCTCCAATATTTGCACCAGGAGCCATACCTAGACCACCAACAATTGCTGCAGCTGCATCAGAAACATAGTCACCATTGAGATTTAATGTTGCAAGAATTGAATATTCTTGAGGTCTAGTTTGAATTTGTTGAAATATACTGTCAGCAATCCGATCATCAACAAGAACAAGTTCCCTCCATTTCCCATCTCCATGAGAATTTGATATTGATTCAATAACTTCTTTAATTTCTTCGCAAATGAATGCTTTTTTATTATTAGTAAGCTTGTCAAAACCTGGTTCGATTTTTCGAGCATTATTTTCAATTGTAATTTCTGGATTTTTCTGAATATTATCTAAAATCCAGCTTTCTCTTTCTGTAATACAATCTTCTCTAAATTCATTGACTGCCAATTCATATCCCCAATCTCTAAATGCACCTTCGGTATATTTCATGATATTTCCTTTATGTACAAGAGTCACATGCCTTTTATCTCCTGATAATCTTTTAGCATGTTCAATAGCTTTTCTAATATGCCTTTGGCTACCTAATTTACTAACGGGTTTTATTCCAATGCCAGACCCCTTTGGAATCGACCTATTTTTTAAATTTTTGCTATTTGGTATTACAACTTTATTTAAGTGATCAATTAATTCAAGACAATTATTATCCTCGGCTTCCCATTCGATTCCCATGTAGATATCCTCAGTATTCTCTCTATAAACAATAACGTCTAAATTTTGAGGGTTTTTGTGAGGGCTTGGAGTTCCTGAATAATATTTGCATGGTCTAACACAGCTATATAAATCAAAGATTTGTCTCAATGCAACATTAAGAGATCGAATACCTCCCCCGATGGGAGTCGTTAAAGGACCTTTGATGGCT
This sequence comes from Prochlorococcus marinus XMU1404, assembly GCF_017696175.1. Classification (NCBI taxonomy): domain Bacteria; kingdom Bacillati; phylum Cyanobacteriota; class Cyanophyceae; order Synechococcales; family Prochlorococcaceae; genus Prochlorococcus; species Prochlorococcus marinus. Next base: position 454,666 of record NZ_JAAORE010000003.1, on the reverse strand, counting down.
ACACCAAAGTGTTTGATTGCTTCAATAGTATCTTGAGGGAGATAGTTATATGTTCCATAAATTTCACAAGCTTCATCCCCTGCATATACTTTAAACCAATTAATTTTTCTTTCATTTCCATAGCTTTTTTTAATCGCTGAATCAAGAACGATTTGAGTAGCTGGCCAAATATCAACTCCAGTTCCATCACCCCTAATAAATGGGACAATTGGATTGTTAGGAACATTTGGTTTGCCTTGATTAAAAGTTATTATCTCGCCTTCATTAGGTAAAGTTAATTTTTCAAATTTTGGCATAGCATTGAATTAATAAAAGATAACTCATTGAATTTCCTCGTATTGTAATTTGCGATGAGTTATTTTCTTTAAAACCTAGAAATTTATTATTCAAATGTGAATAGTGAATACTTTATTGATCAGCATTTCAACATCTTTATTAAAAGAAAAAGTAGTTAATAAGCAAGTTAAAGCAAATTATGTCATTTTCAAAAAAATACTCAGCTACTGATGAATGCAAGTTCAAATGTAAGTAATGTTGAAATAGCTAATAAAATTGCTACTACTGCAGCTTTGTTTAGGAAATATTTTCCAGATGCAAGTGTAAACTTTAGTCCCTGGGATAATTTAAATAATGAATCCATGCAAGATACTATTGATTTTGCGTTTCATTTCCCTGGTTGGAGTCCTCTTATTGAATGCAGAGCAATACTCTTACAATTAAGAATTGAAAATGATAATAATGACAGAGTTCCGAAATTGTTGGGAATAATAATGCGAGGTATGATTCTTCCATCCGAGAGATGGAGAGTGGCTACCATCGGTGATTGGGAAATGACTGGCACTCATCTACCCCAAAAGGAACAAAAAGATAACCTTTTTTTGGTTTGTAAAGAACTTTATAAGCTATTCTCTACAACATACTCTGGTAACAAAAATTAGCTGTTTTATGTATTTTCCTTGTAGATTAAATACACTTACAAAAATAATTCAAAATATATGGCAGTCGCTCTTGCAGGACAACTAAGAGAAGGGACAAAAAAATCCCACACTATGGCAGAAAATACTGGCTTTGTGGCTTGTTTTTTAAAAGGAGTTGTTGAAAAAAAATCTTATAGAAAATTAATTAGTGATTTATATTTTGTTTATGAAGCTATGGAAGAAGAAATTGAAAGACTGGTCAATGAGGAACATCCCGTAATAAAACCTATAGGTTTTAAATCATTATTTAGGAAAGAAACCCTTAAGAATGATCTTGAATTTTATTTTGGTGAAAACTGGAAGAATGAAATTAATATTTCTCAATCAGCACAAGAATATGTTGAAAGAATCCGAGAGGTCGCAAAAAATTCACCGGAGCTATTGGTTGGTCACCACTATACCCGCTATATAGGAGATTTATCTGGGGGGCAGATTTTGAAAAGGATCGCAAAAAAAGCATTAAATTTGCAGGGAAATGATGGTTTAAATTTTTATGAGTTTGAATTAATTGCTGATGAAAAGAAATTCAAGGAAGAATATTCTCTTACTTTGAATCAACTTCCAATAAATCAAAAGACTGCTGATCAAATTATTGATGAAGCTAATCAAGCTTTTACTTACAATATGAAAATGTTTAAGGAGCTTGAAGGTAACTTGATTGCTGTTTTAGGCAAGATTGTATTTAATTACATAACTAAAAAAGTAAGGAAAGGAAGCACCGAGACCTAGTAATTTATGTTTGATTCATTAGTTGATTTTCTTAAAACCAATATTGATGAATTAAATGGTCATGAAATAGAAATATCTAGTGAATTTAGAGAACATCACAATGAAGATTCAAAATATATTATTAAAAATTGGCTTTTTTCATCTCCAGAATATAGAAAGTGGCGAATAACAAGATTAGATGGTGGCAAAAAACTGCAAGTGTTTAATACGGTCGCATATCCAAATTTTGATAGTGAAATGCCTATTTTAGGAGCTGATATTTTATGGTTTGGAACTTCTCAAAAGTTATTAGCAATACTTGATTATCAACCTTTAATTCAAGAAGGCAAATATCTTGAAAAGTATTGTTCAAGTTTAGGTATTATAAAGAAAAAATATTCTGAATTTGATAATAATAAAATGAAGAATATATATGATTCAAAAAAGTATTTTTCCCCATGGGTGATTATATGTAGAGGTAATAAATTAAATCTTGATAGAGATTTAAATAATATTTTCCATTCATTTGTAAACAACTATTTTAACATTTATAAATCGAATCCTGTTAATCAATTTTTAAATGCAGAAGAAATAAAGATTAATCAAATTAAATATGATAAGTATAGTTTTGAAAAAGATCCTGCAGATAAATTGTTTAAATCTTTTTTTGGAGAAAAATGGACAAAAAAATTTATTAATAAATTTCTTTTTACATTAAATAATGAGATTATCAATTGAATGTTAATACAAGATACTATTTTTTATAGGCCAGATTGGAGATGGCATAATTTTCTAAAATATTTAACTAATAATTTAAGTAAACACAACTGTTTAGAAAAAATAATTCCTTCGGAATATTCTTATAAAGAATCTACTTATGGTTCAAAAAAATCAAAAAAAAATGTGTATCTCTCTACTTGGGTTGTAACGCATAAAAAAAGAATTAAATTAGCAAGAGCAGTCTGTATAAATAGTCCAAATTATTCTGTTTTAAATTTTTTAATTATTCCTAATACTATTTATAATGTCCCATTTTTTGGAGTAGATTTTGTTTCTCTACCTAATAGTCACTTATTAGTTTTAGATTTTCAGCCTTCATTAGAAATACATAATCAATACAATAATGAGTTATTAGAAAAGCTTATAAAACTCAAAAATCATTGTCATTCATCACTCCCATTAGCTGAAAAAATGTCTGTAGATGTAGCTAGATTTTTTTCTCCAGGAGTAATTTGGTCAAAATTACCAAAAGAAGAAAGAAGTGATTTTTTAATTGCTAATCAGCTTTATACCTCATTTAAGGAATATCTCAATTTGTATTTGAAAATTCTCTTCGAAAGCAAAGAAGCCAATATAGAACTGCAAAAAGAATTAATCAATGGTCAAAATAATTATTTGAAATATAGAAGAGATAACGATCCAGCAAGGCCAATGTTGTCGAGTTTGTTTGGTAAAGAATTTACTGAATCCTTAATTAAAGAAGTTTTATTTACTACTTAAAAGTCTTATAATTTATAAAAATTTGAATTCATATGAAAAAAATTTCTGTTCTTTTTGTATGTTTGGGAAATATTTGTAGGTCTCCTGCAGCAGAAGCTATCTTTAAATGTCTACTTGAAAGGAAGAGATTAACCGATGGCTTTATTGTAGATTCTGCTGGAACTGGGAGTTGGCATATTGGAAAAAAAGCTGACTCTAGGATGAGAATTGCGGCAGAAAGAAGAGATATAAATATCTTAAGCAGGGCTCGTCAAATTACGAGCAAAGATTTTGACGAATTTAACTATATTCTTGCGATGGATGACTCAAATTTTAGAAATATTCAAGATCTTAAAAATAGAACAGCTTCAAATGACTTTGCATCAATTAAAAAAATACAAGATTTTAGATCAGTTTTTAGTGAGCAAGAAGTTCCTGATCCATATTTTGGAGGTGATGAGGGCTTCGATTATGTCCTTGATATTTTAGAAGACTCTGTAAACGGTTTTTTGGAAAGTATTTCTTGAATTTATTTGATCTCAGTCTCTTTAGGAATCTTGTCATTATAAAGATCAATAATTTTATCCACTACCTCATTGATAGAATATCCATCCGTAATAATTTCTATTGCGTCATTCGCTTTTATTAGAGGTGAAATTTCCCTATTGGAATCTTCAAAATCTCTTTTCTTTAAAAGTTCTTTTAATGTATGAAGGTCTATTTCTTGTGAGTCTTTACTATTTTTATCAGATTTTCTTCTTTTTGCTCTTTCATCGATGCTAGCAGTTAAAAATATTTTAAGTTCTGCATGAGGAAAAACAGTAGTTCCTATATCTCTTCCCTCAGCTACAAGTCCGCCTGATTCTCCAATTTTTCTTTGTTCTTCTACTAAGAATTTTCTTACTTCTTTTATTGAGGAAATTTTAGAAACGATGGAACTTATCTTTTGCGACCTAATTTCTTCAGTAACACAATAGTTATTAACATAAACATCCTGATGTGAATTTGTATGCGACTTGAAAAAAATAGATATATCTTTAAGAACTTTATGTAATTTTTTTTCTTTTGTATAATCAATACTTTCTTTTATCATAAGCCAACTCAATGCCCTATACATGGCTCCAGTATCTAAATATAAAAGTTTAAGTTTCTTCGCTATTAACTTTGTTACAGTACTTTTACCTGATCCTGCAGGACCATCAATTGCAATAATCGGCTTTCTTTTCATTAGAAAAACGTGATCAATTAATCTTGTATCTCCACATCTTATCGCACCAGCCAGTAACGAAATGTTATCCTCAGATCTTGCTTTTTGGAGTGTATGAGGGTGTAAATGTTCTAAATATTCAATTGAAATTTTTTTTGCTGTTAGCTTTTTAATTATTTCGTTTAAATTGATCTTTTTTTCTTGTTGAAAATTTTTTTTTGCTTCTAATAACTCACTTGAAAAAAACCTAATCAATTTTCTTTCGTTTTTTGATAAATGTACATTACGTGAACTTAAAGGAATTCCATCAAAATCTCTTTGTGTAGGAATAGATTTAATAGCAACATTTAATTTCTTTGTTAGGACAAGATTTTTTAAAATTAAAAGTTGTTGCCAATCTTTTTCTCCTAAGTAAAGATTTTTTGGCTTGATGAGATTAAGTAATCTATAAACTACTGTACAAACCCCATCAAAATGCCCAATTCGATTTAATCCACATAATGCAGAAGATAATTCAATTGGTGCTTTTAGGAATTTAATATTTTTATTTTTCTCTGGATATATATCTTCATTACTTGGGATGAAGATGGCATCTGCGCCATTTGAAAAGGAGATTTTTATATCATTATCAATTGTTTTAGGGTAATTCTCTAAATCTAACTTGTTATCAAATTGAAGTGGATTAATAAAAATACTTACTAAATTAACATTAGAATTGTCATTTTTTGCTGTTGATATCAGTTTTATATGTCCATTATGAAGATTACCCATTGTTGGAATGAAGTTAACTTCACCATTTATATTTCTCCTCCAATTTTCTATTTCTTCAGTTTTCCTTATTATTAATTTCTTCACTTTGTTTTTAAAAAATAAATCTATTTGATAAATAATTACTGGACAAAAGCAATCTTAGGAGGAATATCTATATAGGGAAAGTCTATCATTTTTATTTCATGGATTACAAAACATCAGGTGTTGATATAGAAGCTGGACGAGAATTTGTTTCCGAAATTAAACAGGCAGTTGAAGGAACTCATACATCTAATGTGATTGAGGGTATTGGTGGGTTCGGAGGTTTGTTTAGAATTCCTATCGATAGTTTTAAAAAACCAGTTCTTGTTTCAGGAACTGATGGTGTTGGAACAAAATTAGAATTAGCCCAAAGTAAGAACTTTCACTTTGAGGTTGGTATTGATTTAGTTGCTATGTGCATGAACGATATCATTACTAGTGGTGCAAAACCTTTATTTTTTCTGGATTATATTGCCACTGGTAAACTCGATAAGAAACAGTTATTGCAGGTAGTTCAAGGAATTTCACATGGCTGCGGAGAAAATAACTGTTCATTACTTGGCGGAGAAACTGCTGAAATGCCTGGATTTTATTCAAAAAATAAGTATGATCTTGCAGGATTTTGTGTTGGAATAGTTGATGAAGATAAGCTTATTAATGGAAAAAAAGTATCTGAAAATGACTTAATAATTGCCTTAAAAAGTAATGGAGTGCATAGTAACGGCTTTAGTTTAGTAAGAAAAATTATTCAAAACAATAATCAAATAGATAAAGAATTTGAAAAAGTTTCTCATTTAAATTTTTATGATGAGTTATTGAAACCTACAAAAATTTACAATAATGTTATTAATCAAATGTTATCTGAGAATATAGAAATTAAAGCAATGTCTCATATTACTGGAGGCGGAATTCCAGAAAATTTACCAAGATGTATTCCTTCTGATTTTATTCCTTACATCAATACTAATTCTTGGGAAATACCTACTTTATTTAAATTCTTAAAAGATAAAGGAATGATTCCTGAAAAAGATTTTTGGAATACTTTCAATCTTGGAGTCGGATTTTGTTTAATTATTGATAAACAATTTAGGGACGCGGTATTAAGTATCTGTAAAGATCATGACATAGATAGTTGGGAAATTGGAAAGATAGTTCGAAAAAATGATTCAACAATTAGTAAATTTTTGCCAGAAATTTTAACTTAAATTTTTTTATCTTTTTTAAATGAGTTTTAAAAATTATTTTTTATACCCAAATGAAAAAGTTAGGTGTAATATAATAAAATCACCGCCGAATTATATCGGAAGTTTAAGTATTAAGATTTAACCTTTATTCAATGCCCTTTGCAAATAATCAAAGAATTACACGTAGACGTAGTTCCGCTGGCCCTACACCTCCAAAAAGACCAATAGGTAATAATTCTGAATCATTTGGTAGACAGGCTCAAGGCCCAAGACCAACTTTCTTGACACTAAGGGATCATGGGAAAGTTTTTGTCGCTGATTTGCCTAATTTGTCCGATGGTCAATTAGCCCATATTAGTAAGGAAGCTAATGAAGTTTTAAATAGTTTGGAAAAAAGACTTAGTGATCTTGAAAATGAACCTAATGTTAGTAATCCTGAAAACGATACGCTGATAAAAGCCTCTACCAAAAGAGATGTCACACTGAGGTTTATTAAATCAATAGAAGAAGAACAAGAACATAGAAAGAATAATCCTGCTTTACGAGATGCTGCATCTGAATCTTTACCAAGAACTTTTCTTGAGGTTGCTAGACATAGATTGCCTGGAGCAACTTTTGATTCACTACTTCGAGAGGCACTTGAAGCTTGTGCAGTTGATGAGAGTACTGAAGAAAATAAAGTTATTGATGAGCCTAAAGAAACTGTAAAAATTATGGATATACCCTCTTCCAACATAAATGCTTCACTTGTTGTTAGTATCGATTCAAGTGATGATTCCAAGAATGACTCTATTTGATTCAACACAAGAGTTAATAAGTTTTAAAGACCAAAATAATTCAAAAATTAACCTTACTTCAGAGAAAGATCCAATTTTATGTAATCATTGCAAAAGGACTGCATCAAATGGTGTTAGATGTTTAGGAATGTGTGTAGCAGATAATGATTACTAAAATAATTCAAATTTAGATACAAATAATCTGATGAAAATAATTAATAAATCCCTTTAATTTTAATTATTAATGAATATAAGGTATTATTTATCAATAATAAAAAAAGATTATTTTTCTATATGGCTATAAGTAATTGAAACTTGATATCCTTCATTTGAAATTGAAGTTCTTCGAAAACTTCATAATTAAATGCGTAAAAAAATTAAAGAAGGCGGCACCCAGATTCGAACTGGGGATAAAGGATTTGCAATCCTCTGCCTTACCACTTGGCCATGCCGCCGAGAAAGATTCGATTAAGTCTTTTTATGATCTTAACAGTAAGGTGTCTCATTCTCTATTAATTATATGCAATGGTCATGGAGAAGATGTAATAGCATCGGAAATAATAAAAAGATTACTGAAAAAAATAAAAAATAAAAATATTGAAGTTTTACCGTTAGTAGGAAATGGAGATGTATTTAATTCCATAAAATCAAAGAATTTTCGTAAAATAGGATTTTTAAAAGAGCTGCCTAGTGGAGGTTTTAGTAATCAAAGTCTGAAGGGATTTGTGCTTGATTTGTTTGCAGGATTTTTAATCGATAATTTAAGAAATTTTCTAATTGTAAGAAAGAAGTCAAAACATAATTGCAAAATTATTGCAGTAGGAGATTTCTTGCCATTACTTTACGCTTGGAGTTCAGAATGCGAATTTAGTTTTATTGGAACTCCCAAAAGTGATCATACTTGGAGTAGTGGCCCAGGTTGGGATTTAAGCGATTTTTATCATAAGTTGAAAGGTTCTGAATGGGATCTATGGGAAATGTTTTTAATGAAATCTCCAAGATGTAAAAATTTAATTATGAGAGATAAAATTACAGCTAATAATTTAAATAGAAAAAATATTGATGCAAAATACTTGGGTAATCCAATGATGGATTTTGTTAATGCAACAAACGAGAAGATATCAAATATTATTTCTTTTAAAAGGATTATTTTATTAGTTGGAAGTAGATACCCTGAAGCTCTCAAGAATCTTGATAATTTTCTGAATTGTTTGCAAGATTTTCATTTATCAAAGGATTTGGTAATACTTTTGCCTTTGAGCATTAATGCGAATGTGATTCAAATTCAAAGTTATTTAAACAAATATGGTTTTATAAAACAGAGTAAAGTTAAATTTCTAATTGATGAAGATTCAGTATGGAAAAAAAAAGATCAATATGTAGTGATTGGAAAAGGTAAATTCAATTCATGGGCCAATATGGCAGAGGTTGGCCTTTCTAATGCAGGAACTGCTACAGAGCAAATTGCTGGTCTTGGAATTCCATCTCTTTCTCTACCGGGACCTGGACCACAATTTACAAAATCATTTGCAAAAAGGCAATCAAGATTATTAGGAGGCAGTGTGTTGGTTTGCAAGAACAAAAAAATTCTTTTAAAACGTTTAAGTTTACTTTTGAAAGGAAAAGTTGATAGGTTAGAACAAGCAAAAATTGGAAAAAAAAGAATGGGGGAATCGGGAGCAAGTAAGAAAATCGTAGATGCGATAAACCTTAATTTGTTATCTTAGTAAATGGCACTAACTTATTAATTATTAATTCTTTTATGTATCCAATAAATGATCGGCAATATCTAAAAATTTGTGCAGAGATTGCAAAACTTATGAGTATAAGCTTATCCTCTGCTAAAAAGAAAGTAGAAATTCAAATTGCAAAAGAAGGTTCGAAAACTATTCAAGAAAAAATACAAGTTGCGCAAAATGTCTTAAAAATTTGTGAGAAAAATGATGGAGATAAATTAAGTTCTTCAAGAATACTTGATAAGCTTATGGAAACTCTTGATGGTGAAGATAATTTTTTAACTGAAGATTGATTTTTAATGTTCAAATATATTTGAAAATTTAAGTATGTCTAAATCAGCATGTACAGAAACTGTTTCGAAACATTTTTGAGCTAATTCATATCTATTCTCTCTTTCTAAGATAACCTTTAATTTATGCATAGCTTCAATTAAATATCTAACATCATTTGCTGCATAATCTAATTGATCTTTTGTTAAATCTTCGTTGCTACCCCAGTCACTACTTTGTGAGCTTTTGTCCAGTTCTATACCTAACAATTCATTAATTAAATCCTTTAAACCGTGTTTGTTTGTATAAGTTCTTGCCAACTTACTAGCAATTTTTGTACAAAAAATATTTTTTGTATTAATTTTAAGATTGCATTTTAGAGCTGCTACATCAAATCTCGCATAGTGAAATATTTTAGTAATTTTGTCATCTTCAAGAAGTGCTTTTAAATGAGGCGAAGAAGAAGTATTAAGTTCGATTTTTATACAAGATGTTTTTTTGAATTCATTGCATATTTGTACTAAACAGAGTCTATCTCTTCCATGAATTAAACCCATTGCTTCAGTGTCAATAGCTAGGTAGGATGATTTTTTATAAAGATTGTATAAATCTGCTGTTAAATCGCTATAAAGAAGATCAATATTTTTATTTTCAATAGTCATTTTTAAAAAGTATCCGTAATAATTTAATATTTAGAATATTACTTAAGATTTTATTTAATTAAGAATTTTCATCTAATAAAAATATTTTACAGAATAATTCTCAAAAATTATAATATGATGTAACTTTAATTTTTATTCTCGGGTTTCTAGAAAAAATTTATTTAATGTCCTATTCCTTAAATTCAACATTATTGCTAACAATTCTCTTGGCCATAGGATTATTTTTTTTTCTTAAGGCTTCGAGTAAAGATAGAACAACCATCGTTGAGATTTCATCTTCTCAGCAGCCAGTTAAGGTTTTAAATGGTTTATGTGAATGGCTTAATTTGAGGGGATGGAAGCAAACAGGAGGAGATTTTGAACAAAGAATTTTAATATTCAAGGGTCAAGTTATTTCTAGTAAATTTTTAGCAATTTTTTTAGGTTTTCTTGGCGGTTTTGGTTCTTGTGCTTTGGGATTAGTAATTATTCAAATATATCCTGAATTAGGTTGGTGGCCTATTCTTTTGGGATTAATTGGTGGCCCTTTGTCTGGAATTGTTTATTTTAAAAAATCAGCAAGAGAGGAGAAATTTGAATTAAGGTTGATCAACGAAAACGAAAATGATTCAACTTTCATGAGACTAAGAGCTCATAGGGATGAATTAATCTCTTTAGAAAATGAACTTGGCGAAAAACTTCAATTGAAAAGTGACGGTTCTTTATTTAAAACACCTATTTAAGATACTTTAAAAAATTATTCGATGATTTTTAATTAAAAATATTATTATCTATACAGAATTTCTCGAGCTCTTTATCATTTAACCAATCTTGGGGTTTTGTAAAAATTGATGTGAGAAACTCCTCTCGAGAACCCTTTTTAGGTTTATATCCATATTCCCATCTAGCTAAAGGCGGTAAGGACATTAATATAGATTCAGTTCTACCATTTGTTTGTAGTCCAAAAATCGTCCCTCTATCCCAAACTAAATTGAATTCGACATATCTACCTCTTCGATATAACTGGAATTCTCTTTCATGAGAAGTATATTTTTGAGAAGCTCTGTGTTCAACAATTGGTAGATAAGAGGGTAGGAATGCTTGCCCACAGTTTTCCGCTAAAGAAAATAAATTATCCCAGTTTAAATTAGTTTTGCCAATATTTTCTGAAGCTTTTGATGCCTCTCCATTTTGATTATTTCCTCTATAGATATTGCCTGAACCATCTTGATAATCATAAAAAATACCTCCTATGCCTCTAGATTCATTTCTATGCTTCAAGAAAAAATATTCATCACACCATGGTTTGAAAACTTTATGCAAATCTTTATCAACTTTCTCACAAGCTTTTTTATGCTCTTTATGAAAATTCCTCACATCAGAAAGATAAGGATAAAAAGGGGTTAAGTCTGCACCTCCACCAAACCACCAAACAGGACCAGCTTCGAAATAACGATAATTTAGATGAACTGTAGGAATATAGGGATTCTTAGGATGCAATACCATAGAAGTACCTGTAGCAAACCATTCATGACCTTTAGCTTCGGGCCTCTGAGAGATTATTGATTGAGGCAACTCTTTCCCATATACTTCAGAAAAATTTACTCCTGCTTGCTCAAAAATTGAACCGTTTTTTAATACTCTTGATCTTCCACCACCACCTTCGTCTCTTAGCCAAGACTCTTCGATAAATTTTCCTTTGCCATCTATATTTTCAAGGCCCGTACAAATTTTGTCTTGTAGAGTTAATAAGAGATTTTTAGTTTTTTCTCTCGAGCTTTTAGGAGGTTCTTTGAACATGTATTTAGTAAATCTTGAAGAAAAAAAATTTTTGGTTAATTATAAGTTTCCCTTTATAATTTCTCTTAGGGGGTCCTTATTTACTATTATTTGATAGTTCGACATAGTTCTTAATCTTTTAAACAGTCGACTACCTTGCCAAAATATTTAAAAATTTAATGACCACAATAGAAGATGCGAATTTTGCTTTACAAAAAGTTCTAGATGCTGGATCAAAGAAAAATGTAATTGAATTAGCTTGGATTAAAAACGTAAGAGTAACTATACCAAGAGTAATCGTAACACTATCATTACCATCATTTGCAAATTCTCAGAGAGATAGAATCGTACAAGAGGTTCGTAAAATATTACTAGATTTTGAAGATATTGAAGATGTTCAAATAGAGATAGATAATAATCTTTCCAAAACAGAATCTAAAACCGAAAGTAATGGTTCTGAATTGCAGAGGATTGATGGCATAAGACATATCATTGCTGTTAGCAGTGGTAAAGGTGGAGTTGGGAAAAGTACAATTGCAGTTAATCTTGCTTGTTCATTAGCTAAATTAGGCTTAAAAACTGGTTTACTGGATGCGGATATTTATGGACCTAATACTCCTTTAATGATGGGAGTCGCCGAACAGAATCCAAAGGTTACAGAAGGTAGTGGTACTGATCAAAGATTAATACCTATAAATAAATATGGAATTTCATTAGTATCAATGGGTTTCCTCATTGAAGAAGGTCAGCCAGTTATATGGAGAGGACCAATGCTAAATAGTATTATCCGTCAATTTCTATATCAAGTTGAATGGAATAATCTTGATTTTTTGGTTATTGACTTGCCTCCAGGAACAGGAGATGCTCAAATATCCCTTTCGCAATCTGTGCCTATTTCTGGAGCTATTGTTGTAACAACTCCACAACAAGTATCTTTGCAAGATGCAAGGAGGGGATTAGCAATGTTTAAACAACTTGGCGTACCATTATTAGGAATTGTAGAAAATATGTCAGTATTTATTCCGCCAGATATGCCAAGTAAAAAATATGAAATTTTTGGTAAAGGTGGTGGACAAACATTAGCGAAAGAAAATGACTTACCATTATTAGCCCAAATACCTATTGAAATTCCTGTTGTTGATGAAAGCAATAAAGGAATACCAATCTCAATTAGCCAGCCAAAGAAAGAAAGTTCTATTGAATTTAATAATTTAGCACAATTGATTAAAAATCATTTTGTTTATAGATAATTGAATTGATGTTTAGGAGAATTTCTTTATTAAATAAGAGAGGATCTTTACAAAAAAAAGACAGTTTTAATAGAGGATACTTATTTTCTCCACTACTTTTAATTCCCCTTTTTTTCGTTGTTATTTCGGGTTTTTTAATTAAAAGTATTCAAGGTGAATTTTTAGTATCGAATTATTTGAGTCATATCTTAACTGGTTTTTTAGGTTATTTTTTGGCATTTTTTATTTCTTATATACCGTTAGAGAGAATTAGAAAGTATTTGATCCCATTATATTTTTGTACTTTAATATCCTTATTTCTAATTTATTTTTTTGGGATCTCAGTTTCCGGTGCTCAAAGGTGGCTAAACTTGGGCATCTTTTCTTTTCAGCCTTCAGAAGTCGCAAAATTAAGTACTGTATTAACTCTTGCTTTAGTGCTTGACAGAAAAATAATCTTAACAATAAAAGACTTAGTATTGCCCTTTTTAGTAGTTATTGTTCCATGGTTATTAATTTTTTTTCAACCCGACTTAGGCACCTCTTTAGTTTTATTAGTTTTGACAGGTGTGATGCTCTATTGGTCTCAAATGCCTATAGAGTGGATTTTGATATTAATCTTTTGTATTGTTACTTCAATATTATATTTAACCTCACCAACTCTTCTTATTTTCTGGATTCCGTTTATGGGATATCTTGCTTATAGATCTTCGAAAAATAAAATTATTTTTTCTGCTCTCTCTATTTCGTTTCATTTATTAGTTGCAAAATTGACACCAATATTATGGCAATATGGCTTAAAAGATTATCAAAAAGATAGATTAGTTTTGTTTTTAGATCCAAATAGAGATCCATTAGGTGGCGGATATCATTTGATTCAGAGTCAAATTGCAATTGGTTCTGGTGGTCTTTGGGGTACTGGTTTGTTACAAGGTAAACTAACTAATTTGCAATTCATACCAGAACAACATACTGATTTTATATTCAGCGCTTTAGGCGAAGAGTTGGGCTTTGTAGGATGCATGATAGTTTTATTTATGTTCTTCTTTTTGATTAAGAAACTTATTGATACTGCAAAAATTGCTAGGACAAACTTTGAATCTCTAATCGTAATTGGAATCGCCGCAACTTTTTTATTTCAAATAATAATAAACTTATTTATGACTATTGGATTAGGACCAGTTACTGGAATTCCCCTCCCTTTTATGAGTTACGGTAGAACGGCATTAGTGATTAATTTTATATCTATTGGATTTGTCTTATCTATATTGAAACGTTCAAGAAAACTCAGAATTTAATGGAATCAAAAATAACGATAAAAAAGATTCAAGACCTCTTGATTAAAGGAGTTCAAACAATACATGTTGATGATGATACCTCTAGAAGAATGTGGTGGGCCTCTTTAGAAGTTATTCAAAAAGATTTTCTCTCTCAGAATTGCCAGCAGGGAGGTATTTGGGTCGCATCTCCTTTGCCTGCTCTTAACGATAAAAAATTTTTTAAAAAACTTAATGGCTGGTTGTGGTCTCCGGAGGGGTTCCCATACTTTCAAAAAGAGAATGCAGGTTTTTTACCAGTTAATCATTCAGCTAAAATAAAAAATGATTTAAATTTTATTAGTAATTATAAAGTCTTAAATCTTAGTCAAAAAGATGGTTATGAACCATTTTTAATGATTATTACACCAAATTTTCAATGTATCTTATCAATAATAGGCGAAAAAGATAAGAAAATCCTATTAATGAAATGTGATGAAGAAAGCTTAAAAATTTCAATTGAATTAATACATGCGAAATTAAATCAAGAAAATTATGATGAAGGGGTTAAATTTCGTCAAGCAATTAATAATTTGGGCATGCTTAATATTAATAATCAATTTGAAAAAATTTTTTGGCCTACATTATCAGCAAAATTAGCAAAGTTGGGGCCAAACCACAACATACAAAATTATTTAAAAAATGATGAACAAAATGAGAAAATAACTGAAGCAAAATTGTTACGAGCAATTTCTCACGAAGTAAGGACTCCTTTAGCCACTATTAGAACCCTAATAAGTTCTACTTTGAAAAAATATAATATGGATGAATCCATGAGAAATCGTTTAATTCAAATAGATAATGAATGCAATGAACAAATAGATAGATTCGGTTTAATCTTTAATGCGGCAGAATTAGTCAGTAACGAAAGTCCTTCATCAAATAACTTGGCAAAAATCAACTTAGCTGAAATTTTTAATAAACTTTCTCCTCTATGGAATAAACAATTAAACCGACGTGGAATATCTTTAAAGATAGACATTCCCAGTCAACTCCCTCAAATTTTGAGTGATTCTGAAAAATTAGAATTAATGTTAAGGGGATTAATTGATAAAAATACTAGAGGGTTACATGAGGGTAGTACATTGATTTTAGAATTAAGACCGGCAGGTCAAAAACTGAAACTTCAACTAAAAGTACAGAAATTAAATAGTAAGAATAAAGAAATACCAAAAATAGATAATGGGTCTGATTTGGGACCTGTTTTAAATTGGAATCCTCAAACCGGTAGCCTACAACTAAGTCAGAACGCTACTCAAAAGTTGTTAGCTAGTTTAGGAGGACATGTCACACAAAGGCGTGATGCCGGTTTGACAGTATTTTTTCCCATTTCAGATTCAAATTAAAATAAAGCAATAAATTTTACTTTTATTAAATAATGTAGAAACTTTTCCATTAATTATGAAATTTGTAAAATATGAATGCTAATTTCTTATTATAAATAACTCAAAATCTAGGATGACTGAAACTTTAGTTGGTCAATTTCCAAAGCATATAGGAAGTACTGGTGGTTTATTAAACTCAGCAGAAACTGAAGAAAAATATGCAATTGTATGGAAAAGTACGAAAGAACAAGCATTTGAATTGCCTACAGGCGGTGCCGCTATCATGCATGAAGGTGATAATTTAATGTACTTTGCAAGAAAAGAACAATGCCTCGCTTTGGGAACACAATTACGAGCTTTTAAACCAAGAATTGAGGATTTTAAAATCTATAGAATTTTTCCAGGTGGAGATATTGAATTTTTACATCCTAAAGATGGAGTCTTTCCTGAGAAAGTTAACGAAGGCAGAGAAAAAGTAGGCCATAACCCAAGAAGAATAGGTGAGAATCCTAATCCAGCTGGGTTGAAATTCACAACTAAGAATACTTTTGATTAACTTCTTTAAAGTTGATATAAAAAAAGAATTTATTTATAATTTGGGTTGACATTATAAGTATGATCAGCTCTCAGAAAGATAGTTTTTTTAAAGCTTACAAAGAAGGTAAAAATTTTATACCTATCACTCAAACTTGGCCTGCTGATTTAGAAACCCCATTATCAACTTGGTTAAAATTATCCTCGCAAGATTCTCATGGTGTTTTCCTTGAGTCTGTAGAAGGTGGGGAAAGTTTGGGTAGATGGAGTATTGTGGCTACTAAACCTCTCTGGGAAGCGGTTTGTAACGGCGAAGAAATAGTGAAAACTTGGAATAATGGAAAAACTGAAATTTATAAAGGAGATCCTTTTGATATTTTAAGAACTTGGACAAAAGAATATAAGTCAACCATGCTTGATAACTTACCATCAATTGGACAATTATATGGCTCTTGGGGATATGAACTAATCAATCGAATAGAACCAAGTGTTCCAATTAATGAAATGTCAGAAAACAATATTCCTTATGGCTCTTGGATGTTTTTTGATCAGTTAGTTGTTTTTGATCAAATAAAAAGATGTATTACTGCAGTTGTTTATGCAGATACAACTTCTTCTAAAGATTCTTCTATTGAAGAGGTGTATCAAAACTCAATTTCTAAAATTCAGGAAACTAGAAATTTAATGAGAGTCCCTCTAAAAGAAAATGAGTTTTTAGATTGGAATGAAAATGATAATATGAACTTAAATCTTGAAAGTAATTGGAAGAAAAAAGATTTTGAGGATGCAGTTCTCTCTGCAAAAGAATTTATAAGAAAAGGAGATATTTTCCAAATAGTTATAAGTCAAAGATTCCAAACTAAAGTAAATAACGATCCCTTTAATTTGTATAGAAGTTTGAGGATGGTTAATCCATCTCCATACATGTCATTTTTTGATTTTGGCTCATGGTATCTGATAGGCTCAAGTCCTGAAGTAATGGTTAAAGCTGAAAAAAATAAATATAGTCAAATTGTTGCAAGTTTAAGACCAATAGCTGGAACAAGACCTAGAGGTATTGATAATCAACAAGACATAGAATTAGAAAAGGATTTATTAAAAGATCCGAAAGAGATAGCTGAGCATGTAATGCTTATTGATCTTGGGAGAAATGATCTTGGAAGAGTTTGTGAAATTGGTACTGTGAAGGTTAAAGATTTAATGGTTATTGAGAAATATTCACATGTTATGCATATAGTTAGTGAAGTTGAGGGAATCTTAAAAAACAGTGCTGATGTATGGGATTTACTAAAAGCATCTTTCCCCGCTGGGACAGTAACTGGTGCGCCAAAAATAAGAGCTATGCAATTGATTAATCACTTTGAAAAAGATGCTAGGGGCCCATATGCAGGTGTTTACGGATCTATTGATATTAACGGTGCATTAAATACCGCAATTACTATAAGAACAATGATAGTTAGGCCCACAAAAGATGGGAAATATGATGTTTCAGTTCAGGCAGGAGCTGGAATAGTTGCTGATTCTTCTCCTGAAAATGAATATCAAGAGACGATAAATAAAGCAAAGGGGATATTAAAAGCATTAGCCTGTCTGGATAAATAAATGAGTCAAAATAATCTTTGTAAAGGTTTTGAGGTAGAACTTTTCACAGGTTCTTTAAATTCACATATTGGTGTTTCAGCCGATATCGAAGCAAAATTTTCTAATTTTGTGAAAGAGCCAGATAGCAGAAATGTTGAATACATAACAACACCAGAAAAAGAATATAAGTTTTTACACGAGAAATTAATAACTCCTAGAAAAAAATTAAGGCAATGGCTAAATGGTAAAGGGTTAACAATTATTCCTTCATCCACTCTTTGTTTTAAACACGATAATCAATTTCAAAGATCTGATATTGATAATGAGTATCATCAATTTATAGAAGATAATTATGGAATTTCTATTGCAACTTCAAGTGTTCATATAAATATAGGAATAGATGACTTAGATAAGCTTTTTGCTGCTATAAGATTAATAAGATCTGAGGCTGCTTTATATCTATCGATAAGTGCTAGCTCTCCTTTTTTAAATAATAAAATTACGGAAAATCACTCACAGAGATGGATTCAATTTCCCAAAACACCACGTAAAGTCCCCCTTTTTGTAAATCACAATAACTACGTAGATTGGATCGAGGAAAATATAGATAATAAAAATATGCAGAATATTAGACATTTTTGGTCTTCAATCCGACCAAATGGTCCCCAAAGGCCTTTAATTCTCGATCGTTTGGAATTAAGAATTTGTGATTTTGTTCATGATATCAATTTGCTATTAGGGATAACAGCTATGCTAGAACTAAGAATTTTAAATCTTTTTGAAAATATAAATACTTTAGATCCTTTGACTGCGAGTATTTTTTCTATTGATCAATTATCAGAAATATGTGATCAAAATGAAATGAATGCTGCTAAAGATAGTTTGAATTCAGAGTTACTACACTGGCAAGATGGCAAAAAAGTTATTTGTAGAGAATGGATTCAACAATTATTATCAGATTTATCATCTACTGCAGAAAAATTTAATATGAAACATCTTTTGAAACCCATCCATAAAGTGCTCGAAGAGGGTAATCAATCTATGAAATGGATAAACCAATATAAAGGAGGTCTCTCTATTGAGCAGATAATGAAAATTTCTATCGAAGATATGATTAAGAGTGAAGACGAAAATTTTTGATTATTTAAATAAATATTTGATCTTAACATTTTCACTTGTGACATAATGATTATATGGAATCTTTTCAACAGATAAAAAATAATAGAGTGGATCTGATTAGTAATAATGATTCACTTGATAAAAGTCGCCTTTTAATAGAGGATCTATGGGAATCTGTTCTCAGAGAAGAATGCCCAGATGATCAAGCAGAGAGATTGATACAGCTTAAAGAATTGAGTTATTCAAAACAAATTGATGGTGATAGTTCAAAAACTTCTAAAAGTGAAATAGTTGATATCGTAAATTCTATGGATTTAGCTGAATCCATAGCTGCCGCAAGGGCGTTCTCGTTATATTTTCAACTAGTAAATATTTTGGAACAAAGAGTGGAGGAAGATAGATATATTCAAAGCTTTACCAATAAAAATGTTCAAAAATCTCCCGATAATCTTGATCCTTTTGCCCCAGCATTGGCAAGACAAAATGCTCCTGTCACTTTTAGAGAATTATTTTATAGGTTAAGGAAATTAAATGTACCTCCAGGGAAATTAGAGGCTCTATTGCAGGAAATGGATATTCGTTTAGTTTTTACTGCACACCCGACAGAGATAGTAAGACATACGATTAGACATAAGCAAACTAGAGTCGCAAATTTGTTAAAAAAAATACAGGTTGAGCAATTTTTAACAAAAGAAGAAAAAAATTCTTTAAAAACTCAATTAAAAGAGGAAGTGAGACTTTGGTGGAGAACAGATGAATTGCATCAATTTAAACCTTCAGTTCTGGACGAAGTAGATTATGCCTTGCATTATTTTCAGCAGGTTTTATTTAATGCGATGCCTCAATTGAGAGGCAGAATTGCTGAAGCACTCATCGAAAACTATCCTGATGTTCAGATGCCCTCTGAATCTTTTTGTAATTTCGGTTCTTGGGTCGGCTCCGATAGGGATGGTAATCCATCAGTAACTCCTGACATAACATGGCGTACTGCTTGCTACCAAAGGCAGTTGATGTTGGAAAGATATATTATGGCAACATCTAATCTTAGAGATCAATTAAGTGTCTCAATGCAATGGAGTCAAGTAAGTTCTTCTTTATTAGAATCATTAGAAACAGATAGGGTTAAGTTCCCAGAAATCTATGAAGCCAGGGCGACAAGATACAGATCAGAACCTTACAGATTGAAATTAAGTTATATTTTAGAAAAACTCAGACTAACACAAGAAAGGAATAATTTATTAGCTAAAAGTGGGTGGAAACTTGACTTAGAGGGAGAAATAGAAACTAAAAATATAGATCAAGTTGAAAACTTATATTACAAATCAGTAAACGAATTTACTTATGATCTCGAACTGATCAAAAATAGCCTGATTAGTACAGATTTAACTTGTGAGGCGGTAAACACCTTACTTACTCAGGTTCATATTTTCGGATTTTCTTTGGCAAGTTTAGATATTCGTCAAGAAAGTACAAAGCATAGTGATGCTTTACAAGAACTTACAAATTATCTTGATTTATCTGTGCAATATGATCAAATGTCTGAGGAAGAGAAAATTAAATGGCTTGTAGATGAATTAAATACAAAAAGACCTTTAATTTCATCTGATGTTAACTGGACTCAAGCTACTGAAGAAACTTTTTCAGTTTTTAAAATGGTTAAGAGATTGCAGCAAGAATTTGGTAGTCGTATCTGCCATTCTTACGTAATTTCAATGAGTCATAGTGCATCTGATTTGCTTGAAGTTCTCCTACTCGCAAAAGAAATGGGACTTCTTGATAAGAATTCACAAAAGTCAAAATTATTAGTTGTCCCTCTTTTTGAGACTGTTGAAGACCTTAAACGAGCCCCGGAAGTAATGGAAAAGTTGTTTAAATTAGATTTTTACAAATCGTTATTGCCAAAAGTTGGAGAATCTTTTAAACCTCTTCAAGAATTAATGCTTGGATATTCTGATAGTAATAAAGATTCAGGGTTTGTTTCTAGTAATTGGGAAATTCATAGAGCTCAAATAGCTCTTCAAAATCTTGCAAGTAAAAATAATATATTGCTAAGACTTTTTCATGGAAGAGGCGGTTCTGTAGGAAGAGGGGGAGGACCAGCCTATCAGGCAATATTGGCTCAACCAAGCGGAACCTTAAAAGGGAGAATAAAAATAACAGAACAAGGTGAAGTTTTAGCTTCAAAATATAGTCTGCCAGAACTAGCTTTATACAATTTAGAAACTGTTACTACAGCTGTTATTCAAAATAGTTTAGTAAATAATAGACTCGATGCTACTCCTGAATGGAATCAATTAATGTCTAGGCTCGCAGAAACATCAAGGTCTCATTATAGAAAATTAGTTCATGAAAATCCTGATTTGTTGAATTTTTTCCAAGAGGTAACTCCAATAGAAGAAATAAGTAAATTACAGATTTCTAGCAGGCCTGCTAGAAGAAAAAAGGGTGCAAAGGATTTATCCAGTTTAAGAGCTATTCCATGGGTATTCGGTTGGACACAAAGTAGATTTCTTTTGCCCAGTTGGTTTGGAGTAGGGACAGCATTATCATCTGAATTGAATTCCGACCCGAAACAAATTGAATTGTTAAGAGTTCTGCATCAAAGATGGCCATTTTTCAGAATGCTTATATCTAAGGTGGAAATGACATTATCTAAGGTTGATTTGGAAGTCGCTAAATATTACGTTGATACCCTTGGTAGTGAAGAAAATAAAGATTCTTTTGATCTTATTTTTGAAGTAATTTCTAAAGAATATAATCTTACGAAATCTTTAATACTTGAAATTACTGGTAAAAATAAACTCCTCGAATCTGATAGAGACTTAAAATCATCAGTTAGCTTGAGAAATAAGACAATTATTCCATTGGGATTTTTGCAAGTTTCACTTTTAAGAAGACTTAGAGATCAAACAAGACAACCCCCTATTAGCGAATTTCTTATTGATAAAGATGAATCTAGAAGAGCTTATAGTAGAAGTGAATTATTGAGAGGTGCACTTTTAACAATTAATGGAATAGCAGCTGGAATGAGAAATACAGGTTGATCATTGCAATATTTCTCTAAAAAAAAACTTATTCTCCCAGAAGGTTATTTTGTTAACTCTTCTCAGATCCCATTAGCTAAAGAAGTTAACAAGCTTTTATCAAATTGTGGTTGTGAGACATTCCCAATTAAATCTCTTTCTAAGGCTATTCAGCAAAGTAATTTCTTTTTTACCATACAGAATGAATTTAAAAATAAACTATATGGTTTTGTAAGGGTTACATCAGACAGAGGACTTAATGCAAACTTATGGAATTTAAGTGCAGTACCAGGAATTAATCAGCAACTTTACTATTCAATGTTGATAAATTTAACTCTTGAGAAAATAAATCGAGAAATGCCAGGATGCAGTATTTCTGTACAAGCTCCAGAATCTTCATTTAAGAGTTTAGAAGAAAGTGGATTCATATTGGATCCAAACGGAATAAGAGTGATGGGATATAAGCTTTAAAAATCATTTTACGAGCATGGAGGGATTCGAACCCCCGACTCTCAGAACCGGAATCTGATGCTCTATCCAACTGAGCTACATGCCCTTAATTTACAATTTCTTTAAAGAAAATCTAAATATTTTAAACTTAGCTAATTTAATTAATGAATGCACAAAAAAAATTTTTTTAAATAAACTAAAAATTCAAAATTTTCGGAACCATAAAAGTTTTGAAATTGACCTTAAAGAGCAAAGAGCTATTGTTCTAGGTTGTAACGGAATTGGTAAGTCAAATTTACTTGAATCAATTGAATTTTTAAGTCAATTAAAATCTAATAGAGCCTTAAGTGATAAAGACTTAATAGAAAATGATAGTGATATGGCTGTTGTTATTGGACAGGTTGATTTTAGAGATGATTTAAAGTTAAATTTATTTCGAAAAGGCTCTAAAAAAATTTACGTTAATGAATCAATCTTAAAAAAGCAGAGTGAAATAAAGAACTATATTCGAAGTGTATGTTTTTGTTCTAATGATATTGATATTGTTCGGTGTGAACCAAGTTATCGAAGAACATGGATTGATAAAGTTGTATCTCAGCTTGAGCCAGTATATTCAGAATTGATAAGTAGATTTAACAGACTTTTAAAGCAAAGAAGTCATTTCTGGCGTTCAGAAAGTTTCCTGAAGAACCAATCCTCAGAAGTTGTTGAAACCTTTGATATTCAAATGTCAATTATAAGTACAAGAATTTTTAGGCGTAGAAGAAGGGCTTTATTAAAAATAAAACCATATGTTGAATATTGGCATAATCACTTAAGTAAAGCTAAAGAGCAAATAGGTATTAATTATCTTTCAGGGATACAAAATATAATTCCAGAAGAAGAAGAAGAGGAAGTTATTAGTAAGAAAATAGCAGAACAACTATTAAAGCAGCGTTCATTAGAAGCATTGACTGGTAAATGTAATTTTGGACCTCATCGTGATGATATTGAGTTTCTAATTAATAATGTTTCAGTTAGAAAATATGGTTCATCAGGTCAGCAAAGAACTTTTATTTTAGCTTTAAAAATGGCTGAACTAGATTTATTAAATAAAACATTCAATGTCCCTCCAATATTTATATTGGATGACGTTTTAGCGGAACTAGATATAACAAGACAAAATTTGTTGTTAAATTCTGTTGGAAAAGATAGCCAATGTTTTATAAGTGCGACACATCTAGATAAATTTAATCAGTCTTTTTTAGGCTCTTCACAAATGATTTACTTATAATTCTAAAAGTATCCATTTTTGGCTAATCTTGTATTTATATAAACTTTTTTGATGGCAGTCCCTAAAAAAAACCAAATTTTAAGTTCGTTTAATAATGACCAAAAATTCAGGCATCAAAGCAAACACCTTTTATTGGAACTTTATAGATGCGATTACGAAAAATTAAATGATGAATCCTTTTTGCGATGTACATTAACTAGAGCTGCAAAATTTGCAAGAGCAACAGTTTTGAATTTGATGAGCAATAAATTTGAACCTCAAGGGGTTACAGCAATTGCATTGCTTGCTGAATCCCATATTTCAATACATACTTGGCCTGAATCTAATTATTCTGCAGTTGATATCTTTACATGTGGTCAAAATATGTTGCCAGAGCTTGCAAGTAAATATTTAATTGAAGCTTTAAAAGCTGAAGAACATTCTTTACGTGTCATTGAGCGAAATCCACCTGCAGCAGTTCTTAAACAGATGAGAACAATTGTTTAACCTGCAAAAATTATCGATTTAATTTTCCGCTTATCAGTCCTTCAAGATCCAAGCTAGTGCAATTAAATCCTAAATTAGAAAAATATTGAACTATATCACTAAAATTATAATTTTTAAGAAAATGCTTAAATTCTTTTTTGGGAATTTCTATTCTAGCCGTTAACCCTTGGCATCTAACCCTAACCTCTGACAAGCCACCATCTTTGAGATATTCTTCTGCTTTCTCAACCATTTTAAGCCTCTCACTGGTTATTGCATCGCCATATGGAAATCTTGATGACAAGCAAGGTTGAGCAGGCTTATCCCACCAAGGGAAACCTAATGCTCTTGATATGTCTCGAATATCTTGTTTTGAGAATTTAAATTGTGCAAGGGGAGAGATAACGCCTGCTTTTTTTGCAGCTTGGATACCTGGCCTGTAATCTTGAAGATCATCAAGATTCACTCCGTCTAAAACAACTTTGTAATTAAGTTTTTTAGAAAAGTAGTTTGTATGTTTGTGAAGCTCTTTTTTACATGCAAAGCACCTATCTTTGGGATTGTCGCTGTAACTTGCTTGGTCTAATTCCGATGTTTTAATTTCTAAATGCTTCACCCCAATCCACTTAGCCTGACTTCTTGCTTCTTCGCGAAGTGTATTGGCCAATGCAGGAGAAACTCCAGTAATCGCTATTGCTTTGCTGCCTAATTGCTCAAATGCTATTGATGCTACTAATGTACTGTCGACCCCACCTGAATAAGCAATACAAACACTATTAAGACTTTGAATGAAACTTCTAATTCTATAAAGCTTTTCACTTTGTTCATCAGTGAGAATTTCTAGTTGATTGAACATGCTAATTACTTTAGAATTCAAATTATCTATGAATCAGGTTGAATTTATTATTAAATTTTTAATAATATTCTTAACTATATCTTAGATTAATGCTATTCACTTTGTTCAATTGACAAATACAAGTAGAAATAGAGGAATTGGAATTGTTACAGCTAGTGACAGCCAAGAGAGATCAAAAGGTCAATTACATATTTATGATGGGGAGGGTAAGGGTAAAAGTCAGGCGGCTTTGGGTGTTGTGCTAAGGACGATAGGATTAGGTATATGCGAAAAAAGACAGTCAAGAGTCTTACTTCTCAGATTTTTGAAGGGCCCTGAGAGGCCATATGATGAGGATTCGGCTATAGAGGCCTTGCAAAGAGGCTTCCCACACTTAATTGACCATGTAAGGACAGGAAGATCGGAATTCTTTACTGCTGACCAGGTGACAAAATTTGATATTAGCGAGGCTGAAAGAGGTTGGAATATTGCTAAAGGAGCTATTGCTAGTTCTCTTTATTCTGTAGTTGTACTAGATGAGTTGAATCCGGTTCTTGATTTAGGAATGCTTGATATTAAGGAAGTAGTTGATTCTCTTCATAATCGTCCTGATGGCTTGGAGATAATTATCACCGGAAGGGCAGCCCCTCCCTCTTTGGTAAGAATATCTCAACTACATTCTGAAATGAGATCACGTTTAGGAGGAGACTTATCAAAGTTAACTGCAAAAAATCATAATACTGGTGGAATTGAGATTTATACAGGTGAAGGAAAAGGTAAATCTACAAGTGCACTTGGTAAGGCTCTTCAAGCTATTGGTAAAGGAATATCTCAAGATAAAAGTCATAGAGTTTTAATATTACAGTGGTTAAAAGGTGGTAATGGATATACCGAAGATGCTGCTATTGAAGCTTTGAGAGAAAGTTATCCGCATTTGGTAGATCATTTGCGATCAGGGAGAGATGCGATTGTATGGAGAGGTCAGCAACAACCAATTGATTACGTTGAGGCTGAAAGAGCATGGGAAATAGCAAAAGCTGCAATTTTGAGCGGTTTGTATAAGACAATTATTTTGGATGAATTGAACCCAACTGTTGATTTAGAACTGCTACCTGTAGAATCTATACATCAAACGCTCTTAAAAAAACCAACAGATACAGAAGTTGTTATTACTGGGAGATGTAAAAATGAACCTTCATACTTTGAACTTGCCGATGTTTACTCTGAAATGGTTTGTCATAAGCATTACGCAAATGTTGGAGTTGATTTAAAAAGAGGAGTAGATTATTAAAAAATCTTTAAAGTATTAATTGCTTAATATTTTTTTTACCTTTTCAATACCACCCACAATTGATCTCGATTGAATTTTGAATTTAGACAATATCTTTGAAGCTTTTTCAGAACGTTTGCCCGATTTACATATGGTGAAAATCTCTTTGATTAAACTTTCTTTTTGAATAAATTTTAAGTCAGACTCTTGTTGCAAATGACTTAGTGGAATTGATATTGAACCTTCTATTGCAGAAGTGGAAAATTCTTCATTTTCCCTGACATCAATTAAAAGAATTTTGTTGGGTTTTGTTTTGTATAAGCTATTAAAATCATTAGCATCGATTCTTTTGATTTCACTATTTTTCTCAGAACATTCATCGTCATTATAAAAGTCCGCAAACTGAGAAAGATCTTTTATTCGTTTATTTACTTGAGCACTTTTTAGATGTAATTTTTTCATATTCATATTCAATAGATCAAAAACCAGAATTTTCCCATCTAAGATTTCACCTTTTTTTAAAATGATTTTGATAATCTCATTTACTTGAAAAATCCCTATCAAACCTGTAGAAATCCCCAAAACCCCGTATTCTGAACAACTAGGGATAGCATTTTTTACAGGGGATTCTGGAAGCAGGTCTCTTAAATTTGGACTATTTTTATATAAGTTAAAAACACTCACTTGCCCTTCAAAGCCTTGTACACTTCCAAACACGAGAGGCTTTTTTAGTATCAAGCATGCATCATTTATCAAATATCTAGTGCCAAAGTTATCTGAGCAGTCACAAATAATATCAAATTTTCGAATTATTTTTAGAGCATTTTCAGGATTAATTCGCTCCTCATAAGTTAATACCTCAGAATTAGGATTTAATTTTTTTATTCTTTCTTGCGCAGATTCAATTTTAAGATTGCCAATAGTATTCGTTTCATGAATAATCTGTCTTTGGAGATTAGACTTCTCAACGTAATCGTTATCTACTATTCCAATTTTTCCAATTCCTGTTGCCGCTAGATAAAGCAAAACAGAAGAACCAAGACCGCCTGCTCCTATACATAATACTGAGCAGTTTTTCAGTTCTAGTTGACCCTCATAACCTATGTCTTTTAGTGTTAAATGTTTTTGATATCTTTCTTGTTCATCTGTGTTTAAGAAATTAAATTTGATATTTTTTGAGAATGTCATTTTTAATTTCGAAATAATCTTATGAAGATATGATAATTAAAATTAATAATTTCACCTTTTTAAGGTTTGCTATTTTTGGGATTTTTAATGTTTTTGTTATAAGAAGACAATATTGCAAATTATTTAAAAAGAAAATTCTTAAAACATCTTCAAAATTAATACATATCAAATTATCTAAAAAATACAAAATGTGTCGGTTCGGAATTACACATTACAAAAAGGTAGCAAATGGATGATTTTTCCGTTATTGTCTGGTCAATATATTGACATTACTGATTTCATGAGTGAAAACACACCAGAGTCAAACCAAGACTCCGGCTCCGCTACAAGCTCAGAAACTAAAAGCTTTTCAGACAAGTACTCTGATGCCATGGGAAAAGTTAATGAAACCCTTGGTAAAGTTGATTGGACTCAAATGGGGAAGTATGGCAAAGCAGCAGGCATTATTGCTGTAGTCGTAATAGCTCAAATAATAATTAAAGTTATTATTGATACGATTAACTTTTTCCCCATTCTTCCAGGTTTACTAGAACTACTTGGCGTTATTGTTGTCGGTCAATGGAGCTGGCAGAATCTTCGTACAAGTGAAAATCGTGAAGCTGTTTTAGATAAGGTTCAAAATTTAAAAAAGACATATCTAGGTTAATTTTAAATTAAAAATTGATGATTGTTTTTACATAATTTTTGACTTGATTCAAATACGATCCGCCAAAAATATTGGCATGATTCAATATGTGATAAAAATTGTAAATAGTAATTCTATTTTCGAATCTCTCTTTCATAGGAATAATTTTATGATACTCGTCATAAAATTCCTTTCTAAAACCACCAAACAATCTAGTCATAGCAATATCCACCTCATTATCTGCCCACCATGATGCAGGGTCAAAAATAACCCCTTTACCACTTTTGTCTATACCTACATTTCCTGACCATAAATCTCCATGCACAAGAGCATTTGTTGGCTTATGATTTAGTAATTCTAATTTAATTTTTTCTTTAACTATATTTATGGTTGCTTCGTCTAGAACATTTGATTTAAGTATTGATAATTGGGGCATTATTCGTAAGTTTAGAAAACAATCTATCCAACTTTTTTCCCAACCTTTTTTTTGATCTGTTATGCCAATAAAACCTTCAATCGGATACCCATACATTTCCGGATTAGACTCAGTTGAATTTAAATGCATTTCTCCCAAACCTTTTCCAAGTTTTGTCTGATCAAAGCTTTGCATATTTATCCATTCAATTAAAAGGATTTCTACATCGTTTATAGTTTTATATGCGATAACTTCAGGAACAACTAAGTTCTTTTCATTAATAAACCTTCTCAAATTTTGAAGACAAGATTTTTCAAATTCAAGAAGTTTCTTGTCTCTATTATTTCTTTTAAGAAATAATTTTTTGTCTGAGAATTCTATTTGCCAGGCATTGTGAATATTGCCTCCATGTATTTGTTTAATACTTTTGGGAAAGGCTTCACCTAATTGATCACAAATTTCGCTAATTTCAATAGGTGATAATTTTTGCATTTATGAGAAAGTCTGAAGTTGTTGTTGTTGGCGCTGGTATAGCGGGACTAACTTCTGCAGCAATTTTATCAAAACAAGGATTATCGGTTACTTTAATCGAATCTCATGTTCAGTCAGGAGGTTGTGCAGGCACTTTTAAAAGAAAAAATTATATTTTCGATGTTGGTGCAACTCAAGTTGCTGGACTAGAGCGAGGAGGAATACATTCAAGAATTTTTGATTTTTTAGATATTCCATCCCCTGAAGCTACTATTTTAGACCCTGCTTGCATAGTTGATTTTAATGATGACAGTAAACCAATACAAATTTGGCATGACAAAAAGAAATGGATTGCTGAACAAGAAATGCAATTTCCAGGAAGTCGTAATTTTTGGAAACTATGCTCGTTAATCCATCAAAGTAATTGGATATTTGCTAACAATAATCCAGTATTGCCAATAAGAAATTTCTGGGATTTTTCGCAACTTTTTAAAGCACTAGTTCCATCAAACCTAATAACAGGGATTTTACTTAAATCTACTATTTTTGATTTATTGCGTATTTGTGGATTATCTAAGAACAAGCGCTTGATTAAATTTTTAAACCTTCAACTAAAACTCTATTCACAGGAAGATGTCTATAGTACAGCTGCATTATATGGCTCAACCGTTCTTCAGATGTGTCAAAAGCCACATGGCCTTTGGCATCTTACAAAATCTATGCAGTCTTTAAGTGAAGCATTAGAAAGTTCCTTACGTAAAACTGGTGTTAATTTAATTTTTGGCCAAAAAGTTGATTCTATAAATTTTGACGAATTAAATAAATGTTGGAAAATATCTGCCAAATCAAAAAAAAATTCTTTTGTTTATCAAGCAAAAGATTTAATTTATACTGCACCTCCTCAGGCATTGTTAAAGCATTTTAAGGAACCTTTAGATAGAAAACAAAATTATAAAAAGCGACTTAATAATTTACCTGATCCAAGTGGAGCTATAGTTTTTTATTCAGCATTAAAAAAAGAACATATTAAGAAAATTTTTTCTAATCATTATCAATTTGTTTCACATGAATTTGGTTCGTTATTTGTATCAATTAGCGAAGATGGGGATGGAAGAGCACCGAAAGGTGAGGTGACTTTAATAGCGAGTATTTTTACTGAGACCAAAGATTGGTTTAATTTAGATAAACAAAGTTATTTAAAGAGGAAAAATGATTGTCTAGAAAAAATATCGCTCGAATTGGAAAGTTATTTTGATATTGATTCTGAAAATTGGCTTCATAGGGAATTAGCGACTCCATTGGGATTTCAAAAATGGACAAATAGACCTAATGGAATTGTAGGAGGACTTGGTCAAAATCCTGATCTTTTTGGCTTATTTGGATTATCTAGTAGGACTCCTTTTGAAGGTTTATGGCTATGTGGGGATTCAATTTATCCAGGAGAGGGAACAGCAGGTGTGAGTCAGTCTGCATTAATGGTTTCGAGGCAAATATTAGCTTCTAAAGGTATAGTTAATTTTAATCTATAAAATTTTTTCTGATTTCTTTCGTTCCAGATAGTTTTTTAGAAAGTAACTCCCAATTTTTTTCTTTTATAAGTGCTTCTAATGTATTCAGCTTATTTTTAAAATTATTAATTGAGTTTAAAACATTAATCTGATTATTCATAGCTAAATCTAAGCCTAGTTGTTCATTACCGCCTCCAACTCTTGAAGTGTCAGCAAAGCCTGTAGCGGCTAATTTTTGTGTGAGACCTAATAAAGATTGATTATTTTTTGTATGTGCAGTTTCAATAAGTGCAGAGGCTAAAAAGATAGGCAAATGAGAAATTAGAGATACTGCTTCATCATGCTCTTTTGGAGAAGCTTGGCAAATTTCACAATCCATTGATTTTATTAGATCGGAAATAGTTTTTAATGCATTCAAATCACTATTTTGTGTAGGGGTGATTATCCACTTTGCTTGTTTAAAAAGATCTCCAAAACCTGAATCAACCCCCTTTTTTTCTGTTCCAGCCATTGGATGAGAGCCAATAAATAGAGGATGTAATTTTTCCCATTTATTGACAATTGGTTCTTTAACAGAGCCTACATCAGTAACTATTGTTCCTCGTGGTATTGATGCTACTAATCTTTGCGAGGGACTGATCAAATCTTTGATAGGCAAGGCTAAAATTATAAGTTCACATTCTTTTAATATGCTTAGATCACAGCTAACAAAATTGGCAAGCTTTTTTTCTTTAGCTTTTTTTTCATTAAATTCATTATTTGCTATTCCATAAATTGTATGATCTAGACTTTGGAGTTTTAATCCTAAGGATCCGCCAATTAAACCTAATCCTACTATTCCAATCTTCATAGTTTGATTAATTCGATACTTGTTATATTGATACCAATTTTTTGTATATTAGGTTCATAAATATTGTACGTATTTGAAATTAAACTAATTATAAATGCTTGAAATTTTAAGTCATCAATATTTAAAAAATTTTTTGAGATATCAAACTATTAATTGGGAACACATATATTCTTTTGGTAGGATAATTTCTAAGTCTATTGAAAATGATTCTACATATCTAATTAATTCAGAAATTTTCTCTACTGATGATTGGTTGCCTCCAATTTTGATTTCTCTATTTTTAAAAGAAGAAGATTCAACTTTTATTTTATCTGAAGAAAAAATTCAATTTATAAGCCAATGTTTGATAAATAAATTTAAAAATCTAGGTTTTAATTTTATTTTAAAAAATAATGTAATATTATTGGCAAATCATAAGGTTCGCTTGATAACAATCCAAGATTTACTTAATGATCCCAATTCTCTTAATCTTAAAAATCATCGAATAGTTTATTCTGGAATTGAGGGCATAAAACAAGATCTAAATAATCATTTTCGGATTTCGTTAATAAAAAAGGATTGGACAAAGAATTTTAAAGAATTTGAATCTATCAATCAAAATTTTATTAAAGTATACGATTCTTTGAAGAAAAAGTTCTTCATGAGGAGGGTCTTAGGAAATTGTTATATTAATTTAGATGAAAAAGAAATAAGTTTTTTTTCAAACTTTTTTCAAGAAAATTCTTTTTTTTCTGATAAATTTTTAAGCGTTAACAAAGCACTCTCTCAAGGTTGGGCATGCTGGGTAAAATTAAACGATAAAAATTTAGATTGGAAATTGTATTTGCAGCCAATAGATGAACTTTCTCAAAGCAAAGAATTTTTTTCTAATAATAAATTTGTCTTTTTATCATCTTTGAGAAAAGATAACTTTTTCCAAATGTATTTTAAAAAGC
Source organism: Prochlorococcus marinus XMU1404 (assembly GCF_017696175.1). Lineage (NCBI taxonomy): Bacteria > Bacillati > Cyanobacteriota > Cyanophyceae > Synechococcales > Prochlorococcaceae > Prochlorococcus > Prochlorococcus marinus. The sequence goes on along the minus strand of NZ_JAAORE010000003.1, from coordinate 422,705 downwards.
ATAGTTTAGATATTGACTTGGTTATTAATTTTAAAAGTAATTTTGAAGAGAAAAAGATTTCATTATATATACCCTCTAAACAGTTGCTTCCCAATAATCCTTTGTTCACAAACTCAATCTTAGATAAATGTAAAAAGTTACTACTTTTTAGAAAGGATTTAACTTTATTTTTGTCTGATGATATTAATTTAAAAATTAATCTTGCTACTGAATTAGCTTCTATTTACGGGAAGAGGGTCTTGCTAGAGAGAATTCCCTCACGTAGTAATAATATTCTCTGCTCTAGTTATGATTGGTGGATTATAAATTCTGATTTAATACAAATTCCAAAACAAATTATCATTCCTTTACTTCCGATTCCTAGTATGTCTGAACCTATTAATGCAATTATAGTTTCTTATAATAAAAAGCTTTCCCAAGATTGGTTTAGAGACTTTTTTCTTCCTCAAGCCAGAATAAAACTTGAAAGATCTATTTCACCTTTAAGAAGAAATTCAGGTAAATTAATTATTCTAGACGGAAGAGTAAATAAAAGATATTGGGGAAGATTACTTTTGCAGGACATTCAACCCTCAAAACAAATTAACTATATGCTACCTTTTGATTAGGTTATGTTTTTAAATAACTAAAAAATATGGGAGAAGCAAAAAGACGTAAAACACTAGGATTACCTCCAAAAAGAAATAATACTAAAACTAAATTTGATAATTCTCCACGATTATTTGAATGGCTTCCTATTACAATATCTCAAAGAGATAGCTTGATTAAATTAAGTATTAAGGCTAGTTGGTTAGGAATTGGAGGTTTAGTGATTTTATGGATTGTAGTGAGATTTATAGGCCCTGCGGCTGGGTGGTGGACTTTGGCTGATTCGCTATAAATCTAAGCTACTGTTTTTATATCATTAACAGCGATTGTATTAGAAGGATTGCTATTTATTGCTTTCATTGAATTAGAACTGACTTCAGTGCCTTCAGTTAATTTTTCTTTAACCATAGATTCTACTTTATTTCTAATTTCTAAGTTTTGATCAAGCCAAATAATTGTATTATCTCTTCCTTGCCCAATATTCTCTCCTTCATAACTATACCAAGCGCCTCTCCTTATTATGATGTTAGTTTCTTCTGCTAAATCTAATAAGCATCCTGTCGTACTAATACCTTTTCCGAAGAGGATATCAAACTCTGCAATTCTAAATGGTGGCGCAACTTTGTTTTTTGCTACTTTTACTTTTGCTCTTATGCCGTATTCTTCTGTACCCCTTTTAAGAGTTTGGATCCTTCTGATATCAAGTCTCACTGAGGCGTAGAATTTTAATGCATTTCCTCCTGTTGTTGTTTCTGGATTGCCGTATGTAACGCCGATTTTTAGTCGTAATTGATTTAGGAATATTACCGTACATCCAGACTTGCCAATATTTCCAGTTATTTTTCTCATTGCTTGACTCATCAGTCTTGCTTGGCTTCCAATTACATGATCTCCCATCTCTCCTTCTATCTCTGCTCTTGGAGTTAGTGCTGCTACTGAGTCAACAACAACAAGATCTACAGCACTCGATCTTATAAGCTGATCAACTATTTCTAGAGCCATTTCACCAGTGTCTGGCTGTGAAACCAGTAAATTTTCAACATCAACTCCTAAAGAGGCTGCATAAACTGGATCAAGTGCATGCTCAGCATCTACAAACGCAGCTACTCCTCCATTTTTTTGGACTTCTGCAATCGCGTGAAGCGTTAATGTAGTTTTTCCTGAGCTTTCTGGCCCGTAAACTTCTACTACTCTTCCTTTTGGATATCCTCCTCCTAATGCTAAATCTAAGGTGAGTGCTCCAGTAGATATTGTTTCTACTTTCATTCTTGATGCGTCACCAAGTCTCATTATTGATCCGCGTCCAAAATTTCTTTCTATTTGACCTAATACGAGACTTAATGCTTTGTCTTTTTCTTTTGATTCAGTGTTTTTCTTTTCTTCAAGACTCATTGTTTGATTTATTGATTAAAGTTCTTGTAATTATTCCAAATTTAGTTTTAGTTAAGCTAAACTTTACAAATACAAGCTATAGTACATCCGTACTCTAGCTTATGATCTTCAAATTGCAACTAATTGCTCTAGATTTTCTATCTTTAATAATTTAATTCCGTTATTTAAATTATATCTATCAGAATCTTTTAAATATCCCCAATCAGCTAAGAAGCAATTTATATTTGAAGTCTCTTTATTTTGTTTAATGTCAATTAGAGTTTTTTTTCTATCTTCTATGAAACCTAAAATTTCATAAGTTTGATTAAGTTTTTCAACTATTTTGGTTTTTGTTCCGGATTCATAGCCAAAAACAAATTCTGAAAAAATATTTAATTGTGTAAGAATTTTTTCTGCAAATCTTTTCCCTTTTGTTGTTATTATTCCAGTTTTTATTTCGCTTTTCCTTATTTCTTCCATAAAATTTATAACTTCAAAAAATGGATTATGTAAATTCACCCACTTTTCAAAATCTTTTTCAATTTGGTACTCGCGGGATTGATCTAATATTTCTTGTAAGTCTTCTGCAAGCCAACAATTATCTTTTAATATTCTCTGACAATTTTGATGATATTTATTGATGAAATCGTCTTTATTGAAATTGTTTAGTTGATTTTCTTTTTTTATAATTTCATGAACTATTACAACCATTTCCCAACCATATTTAACCCAAGGCCTAATTTCTTTAAAAGTATTTGGTACTTTTTTATATAATTTTTGATCAACCTTGATGGTTGGTGAATTTAAATATTTTTCACAGGCCAGTAGAGAACTATGCCAATATTCATTCATTCCATCAACTATGACTCCATCAAAATCAAATAGAAATATTTTTTGATTAGACACCAATTGAATGTTAGAACTGGGCCGCTAGGATTCGAACCTAGGAATGTCGAGACCAAAACCCGATGCCTTACCACTTGGCGACGGCCCATTGATTATCTAGTTTAATACATGAAAAGATTTTTTTCTATCAAAAAAATACGAAGTTTTGATTCATAAGGATAAGGTTTTAAAAATAAAAATATTATCTGAACTAGCTAGATTTCCATGGCTTTAGGAATTTCTGAGCTTTTTTGATTGCAAAATCCATTCTTTCATGATCTTCGTATAGTCTTTTATTATTTTTGTGAGCAATTTCAATAAGGGGCTGCATAATCTTTCTTGCAGAACTTCCAAATGCTATTCCATCAGGAAGATTACTTGACTTCAAAAATTCATAAGTTTTATCATTTGTCCCCCCTGCTAATTGAATTAAGCCTGGTGGAAGATATGACCCAATTCTTTCAAACAACTTAACAGTGTCTCTACTGGTATTTGGAGCAATATCTCCTGACATTGGCCTTCCATCTAACTGCCAAATAAGGGGAATATTTAGCTCATTAAGAATCTCATATCTTTCCCAAAGAGCTTTCAAAAGATCTTCGGGCTCTTGAGTTTTTTTTACCGATTGATTTAATCCGCAACTAATAGATATTTTTTCCAATTTTGTTTCAGAATTTTTAAGTATATCTGCCACTTTTGCAAAAGCGTCTATGCGATTTATTTCTGTATGAATTTCTACTGCATCGGGCTTTATTTTTTGAAGTGTTGATGCTAAATCATCTTTTGACAAATTATATTCATATTCACTAATTAGATTTAGGGGGCAACTATTTATACATCTTCCACACCCATAACATTTACTCTCTTTGATACCAAAATTATCAATTGCAAAAGTGGGGCATACTTTTTCGCATGGTCTTGGGCAATTGGGTGGGCATTTTATTGGATCAAATTTCGCTTTGCGAAAGTGGATATCTTTACCATCACTAATGCTTATCATTAATCCAGGAGAGTTTTTGAAGATTGCTTTTGCCCATCCGATCCCTTTTTTTGCGGCATTAACTATAGATTCTTCAGCGGCAACATCTATGTAATCAACACCAGCTGCGGTATAAATTGCACATAAATCTTCAATAGCAACAATATCTTCATTACTGGCACCACAAATTAATTTAATCCATTTATCTTTTTTGTATTTAGTTTTAATCAAACAATTTAAATTTAAAATTCATCCAAAATATACTCATTTAATGACTTCCATTCAAGTTTCCTTGAACCTCCCATCTCAACAACAATTTTTAATTTATTATCTTTAGTGCAAATCTCGATTAGGCTCTCTAATTCAGATTGAGACAATATTTGACCTTCTAACAACCATAGTAGTTTATCCTTATCATTTTCATTAAATAACTCAGAAGCCTGTGGGATTACTTGTTGAACTTCCCCGAGCGCTCCGTTTCTTCCTACGCTTTGATGACCAAGATGAGGTGGTCTAACGCCGTGTAATTTGAGCAAGAATACTTCTGGATCTCCCAGTCCTCTTGCTGAGGTTATAAAAGTTTTAAAGCCTTTGGCTCTCATTCTCCTCAAAAGACGAGTTTCATAACCTCCTTCAAGAGGAGTAAAGATTGCAAGACATTTGTTAATTGTTAAATCGTTATGAAACTTTTTTCCTGTGAGAAGTAATGGCATTAAAATTTCCTTTTTTTCTATTTTATTTTATTTTATGGTACCTGATGATGTACAATTGTAATTCAGTGATTTTTTAAGCTCGCAAGCTAGCCGAGCCTCTACATAATTTCACATTTTTTAGCGTTTCGTTAAAAAATTCAGGCGGGTTTATCCCAAGAGAAACTATCTATATTTTTAGATAAGTCTCAACCTTATTAATTGTTTTTTTATTAACTATTACCTTAATAATTGAAAGGTTTAGATAATTGAAAAATAATTACGAGCTAGCCTAATTTAGTCTTATGTCTATAGGAATTTTAGGAAAGAAATTGGGTATGTCCCAACTTTTCGACGACAAAGGTAATTCGATACCAGTTACTCTCATTGAAGCTGGTCCTTGCCGTGTCACTCAATTGAAAACTACCTCTTTGGATGGTTATACAGCCGTTCAGATAGGTTTTGGTTTGTCCAAAGAGAAGCATATAAGTAAGCCTGAAAAGGGACATTTGTTGAAATCAGGTGAAGAACTTTTAAAGCATTTGAAAGAATATAGGGTTGAAGAAAATTCATCTTATGAAATTGGAAATCAAATAACTGTTAAAAACTTTGAGGTTGGTCAAAAAGTTGATATCAGTGGCAAATCTATGGGAAGAGGTTTTGCTGGTTATCAGAAAAGACATGGTTTTAGCAGAGGTCCTATGAGTCATGGTTCAAAAAATCATAGAGCACCTGGATCTACAGGAGCAGGAACAACTCCAGGCAGAATTTATCCTGGGAAAAGAATGGCAGGCAGATATGGAGGAAAACAGATAACTACTAAAGGTTTATTAGTTCTAAAAATTGATGATCAGAAAAATTTGCTTGTAGTAAAGGGTTCTGTCCCAGGTAAGCCAGGCTCAATTGTCAACATTAAACCAAACAATGTTGTAGGTAAAAAAGGAGGTGAAAAATCATGACAACAATCGAAACTCTTAAGTGGGATGGTAAAAAATCAGGCACAACTACTCTTGATTTATCAGTTGCTAAAGATACTTCTTCAGCAGACTTAATTCATAGAGCAGTCCTTAGGCAGTTAGCAAATAAAAGGCAAGGGACCGCATCAACCTTAACGAGATCTGAAGTACGTGGGGGCGGTAGAAAGCCATACAAACAGAAAGGTACAGGAAGAGCTCGTCAAGGATCAATAAGGACACCATTAAGACCTGGTGGCGGAATTATTTTTGGACCTAAGCCACGTTCTTACAATATTGATATGAATCGTAAGGAACGTAGATTAGCTCTTAGAACAGCACTTATGTCAAGATTATCTGATATAAAGGCTGTTGAAGATTTTGGATCTACTCTAAAGGCGCCTAAAACAAGTGACATTATCAATGGCCTTGCTCGATTAGGAATACAAAAAACTGAAAAAGTTTTGGTTATTCTTGAAAGCCCCTCCGATGTAATAAAAAAATCCATAAATAATATTGAAAAAGTAAAATTAATCGCCGCTGATCAATTAAATGTATTTGATATTCTAAATGCTAATAAATTGGTAATAGGTCAATCAGCGATAAATAAAATTCAGGAGGTTTATGCATCATGAGTAAATTATTCGATTCTCGTTTAGCTGATGTGATACGAAAGCCAGTTATTACTGAGAAAGCTACAAATGCACTAGATCTTAATCAATATACTTTTGAAGTAGATCATAGAGCGGCAAAGCCACAAATAAAGGCAGCTATAGAAGCCTTGTTCAGTGTTAAAGTCATAGGAGTTAACACTATGAATCCTCCTAGGAGAACAAGAAGAGTCGGTAAATTTTCCGGTAAGCGTTCTCAGGTCAAGAAGGCAATTGTACGTCTTGCTGAAGGAGACAAAATCCAATTATTTCCAGAATCTTAAGGAGTTTTAATCATGGCAATTCGTAAATTTAAACCTTATACACCTGGCACTAGGCAGAGAGTAGTTACTGACTTTAGTGAAATAACAAGTGCAAAACCTGAGAGATCACTTATAGTTTCAAAACATAGATTAAAAGGTAGGAATAATCGCGGAGTTATTACTTGTCGTCATCGTGGAGGTGGTCACAAAAGGCAATACAGAATAATCGACTTCAGGAGAGATAAAAAAGACATTAACGCTAAAGTTGCAGCTATCCACTACGATCCTCATAGAAATGCAAGGCTTGCACTTTTATTTTACGAAGATGGAGAGAAAAGATATATTATTGCTCCAGCTGGTGTAAAAGTCGGCCAAAATGTCATATCTGGAGAAAGCGTTCCTATTGAAGATGGAAATTCAATGCCATTATCTGTTATGCCATTAGGATCTAGTGTTCATTGTGTTGAGTTATATGCAGGAAGAGGCGCTCAGATGGTTAGATCCGCAGGAGCAAGTGCCCAAGTTATGGCAAAAGAGGGAGATTATGTTGCTCTAAAACTCCCATCTACTGAGGTACGACTTGTTAGAAAAGAATGTTACGCAACTCTTGGAGAAGTTGGTAATTCAGAAATAAGAAATACTAGCTTAGGGAAAGCAGGAAGAAGAAGATGGCTTGGAAGAAGACCTCAAGTAAGAGGAAGTGTAATGAACCCATGTGATCATCCACATGGAGGAGGAGAGGGAAAAGCACCAATTGGTAGAGCAGGCCCTGTTACGCCATGGGGTAAACCAGCTCTTGGGTTAAAGACACGTAAAAAGAACAAACCAAGTAATAAATTAGTAGTTCGAAGGCGTCGTCGCATTTCTAAGAGGAGTAGAGGAGGAAGAGACTCTTGATTACTTCACTTATTAATTTCATTTCTATTTTATAAACATGGGACGTTCACTAAAAAAAGGACCTTTTATAGCGGATAGCTTGCTCAAAAAGGTAGAAAAACAAAATACTGATAATGACAAGTCTGTTATTAAAACTTGGTCTAGAGCTTCTACGATTTTACCTGTAATGATTGGCCACACAATCGCGGTACACAATGGCAAGACCCATATTCCTGTATTTATAACCGAACAAATGATCGGTCATAAATTGGGAGAATTTGCACCTACTCGCACTTACCGTGGTCACATAAGAGATAAGAAAGGAGCAAAATCATGACAAAAACACTTGAAACAACAAAAACAGCTATTGCTCATGGTAACTATGTTCGAGGATCAGCATCGAAGGTGAGAAGAGTTCTAGATCAAATAAGGGGTCGTTCATATAGAGATGCATTAATTATGTTGGAATTTATGCCTTACAGATCTACTGATCCCATTACTAAAGTATTAAGATCTGCAGTTGCTAATGCAGAGCATAATCTTGGTATGGATCCATCTACCTTAGTTATTTCCTCCGCATGGGCTAATAATGGTCCTGTAATGAAGAGATATAGGCCTAGAGCCCAAGGTAGAGCTTTTTCTATCAAAAAACAGACTTGCCATATTACTATTTCTGTTAAATCTGCTCCTACTCAAACTAATGCGGAGGTACAAAACTAATGGGACATAAAATTCATCCTTCTGGACTAAGGTTAGGAATTACACAAGAGCATCGCTCGAAATGGTTTGCTACTTCTAAGACATATCCAATCCTTCTTCAAGAAGATTCTAAAATTCGTAATTTCATTCAAAAAAAATATGGTGCAGCAGGAATTAGTGATGTACTAATAGCCAGAAAAGCTGATCAACTGGAACTGGAATTAAAAACAGCAAGGCCGGGAGTGATAGTTGGAAGACAAGGAAGTGGCATAGAAGAATTAAGATCAGGAATTCAAAAAACTATAGGTGATAGGACAAGGCAAGTCAGAATAAATGTTGTTGAAGTCGAGCGAGTTGACGCGGATGCTTTTCTACTGGCTGAATATATTGCTCAACAATTGGAAAAAAGAGTTGCTTTCAGAAGAACTATAAGAATGGCCTTACAACGGGCTCAAAGGGCTGGAGTCCTCGGTCTTAAAATACAAGTAGGGGGAAGATTGAATGGTGCTGAAATTGCTAGAACAGAATGGACTAGAGAAGGTAGAGTTCCTTTACATACTTTGAGAGCTGAAATTGACTATGCTACACGCGAAGCTAATACTACTTACGGTGTTTTAGGTATTAAAGTTTGGGTTTTCAAAGGAGAAGTTCTTCCTAAAGAAGAACAAACAATCCCAGTGGGTGGAAACCCTAAGAGGAAAGCTAGTAGAAGACCTCAGCAATTTGAGGATCGTTCAAATGAGAATTCATAGGAGGTATAAAAATGCTTAGTCCAAAACGTACTAAATTTCGTAAACAACATAGAGGCAGAATGAGGGGGGTAGCCTCCAAAGGCAATACCATCGCATTCGGTCAATTTGCTCTCCAAGCTCAAGACTGTGGATGGGTCACTGCACGTCAGATCGAGGCAAGTAGACGAGCTATGACAAGGTATATCAAACGTGGAGGTCAAATCTGGATAAGAATATTTCCTGATAAGCCTGTAACCATGAGACCTGCCGAAACTAGAATGGGTTCTGGTAAAGGTAATCCCGAGTTTTGGGTTGCAGTTGTAAAACCAGGAAGAATACTTTTTGAAATGGGTGGTGAGGATATAACTGAGGAAATTGCAAAAGAAGCTATGCGTTTAGCTCAATACAAACTTCCTGTAAAAACAAAGTTTATCTCCAATGATAAAAATTTAGAAGTTTCCTCCCAAGAAAATACAAAAAATAAGAAACAAACTCAAGAGGAGGTTAAAAAATGAAAAACTCAGAGTCTCTGAAAGAATTTAAAAAATTAAATTCTGCTCAAATTACTGATAAAATTGATCAATTACGAAAAGATCTTTTTGACTTGAGATTCAAGCAAGCTACAAGACAGCTTAATGAAACTCATAAATTTAAAATCATCAAGAAACAAGTTGCGCAATTACTAACTCTCAGTAAGAGTCAATCTGCTTCTAAAACAACTTCTGATTAATTATTAGTTATGGCACTTAAAGAAAGAATTGGGACTGTTGTCAGCGACAAAATGGACAAAACAGTTGTTGTTGCTGTTATTAACAGATATCCTCATCCAACTTATAAAAAAATTGTAAGTAGAACTACACGATATAAGGCGCATGACCCCGAAAATAAATGTGTTCTAGGTGATCGCGTTAAAATTAAAGAAACTAGACCGCTTAGCGCCCACAAAAGATGGGCAATAGAAGAGATTCTCAATACAACAAGTCAGGCTAAGGAGGTTAAAAAATGATTCAGCAAGAAACTTATTTAACAGTTGCTGATAACAGCGGTGCAAAAAGACTCCAATGTATCAGGGTTTTAGGCTCTAATAGAAGATACGCACATGTTGGTGATGTAATCGTAGCAACTGTAAAAGATGCTCTTCCTAATATGGGAGTTAAGAAATCTGAGATTGTGAAAGCCGTCATCGTCAGAACAAAAGCAACACTAAGAAGAAATACTGGTAATTCAATCAGATTTGATGATAATGCTGCAGTTTTGATTAACGAAGATAAGAATCCAAAAGGTACTAGAGTCTTTGGTCCTGTAGCTAGAGAACTGCGGGATAAAAACTATACAAAGATTGTTTCTCTTGCGCCGGAGGTGATTTAAATGTTGGATTCATTAAAACAAAAGAAAAGTTTCCAGAGAATAAAAATGAGAATCAAAACTGGAGATTTAGTAAAAGTAATTAATGGCAAGGACAAAGGGAAAACTGGTGAGGTTCTAAAAACTATCCCTCTTGAAAACAGAGTAGTAGTTAAGGGAATTAACCTTAGGACCAAACATATTAAACCAACTCAGGAAGGAGAAAGTGGTAGAATACTTACAGAAGAAGCATCTTTACATGCATCAAATGTAATGTTCTTTTCAAAGGATAAAAATCTCACAAGTAAGATCGAATACTTCATTGATAAAGAGGGGGTTAAGAAAAGAAGATTGAAGAAAACTGGTGAAGTAATTGATTAATTTTTCATCAGAAACCAGATTTAAACTTTTTCTAATTTATCAATTCTGACAAAGACCAGAATTAAAAAAAATTATGACTCTAAAAAATCGCTACAAAGAATCAATTAGACCAAAACTTCTAAAGGACCTTGGTCTTAAAAATATTCATCAAGTACCTAAAGTTGTCAAAGTCAACATTAATAGAGGTCTTGGTGAGGCAGCCTCAAATTCGAAAGCTTTAGAAGCCTCTTTAAACGAAATGGCAACAATCACAGGACAAAAGGCTTTAGTAACTAGGGCTAAAAAAGCTATTGCGGGTTTTAAAATTCGTGAAGGCATGCCGATTGGTTGTACTGTAACTTTACGAGGAGACAGGATGTACTCCTTTTTGGAGAGATTTATAAATCTAGCTTTGCCAAGAATAAGAGACTTTAGAGGAGTTAATCCAAAAAGTTTTGATGGGAGAGGAAATTACACCGTTGGAGTGAAAGAGCAATTGATTTTTCCTGAAATCTCTTTTGATAAAATAGATTCAATAAGAGGTATGGATATAACTATTGTTACTAGTGCAAAATCAGATCAAGAAGGTAAAGCTCTTTTGCAGGAGTTAGGAATGCCTTTTAGTAAGAATTAAATTTAAACTATGTCAAATCACGATCCTATTTCAGATATGCTTACTCGAATTAGAAATGCGAGTCAAAAAAAGCATACAACTACAACAATCCCAGGTTCAAAAATGTCCTTAAGTATCGCTAAAGTGCTTCAAAAAGAGGGTTTCATTTCTGATATTAGTGAGGAAGGTGAAGGTTATAAATCACAAATTATACTTGGTCTCAAATATAGTGGTAAAAATAAATTCCCTACTATTCGATCTATGCAAAGAGTTAGTAAGCCTGGCTTGAGAATTTATAAAAATACTAGAGGGTTACCAAAAGTTCTTGGAGGTCTTGGAGTTGCCATAATATCAACTTCTAGAGGCGTTATGAGTGATCGCGATGCTAGGAAGCAAGGCATTGGCGGCGAAGTCCTCTGCTATGTTTATTAAGGAGAATTAATCATGTCAAGAGTCGGAAAAACACCAGTACTTATTCCAGAGAAAGTTACAGTTGATTTTGATGGATCAACAGTTACAGTGAAAGGCCCAAAAGGTGAGTTAAAACGTCTCATGCCTGAAGGTGTTAGTTTTGATAAGAAAGACAATACTATTGTCGTAAGTCCTACTACAACAAAAATACATTCAAGGCAGAGACATGGTTTATGTAGAGCCTTAATTGCAAATATGGTTGAAGGTGTGACTCAAGGTTTTTCAAAAAAATTGGAAATTGTTGGCGTTGGATCTAGAGCACAAGTAAAAGGTAAAAATCTAGTTGTTAGTGCAGGATATAGTCATCCTGTAGAAATGATCCCCCCTGATGGTATAACATACAAAGTTGAGAGTAATACAAACGTTACCGTATCTGGAATTGATAAGGAAATTGTTGGCAATGAAGCAGCAAAAATCAGATCAATTAGACCCCCAGAGCCATATAAAGGTAAAGGAATTAAATACCATGATGAGAGAATTCTCAGAAAAGCTGGTAAATCTGGCAAAAAATAATTCCAATTAAAAAAATGACCAAACTTTCTAGGAAATTACAAACACAAAAAAGACATAGAAGATTAAGGAGATTCTTAATTGGAGATGCAACGCGTCCAAGATTGTCTGTTTTTCGCTCTAATAACCATATTTATGCTCAGGTTATAGATGATAGCACTCAAAAAACTATTTGCTCAGCTTCAACTGTTGATAAAGAACTAAAAGAAAAATCTGAGAAATTAGCTTCTGACTGTAATTCTTCTTCTATTGTTGGAAAATTATTAGCGAAGAGAGCGATAAAAAAAGGTATCAAGCAAGTAATTTTTGACCGTGGAGGTAATTTATATCACGGCAGAGTTAAGGCACTTGCGGACGCTGCTCGTGAAGCTGGCTTAGAGTTCTAATTTTAATTTTTTACTATGACTGACACTCCCACAAAACAAGAAATTCAATCCAAGAATGATAACGTTCCTGGAGCGATGCCTGGTGAACAAAAAAAGAATAATCGTAATAACGAGCGAAAAAGAAATAGAAGAGGCGAATCTAAAAATCTAGAAAGAGATTCTGATTGGCAAGAAAGAGTTGTTCAAATAAGACGTGTATCTAAAACTGTTAAAGGTGGAAAAAAAATGAGTTTTAGAGCAATCGTTGTTGTTGGAAATGAAAAAGGTCAAGTTGGAGTTGGAGTTGGAAAAGCTGGAGATGTCATTGGTGCTGTTAGAAAGGGAGTTTCAGATGGTAAAAAGAATCTTGTTAGGGTTCCTTTAACTCCTAATAATTCAATACCAACTTTATCTAAAGGTAGAGATGGTGCTGCTAATGTACTAATTAGACCAGCTGCTCCAGGTACAGGTGTAATTGCAGGGGGTTCAATTAGAACAGTTTTAGAATTAGCGGGCATAAAAAATGTCTTAGCAAAAAGATTGGGCAGTAAAACACCTTTGAATAATGCAAGAGCCGCTATGGTAGCTCTTTCCCAATTAAGAACACACAAATCTGCCTCAAGGGAGAGAGGCATCTCACTTGAACAGCTTTATTCCTGAAAATTATGACTTCAACATTAAATACATTAAAATCAAACTCTGGCTCTAGAAAGAAAAAATTAAGAAAGGGTAGAGGTATTGCAGCAGGTCAAGGTGCCTCATGTGGTTTTGGGATGAGAGGGCAAAAGTCACGTTCTGGAAGACCTACACGTCCAGGTTTTGAAGGTGGTCAAATGCCTTTGTATAGAAGAGTTCCAAAATTAAAGCACTTTGAAATAATTAATCAAAAGAACTTTTCGATAATAAATTTAGATAAATTAAATGATTTCAAAGATAACGATACTGTTAACTTGGACTCATTAGTTAAGAAAGGGTTGATTTTTAAACCAAAATTTCCTTTAAAAATCCTTGGTAATGGAGAACTTAAAGTAAAGTTAACGGTACAAGCACATGCATTCACAAAAGTTGCGAAACAAAAAATTGAGGACGTAGGTGGAACTTGCGAGCTTATAAATAATAAGTAAATTTACTAAAAAATTTAGTTAAGCTTCAAAATGTTTTCCAACAAAAGTAGAAATCCTAGCTCTTCCGAAATACTATCTCAATTATTTTTAAATAAAGAATTAAGGAGTAGAGTTTTAACGACCCTAGGTCTTTTACTTTTAGTCAGACTTGGTATTTATATCCCAATGCCCGGTATTGATAGGGTTGCATTTAAAAGTTTTATAGATCAAGGTGGCCAATTAATAGGCTTTTTAGATATTTTTACAGGCGGTGGAATTTCAACACTTGGGATATTCGCATTGGGCATACTACCATTTATCAACGCATCAATTATTATTCAGCTTCTTACAGCTTCATTACCTGTTCTTGAAGACTTACAAAAAAATGAAGGAGAAGCAGGTCGAAGAAAAATTGCTCAAATAACAAGATATGTTTCCTTAGGATGGGGATTTTTACAAAGTATCATTTTCTCTTTAATTCTTAGACAATATGCAATACAGGGTATAAGTGAAACTACATTTGTATTACAAACCTCACTTGCCTTAGTAACTGGCTCAATGTTAGTTATGTGGTTTAGTGAAATTATTACAGAGAAAGGTATAGGACAAGGCGCTTCATTAGTAATTTTTCTGAATATTGTCTCTACTCTACCAAAGGCTTTAAGTTCAACTATTGAAAAAGCTCAAACTGGTGATCGAGGAGATGTATTAGGAATAGCAGTTTTACTTGGAGTCTTTTTGCTTACAATTGTTGGAATAATTTTTGTTCAAGAGGGAGCTAGACGTATACCTATTGTTAGTGCAAAGAGACAAATAGGAAATGCAACGTTACTTCCTACAAGGCAAAGTTACTTACCCTTAAAATTAAATGCTGGGGGAGTTATGCCTATTATTTTTGCATCTGCCTTAATTTTTTTACCTATAACAATTGCGAATGTGACAGGCAATCCAGTTTTGATCAAATTAGCCAGCAGTTTAAATCCTGGATCTTCAAATCCATGGCCATATGCTCTGACATTCTTTGCTTTAATTTTGGGTTTTTCCTATTTTTATGCATCTCTTACAATTAATCCAATTGATGTGGCATCAAATTTAAAGAAAGGAGGAGTTGCAGTACCTGGAGTGAGACCGGGAACTAATACAGCAAACTATTTATCAGGTATACAGAATAGATTGACTTTATTGGGAGGATTATTTCTGGGTTCAGTAGCTATAATCCCGGCTGCAGTTGAAAGGGCTACTAATGTCCAAACTTTTCAAGGTTTAGGAGCAACTTCATTACTGATTCTGGTGGGTGTTGCTATTGATACGGCTAAGCAAATTCAAACTTATGTTATTTCTCAAAGGTATGAGGGACTAATTAACAATTAATGAAAAAACACTTGCTATTTTTAGGAGCTCCTGGAGCAGGGAAAGGAACTCAGGCGGAATTACTAAGTCAAAATAATTCTTATTTACATCTTTCCACAGGTGAATTATTAAGAAAAGAAATTGAAATGAATACCATCCTTGGTAGAAAGGTAAAAGATATAATTAATAAAGGAGAGCTTGTTAGTGATGATCTTGTATTAAAAATAGTAAGGCAAAATTTAGATAAGGATAATAATGGTTGGATTTTAGATGGTTACCCAAGGAATTTATCTCAAGCCCATTCATTGAATGAGGTTTTAAAGGAAATAAATCAACCTCTAGAAGTAGTTTTTTACTTAGATATTCCTGAAGATGTTCTCATTAAGCGCTTGCTTTTAAGAGGTAGAAAAGATGATACTGAAGAGACTATTAAAACAAGAGTGAATATTTATAAAAAAACTACAGAGCCGTTAATTCAATATTTTAAAGATCTTTCGTTGCTAGAGTATATTGATGCTGATAGAGATTTAAAAACTATTTCCTCTGATATCAAACAAAAAATGGCTTGACGATGTTGTAGAATAAAATATTAATGTTTTATTTGAAAACTTCATGAAGGTCCGATCTTCAGTAAAAAAAATTAGCCCCGACGATCAGATCGTGAGGAGAAGAGGTAAAATCTATGTTATTAACAAGAAAAGACCTCGAAATAAACAGCGTCAGGGTTAAATTTCAACCCTTATATACAAACTTTTACTTATTCAAAACACGTGGCCAGGATTGCAGGAATTGACATACCTCGCGAAAAGCGAGTTGAAATTGCACTTACATACGTCTATGGAATTGGTTTAACAAGATCAAAGCTAATTCTTTCTAATACGGGTGTAAACCCAGATATTCGTGTCAAAGATCTTTCAGATTCTGATGTGCAAAAACTTAGAGGCGCTACAGAAGAATTTACTTTAGAAGGAGATTTGAGAAGAAAAGAAGGAATGGCTCTTAAACGTTTACAAGACATAGGTTGTGTAAGAGGAAGAAGACATAGAATGAGCCTTCCAGTGAGAGGCCAGAGAACTAGAACCAATGCAAGAACAAGACGGGGTTCAAGAAAAACAGTTGCTGGAAGAAAAAAATAATTAACTAAATCTTTACACAAATCAAAGTTTTAAATTAAAAATCATGGCAGCTACAGTAAAAAAAACAGGTTCAAAGAAATCTAAACGAAATGTACCCAACGGTGTGGTACACATCCAAAGCACATTTAATAATACTATCGTTTCAATTACAGATACTTCTGGTCATGTAATTTCTTGGTCTTCTGCAGGAGCTAGTGGATTTAAAGGAGCTCGAAAAGGTACGCCATTTGCTGCCCAAACAGCAGCTGAAGCTGCTGCTAGAAGAGCACTTGATCAAGGCATGAGACAAATAGAAGTATTAGTAAGAGGTCCGGGCTCAGGTAGGGAAACGGCCATAAGAGCTTTACAAGTGGCCGGATTAGAAATAACTCTAATAAGAGATGTAACTCCATTACCTCATAATGGATGCAGAAGACCTAAAAGGAGACGCGTTTAGGTCTTAACCATTCTCCAACCCCCCTAAAAAAACTTTCAACCTTATTTTTTTCCGTGTTGCAATACCAGATTGACAGAATCGACCATCAAATTTCAGATGATCGCTCCCAAACAGGAACTTTTTTAATTGGCCCTCTAGAAAGGGGACAAGCTACAACTTTGGGCAATTCACTTCGAAGAGTTTTAATGGGAGGACTCGAAGGAAGCGCAGTGACTGCAGTTAGAATTGCAGGGATTAACCACGAATATGCAACTATTCCTGGAGTTAGAGAAGACGTTTTAGATATTCTTCTTAATTGTAAGCAACTATCAATTAATAGTTCTAATCCAGAGCTAGAAATAGGCAGACTAATTGCAAGCGGTCCAATGGAGGTGAAAGCAAATGATATTCAATTCTCATCTCAGGTTGAAATTGTTGATGGAGAAAAACCTATCGCAACTATTCAGGAGGGTCATAACTTAGAATTAGAAATCCATGTTGAAAGAGGGGTAGGATATAGACCCGTAGATCGTAAGAATGAGGAGACAACTGCTATTGATTTACTTCAAATTGATGCTGTATTTATGCCAGTAAAGAGAGTTAATTTTACGATTGATGAAACTGCTGTAGCAGAGGGTGGAACAGGTAGAGAAAGATTAAAAATGGAAGTAGTAACAGATGGTTCAACTAGCCCAGATGACGCGATCGCTGAAGCCGCAAATCAGTTAATAGAGCTTTTTCAACCTCTCGCTACTGTTACAATGGTAGAGGAAATTCCTGAAGAGCCTGAACCATCTCCTGAAGCTCAAATTCCTCTTGAGGAACTAAACTTGTCCGTTAGAGCATATAATTGTTTAAAAAGAGCTCAAGTTAATTCAGTTTCGGACTTAATGGGTTTTAGCTATGAAGATCTGCTTGAAATCAAGAACTTTGGCTCTAAATCTGCAGATGAGGTTATTGAAGCTCTTGAACGTATAGGAATTTCTATTCCACAAAGCAGGACATCTGTTTAACAATTTTTAAGATTATGAGACACCAACTAAGAATTCCATTATTGAGTAAACCTTCTGACCAAAGGAAAGCACTATTAAGAGGTTTGACTACACAATTAATTAGAGAAGGGAGAGTTACGACCACAAAAGCTAGGGCAAAAGCTTTAAGAAACGAAGCTGAAAGAATGATCTCTCTTGCTAAAGATGGCAGTTTGGCTTCTAGGAGAAGAGCTATTGGATATATATATGATAAGAAATTAGTTCATTCATTATTTGAAAAAGCAAAAGAAAGATATGGAGATAGAAATGGTGGTTATACTCGCATAGTCAGAACCGTCTCTAGAAAAGGGGATAACGCTCAGATGGCTATAATTGAGCTTGTTTAAGCTATTTTAATAAGGATCTTTTGTACAAAAAATAACTTTTGAAGAGAGTAGCTTTACTAGTCCAATATGATGGATCCAGATATTCTGGCTGGCAAAAACAAAAGAATGCAAATACAGTTCAGGAAATTCTAGAGAAAGCTCTTTTTAAAATCGCAAATCACGTCATTAGGACTTTTGCTGCAGGTAGAACTGATGCAGGGGTTCATGCATCAGGTCAAGTAGTACACTTTGATATTGATTGTGTTATTCCAGGGTATCGTTATTCAGATGTATTAAATAGTCTTTTACCCTCAACAATTAGAATTTTGGAATCTGTTGAGGTTAAAGATGATTGGCATGCATGCTATTCCGTAATATATAGACATTATCGCTACGTCATCAATAACAGTAAATTGCCAAATGTGTTCATAAGTAATTGGTCATGGCATAGGTACCAAAAAGTGCTAGATGAAGTTTTAATGTTAAATGCATCGCAAAGCATGCATGGTGAACATGATTTTTTTGCTTTTCAGAAAAGTGGAAGCAACAGGCCAAACTCTATTACAAAAATAAAAAATATTGATATTAGGAGAGTAGAGGATTTGATTTTTATTGATATTAAAGCTACTGGTTTTCTCTATGGAATGGTACGTTTAATAGTTGGTCAGTTGGTTTTAGTTGGAGAAAAAAAAATATCACCAGAAAAATTGACAGATAGGTGGGTAAATAAGAAGAAAAAAGATGTTAAAGAATCTGCTCCTGCCAAGGGATTATGTTTCGTAAATGCTGTTTATGATGAAAATGTTTTCAATAAGGTAAATAAAAACGATTTTTTCCCAGTATTTTTAATCCGTGGTTATTCTTAATTAATTTTCACTAAAGCGAGTAGTTTGTGTAAATTGTCCAAAATTATTGTTTAAAACTCCTACAATAAGGTAGAATTTAAAATTGAATTAAATTTATTTGCAGAAACTTCGTAAATGAATAAAACAATTACTCCGTCTATAGAAACTATTGAAAGAAATTGGTTTTTAGTGGACGCAAAAGATAAGACACTTGGTAGGCTTGCCACAGAGATTGCAACTGTTTTAAGAGGGAAAAATAAACCAACATTTACTCCTCACTTAGATACGGGTGATTTTGTTATTGTTGTCAATGCTGAAAAAGTTGGGGTAACAGGCAAAAAAGCATCACAGAAGTTATATAGAAAACATTCTGGGAGGCCAGGTGGAATGAAAATTGAAAAATTTGAGTCTCTTCAAGAGAGAATTCCTGAAAGAATAATAGAGCAAGCTGTTAAGGGTATGCTACCTCATAACTCTTTAGGAAGACAGCAATTTAAAAAACTAAAAGTTTATAAAGGTGCTGATCATCCTCATGCTGCTCAGAATCCTGTATTATTAAATAATTAATTTATTGAAATGAATAGTCAAATAAAAAACAAAGCTGTTTATTGGGGAACTGGAAGAAGAAAAACTTCAGTAGCTAGAGTTCGTTTAATTCCTGGAGATGGGCAAATTAAAATTAATGGTCGCTCGGGTGATGATTACTTAAACTTTAATCCTCTCCACTTAAATTCAATAAAGGCACCTCTGCAAACTTTGGGTCTAGAAAATTCTTATGATATTTTGGTAAATGTTTTTGGCGGCGGATTGACAGGACAAGCAGATGCTATTAAGCAGGGAGCAGCAAGAGCACTTTGCGAATTATCTCCTGATAACAGGAAACCGCTAAAAACTGAGGGTCATCTTAGTAGAGATCCTAGAGCTAAGGAAAGAAGAAAATATGGCCTTAAAAAAGCAAGAAAAGCTCCACAATTCTCTAAACGTTAAAGGATTTTTAATTATGCCAAAATCAGAAATTCACCCAAAATGGTATCCAGATGCAAAAGTTATTTGTAATGGAGAAGTTGTAATGACAACAGGCTCAACTCAGCCCGAACTTCATGTTGATGTTTGGAGTGGTAATCATCCTTTCTTCACTGGAACTCAAAAAATTCTTGATACAGAAGGAAGAGTTGATAGGTTTATGAAAAAATATGGAATGGGTTCCGCTAATTCAGATCCATCAAAAGATCAAAAAAAAGAAAAAGATTCTAATAAGTAGAATTTTCAAAAACTAAGCACAATTTCAATTGGAATACTCAACACTCATTGCAAGGTTGAAAACTGCTTCAGAAAATTTTGAAAATTTGGAAGTTCAGCTTGCAGATCCTGATATAGCTAATGACCCTAAAAAATTAGAATCAATAGCAAGAGAAAGATCTAAGTTGGAGCCTTTGGTTATTGATTTTAATAAATTGCTTGATACTGATAAGGAAATTGAAGATTCAAAAAATTTACTCAAGGAGAATCGAAATGATAAAGAGATGGAATCTTTAATTAATGAGGAGATAACTACCCTTGAAGAATGTAAGAATGAACTGATTCAAAAAACTACGATTGCCTTATTGCCTAAGGATCCAAGAGATGAGAGAAGTGTAATGTTAGAAATCAGAGCCGGCGCTGGAGGTAACGAGGCTTGTATATGGGCTGGTGACTTAGCAAGAATGTATGAAAGGTATGGACAAAAAATTGGATGGTCAGTAAAACCTGTTAGTGCTTCTGAGTCAGACATGGGAGGATTCAAAGAGCTAGTTATCTCAGTTAAGGGAGATTCTGTATATAGTCAACTTAAATTCGAGGCTGGTGTTCATAGAGTTCAAAGAGTTCCCGCTACTGAATCCCAAGGCAGGGTTCATACCTCAACGGCTACAGTTGCTGTTATGCCTGAGGCTGATCCTGTTGAGGTTAAGATTGATCCAACCGATTTAGAGGTTGGTACAGCGAGATCAGGAGGTGCAGGTGGACAAAATGTTAACAAGGTAGAAACTGCAATTGATCTTCTTCATAAGCCTACAGGCATAAGAGTTTTTTGTACTCAAGAGAGATCACAATTGCAAAATCGTGAACGAGCAATGGAAATTTTAAGAGCCAAATTATATGAAATCCAATTAAGAGAAGCTAATGCCAAAGAGAGGTCACAGAGGCTTTCGCAGGTTGGAACAGGAGATAGGAGTGAAAAAATTAGAACTTATAACTTTAAAGACAATAGAACAACTGATCATAGATTGGGCTCTAACTTTTCACTAGAACCAGTTCTTGCTGGTCAATTGGATGAAGTCATTGATGCATGTATAGCGCAAGAACAAAAGAGAATGATGGAAGATTTTAATAACGAAGTAAATTAACACTTTATTTTTATTAGATTGCAACACCTATTACATATTTACTCCATTCTTTGTGCTTACCTGAGTCAATTTGTCTTGTAGCTTCAAAATTGAGATTACTTAGTGGACGATATGGCTTGCGTTTTAAAGGCATATTTGCCTCTTCTGGGGTCCGGTTGCCTTTTTGTACATTACACCTGAGACAAGCTGTAGTAACATTCTCCCAGTTATCAGTACCTCCTCTGCTTCTGGGTAAAACATGATCAATTGATAAATCATTACCTCTATAGTTGCAATATTGGCATGAATTATTGTCCCTTAAAAGAATATTTTTTCTTGTTAGGGAAACTTCTCTAAAGGGTACTTTCACGTAGTAACGAAGTCTTATAACTGTTGGTAATTTTCTGCCGCAATGTATTGAATAAGATTTATCTTCTTCTAAGCTTTCTGCTTTACCTTTAATCATCAAAATAACAGCTCTTCGCCAGGAAGTAATGTTCAAAGGTTCATAAGATGCATTTAAAACTAGAGTCTGGCCCATGCCAAAATACAATTTACATGTCATGCTAACTGTATATTTAAATAAGCGCATATAATTGTGCAAAGATAATGCAGATTCGGGAACCAAATCAGTTATTTAATTTTGAGAAATATCCAACTTTGGAAAAAGATATAGATCTAAAACAAAGAGCATGGATTGAAGTTAAAGGTAAGGCAATAGAAACAAACGTAAGTCAATTAAGATCAAAATTAAGTAAAAATTGTCAATTTATGGCAGTTGTGAAAGCCGATGGATATGGACATGATGCAAAATTAGTCTCGGAGTATGCCATCAAAGGAGGTGCATCTCAATTAGGGGTTGCCACATTAAAAGAAGGCATTCGACTTCGTTCTGCTGGAGTTAAGAAACCAATTCTTATCCTGGGAAACATTTATACAAAAAAGGATTTAATTATATCTTTCAAAAATGATCTTATGCCAACTATCAGTAGTATAAGAGAATGTTTAATTTGCAATAATATTGGGAAGCACTTTGGATTGAAATTTTCTTTACATCTTAAGGTTGATACAGGAATGTCAAGATTAGGATTTGAATGTACCAAATTTGTACAACAATTTAAAAAAATCCAATCTTTTGACAATATTTCCATTGAAGGAATATATAGTCATTTATCATCTGCTGATGAACTCAACTCATTAGATCCAAAAAGCACTTCTCAATTACAAAGAAAGAGGTTTGAGGGATTATTGAAGCAAATTAATTCTTACAGAAATAAAAATATCAAGATTCATCTTGCTAATTCAGCAGGCATGCTTCTTGATGAAAAATTCCATTTTGATATGGTACGTGTTGGGCTATCTATGTATGGATATAATCCTTTAGTAACAATAGATGAAAATTTATCGCTTAAACCAGCTTTATTTTTGAAGGTCAAAGTAGCTTTTATAAGAATTATTGATAAAGGTGTAAGTGTAAGTTATGGAGCAAAATTTGTAAGTAGTAGAAAAACTAAGTTAGCTGTATTAAGTATTGGTTATGCCGATGGAGTACCCAGAAATCTTTCAGGCAAGATAAAAGTTATTCATAATAATAAATTTTATCCTCAAGTTGGATCTATAACTATGGATCAAATGATGGTAGACATAACAGGTTCAAATGAAATTAAAATTGGTACTACGATGATATTACTAGGATCTGATGGAGATAAAATGATTTCTCCTGTTAGTTGGGCAAAAGAATCTAACACTATTCCTTGGGAAATTCTTTGCTCTTTTAAAAATAGATTGCCAAGAGTTCAAGTTGATTAGACATTTCGATTAAATAAAAAATTTTGAATGTATGCAGAAAAATTGATAATGTATAAGAACTGGAGAGGTGGCTGAGTGGTTGAAAGCGGCTCCCTGCTAAGGAGTTACAGGAGGTAACTTTTGTCGAGGGTTCGAATCCCTCCCTCTCCGTAATTAATTGAGGAATATTTTTATTTATATTTTTTTAGAACAAGTCAAGATTTATATTTTCAAGTTCGTTGATACAATTTAAAATCAAGTCAGCTCCTGCATTTTTTAGATTTTTTTCGTATGAATTGCGTTCTTTTAATCTAGACTTTGAATGTAAATGAGGGGGAGATATTCCAATACTTATGAATTTTTGAGATGGAATTTCCTCTCTGGCGTTTATAACTGTATTTATATCTGCAATAGTATCTCCTACATATGCAATGGGAATATTTGATGAGCCAAGTTTATCTCCAAGAAGCTTTTTAGATAAGTTGATAAAACCTTGAGGATTTGGTTTGTCAGGGGCATCTCCCATAGCAACTAATGGCGGTGATTTTAGTCCAAGTCTTTCTTCTAAAACAAATCTTGCAGAAGCAGACTCTGCACCACTTACAAAACCCCAAATTATTCCATTTTTTTTTAATGATTCAAAAAACTTTTTATCAACTAATAAATCCTCATTAGTTATAAATCCAGACCAATTTTTACTATCTTGATTTGGATCTCCTCCAAAGTACAACTTTTCAAAACATTTAACTATTGCCTCTCTTGAAGGTATTTCAAGGTTTAAGTTCTCTTTTGTTATACATCTTTTTATAAGCTCCAAACTTAAATCCCAGTCATTATTCCATATCCCTTCATTTTTTGCATTATCAATCTCTTTATAGCTTGGCTCCCATCCGGAAAATTTGTAAACCGTTTTTATTAATGCAAGTCTATAACTATTCTCTACGCTGCGTATTACACCATCAATGTCAAATAAAATTAAGCCAATATTTTTCAATGAATTCTCTTAATCCTTTTATAAAAGATTAGTATTCTTATTAAAAAAAAGCAAAGAAAAATATCTTACTAAATAATTTTTGAACTATCTAAGCCTTATTTTTGTAAATACCCCCTTGGAGTGAGAAATATTTCATCAACTAAGGTTGTTTGTGAATTGCCAATAATAATTATCGATAACATATCTATCTCCTTAAAGGGAATGGTATTTAAAGTAAAAAATTTTTTGGATTGATTTTCTCTCCCTACTTGTCTAGCTATTAAAACTGGAGTATCCCTATGCCTAGATTTTAAACATCTATCTATCACACTTCTTAACTGCCAATTTCTTTCAATGGATTGAGGATTAAATAAAGCTATTACAAAGTCACCCAATAGAGCTCCTTCAATTCTTTTTTCTATTAAAGACCATGGAGTTAATTTATCGCTTAAACTTATTGAACAAAAGTCATTCATTAGTGGTGCTCCACTAATCGCAGCAGCTAATTGAACACTACTTATACCTGGATGAACTTCAAAGTAAGGTCTATATTCTTTTTTTATTTTTTGTAGCAATTCTAAAAGTAAACCAGCCATGCCATAAAATCCAGATTCCCCTGAAGAAATTAAAGCCACTTTTATTCCTTCCTCGGCTAGTTTAATTGCTTTACTGCATCTCTCTTGTTCTTCAGTAAGTTTACTTTCAATTAAAACTTGGTCACTCCTTTTTAAGGGCTTAATTAAATCTAAATACATTTTATATCCGATCCAAACAGTACATCTTGAAAGTGCTTTTTTTGCATTACTAGTTAGGAAGGAGATATCACCAGGCCCACTTCCAATAATATGTATTTCGCCATGGGTTGGATTATACTGATTTTTTGATTCTGCTACAGCGATAGTTACTGCCCCAGATTGATTTTTAAAAATTCTTTTTTCTTCTAATAATTTTGATTCTTCTCCTGCTGCTAGTAAGCAAGAGGCTTCTGCTACAGAAGGTGTGCCAATTTCCTTTTGTACGACATTTGATGGATTTGGAACAATTATTGTTGAAAGATCTTCTTTACTAAAAAACTTTATAGGCAAGTTTTTTTCTTCAGAAAGTTCTATAATTCCTTTCTCATCTTTTTTAATATCAATAGTCGCAAATCCCGCAATTGATTGCTGTGATAAATTTCCTGACTCCAAAAAATTATTTAAAGAATTTGCTATTAATTCTTTGCTTGTATTCCTTTCACATCCAATACCAATCCATAATACGGGAGGATGCCAATTTCTTTGATTATTTTTGAATATACTCACATGAAATGTTGAATTTGGTTTTTCAATTTCTTTTCCATTTATTTGATTAATAATTTCCCCTGATTCAGAAGTTTTCCATAAGCCATTACCAGATAATTGTTTGCAATATATTTCTTCGTTCTTAGCTTGTTTAATTACTAGTTTTGACCAATCCTTTATATTGCCAGATCTTTTCCAACCCCATTGATTCCCAAATGCATCAAGATTTAATAAGCTTTGATCATTAGAATTATTAGTCTCTATTACTTCACCACCAAATAAATTTGCAATTTGACATGCAATATTTTGCGTATTTGACTGATGTA
Source organism: Prochlorococcus marinus XMU1404 (assembly GCF_017696175.1). Lineage (NCBI taxonomy): Bacteria > Bacillati > Cyanobacteriota > Cyanophyceae > Synechococcales > Prochlorococcaceae > Prochlorococcus > Prochlorococcus marinus. The sequence continues at coordinate 397,422 of NZ_JAAORE010000003.1, read as the reverse complement.
AGCCAATTAAAGGAACTATCTTGGAACATTTGTTATCTATAACGATTACACCTGGATCTTGATCTTTAGATGTTAAAAAAGAATTTATTATGCGTATTGATGCAGCAATTGAGCCTATAAAAATTATTAAATCTATTTCCGGCCATTTTTTAAGTAAGATTTCTCTAGGTTTTTGTACTTGAATAAGTTCATTTTCCTTCCCATAATCTTTTGAAGAACCTGCAATATAAATATCTTTTACAAATTCGGTTTTTTTAAGCCTTTTTAAAATTTCTTTTGAATTATTAGATAGACCTATTGCAATTCCTTTCAAATCAGAAACTATTGATAGTTACGTTGAAATTATATCCTGTCGCTGGATTTAAAAAATTTTCTTTGAAATATAAAAAAAAATTTAAGAAATTTATATAAAATTTGAGTAAAAATACTCATAATCTAGTCATAGAATAAAATTTAACAAAATATTCATATAGTAACAATCATTAGAACATTTGTTACGTTAATGCATAACGAAAGAATCTTTGCCTTATTATTTTTGAAACGAATATTTAAAGTTACGGAGGTTTCGTTTTCTTGAACATTATCATTAAAAATAAGTTCAAGATCCGATCAGTCGGCTTTAATGTCAATTATTTTCGAGGTGCTAGATGACCATCAGCCCACCAGAAAGTGGAGAAAAAAACAAAAAAGTTTTGGAGGATCCTGTTAAGGCCGATCCAAGACCCATTGATTTTGCCAAATTAGATAAGCCAGGTTTCTGGTCAACTAAATTATCTAAGGGTCCAAAAACTACAACATGGATCTGGAATTTGCATGCAGATGCACATGATTTTGATGTGCATACAGGCGATGCTGAAGAAGCAACAAGAAAAATCTTTTCAGCTCATTTTGGACACCTTGCAGTCATCTTTATATGGATGAGTGCTGCATTTTTCCATGGAGCAAGGTTTTCTAATTATTCAGGTTGGTTAGCTGATCCAACTCATGTCAAACCAGGTGCTCAGCAAGTTTGGGCAATTGTTGGTCAAGAAATGCTTAATGCTGATCTTGGTGCTAACTACAATGGTATTCAAATCAGTTCAGGAATATTCCACATGTGGAGAGCATGGGGAATTACTAACGAGAGTGAACTGATGGCATTAGCAATAGGTGCTGTAGTAATGGCTGCACTTATGCTTCATGCGGGAATTTTTCATTATCACAAAGCAGCTCCAAAAATGGAGTGGTTCCAAGATATTGAGTCTATGCTTAACCATCACATAGCTGGTTTAGTAGGACTAGGATCTTTAGCATGGGCTGGACATTGTATTCATATTGGAGCTCCTACAGCAGCTCTCTTAGACGCAATTGATGCAGGCTCTCCTTTAATCATCAATGGTAAAGAAATAGCAACTATTGCAGATATGCCTATGCCGCATCAACTCTGTGATCCACAAATTATCGGTCAGATATTTCCAGGATTAGCAAGTGGTACAGGTAATTTCTTTAGTTTAAACTGGTTAGCTTTCTCAGACTTCCTTACTTTCAAAGGTGGACTTAACCCTGTTACAGGAAGCTTATGGATGACTGATGTTTCACATCATCATTTAGCTTTTGGTGTAATAGCAATCATTGGTGGTCATATGTATAGAACCAATTATGGTATTGGTCATAGTATGAAAGAAATATTAGATTCACAGCAAGGAGACCCAATATTATTCCCTGCTCCTAAAGGGCATCAAGGTCTTTTTGAGTTCATGGCAGAAAGTAGACATGCCCAGCTTGCGGTAAACTTGGCAATGCTTGGATCAATAAGCATACTTGTATCTCATCACATGTATGCGATGCCTCCATATCCATATATAGCTACTGACTACATGACAGTTCTTGGATTATTTACTCATCACATGTGGATAGGTGGATTATTCATAGTAGGTGCAGGGGCGCATGCTGGAATTGCAATGGTCAGAGATTACGATCCAGCAAAACATATTGATAATGTATTAGACAGAATACTTAAAGCTAGAGATGCTTTAATCAGTCACTTGAACTGGGTATGTATGTGGTTAGGATTTCATAGTTTTGGACTCTATATTCACAACGATACTATGAGAGCTTTGGGTAGACCCCAAGATATGTTTAGTGATTCTGCAATCCAACTTCAGCCAATTTTTGCTCAATGGGTACAGAGTATTCAAGCATCTGCGGTTGGAACTTCTCTTTTAGCAGGTACTGCAGAAGCTTTACCTCACAAAGCTTTAAGTGAAGTTTTTAATGGAAGTTTAGTAGAAGTGGGTGGAAAGGTTGCTATAGCCCCAATTCCATTAGGAACAGCTGATTTAATGATTCATCATATTCATGCTTTCCAAATTCACGTAACTGTTTTAATACTTCTCAAAGGAGTACTTTATGCAAGAAGTTCAAGGTTGATCCCTGATAAAGCGTCTTTAGGATTTAGATTCCCTTGTGATGGTCCTGGAAGAGGTGGTACATGTCAGGTTTCTTCATGGGACCACGTGTTCTTAGCTCTTTTCTGGATGTATAACTGTTTATCAATAGTTATTTTCCACTTCTCTTGGAAAATGCAGAGTGATGTTTGGGGACTTACTGGTGGTAACTTCGCACAAAGTTCCATTACTATTAATGGTTGGTTAAGAGATTTCCTTTGGGCGCAAGCTTCTCAAGTATTAACAAGTTATGGTCAATCCATAAGCATGTACGGTTTGATGTTCTTAGGAGCTCACTTCATATGGGCATTTAGTTTAATGTTCCTCTTTAGTGGACGGGGATATTGGCAAGAATTATTCGAATCAATTGTTTGGGCACACAACAAACTTAAAGTTGCTCCAACTATTCAACCAAGAGCTTTATCTATTACTCAGGGTAGAGCAGTAGGTGTAACACACTTCCTTGTCGGTGGTATTGCTACCACATGGGCTTTCTTCCACGCTCGCCTTTTCGGCCTGGGCTAATTACCTGAACTTCACCTTTTTAATTCAATGGCAACAAAATTTCCATCATTTAACCAGGGTCTAGCTCAGGACCCTACAACCCGACGAATATGGTACGGAATAGCTACCGCTCACGACTTTGAAAGTCATGATGGTATGACCGAAGAAAAGCTTTATCAGAAGCTTTTCTCTACACATTTTGGTCATCTAGCAATAATCGCCCTTTGGGTAGCTGGTAACTTGTTTCATATTGCTTGGCAAGGTAACTTCGAGCAATTTGTACTTGATCCAACCCACGTTCGTCCTATTGCTCATGCTATTTGGGATCCACATTTTGGATCTGGTATCACAGAGGCAATGACACAAGCTGGAGCTAGTGGTCCAGTAAACATAGCTTACTCAGGTCTCTATCATTGGTGGTACACAATTGGAATGAGAACTAATGAGCAACTTTTCCAAGCTTCAATATTTATGAGTATTTTGGCTTGTTGGACTTTATTCGCAGGTTGGCTACATTTACAGCCAAAATTCAGACCTTCTCTAGCTTGGTTTAAAAATGCAGAGTCAAGATTAAATCATCATTTAGCTGTCTTATTTGGTTTTAGTAGTATCGCTTGGACAGGTCATTTGGTTCATGTTGCTATACCTGAATCAAGAGGACAACATGTAGGCTGGGATAATTGGTTAACAGTGCTACCACACCCAGCAGGATTAGCTCCGTTCTTTACTTTAAACTGGGGAGCATATGCTCAAAATCCTGATTCATTAGATCAAGTATTTGGAACAGCCGAGGGAGCTGGAACGGCAATCTTTACTTTCTTAGGTGGTCTACATCCTCAAAGTGAGGCATTATGGCTTACTGATATTGCTCATCACCATATTGCGATTGGAACAGTTTTTGTAATTGCTGGCCATATGTATAGAAATACTTTTGGCATAGGCCATAGCCTAAAAGAGATTACAGAAGCTCATAATACTAGACACCCTAATGATCCTCATAAAGGTAGTTTCGGAATAAATCATGATGGAATATATGAAACTGTAAATAACTCATTACATTTCCAACTTGGACTAGCTTTAGCATCACTTGGAGTAGCAACTTCTCTTGTAGCGCAACATATGGGTGCACTTCCTTCTTACGCTTTTATTGCTAGGGACTATACAACACAATCTGCTTTATATAGTCATCATCAGTACATAGCAATGTTCTTGATGGTTGGTGCTTTTGCACACGGAGCTATTTTCTTTGTGAGAGATTATGATCCTGAATTAAATAAAGATAATGTTTTAGCAAGAGTTCTTGGAACAAAGGAAGCTTTGATAAGTCACCTTAGTTGGGTAACAATGTTGCTCGGATTCCATACTCTTGGAATTTATGTTCATAACGATGTTGTTGTAGCTTTTGGAAATCCTGAAAAGCAAATTCTAATTGAGCCAGTATTTGCTCAATTCGTTCAAGCTGCCCAAGGTAAGATGATGTATGGCTTTAATGCTTTACTTTCTGATCCTACTAGCTCAGCAAGTCTAGCTGCTAACTCATTACCAGGTAATCATTATTGGATGGATCTTATCAACAGACAAGATGCATTAAGTGCTTTCTTACCTATCGGTCCAGCAGATTTCTTAGTTCATCACGCTATCGCTTTAGGTCTTCATACAACCGCTTTAATCCTTATCAAAGGTGCACTTGATGCTAGAGGAACAAAATTAATCCCTGATAAGAAAGATTTAGGTTATGCATTCCCTTGTGATGGACCTGGACGTGGAGGCACTTGTGATAGTTCATCTTGGGATGCTATGTACTTAGCTATGTTCTGGGCATTAAATCTACTAGCATGGGTAACTTTCTACTGGCATTGGAAACACCTAGCAATATGGCAGGGTAACGTAGCACAATTTAATGAATCAGGAACTTATCTAATGGGTTGGTTCAGAGATTATCTCTGGTTAAACTCTGCTCAACTTATTAACGGATATAATCCATTTGGAGTAAATTCTTTATCTCCTTGGGCTTGGATGTTCCTATTCGGTCACTTAGTTTGGGCTACTGGTTTCATGTTCCTAATATCATGGCGTGGTTACTGGCAAGAATTAATTGAAACATTAGTTTGGGCACATCAGCGTACTCCGATAGCAAACCTTGTTGGCTGGAGAGATAAGCCAGTTGCTCTTTCAATTGTACAAGCTAGATTAGTCGGATTAGCACATTTCACTATTGGAAATATTCTGACATTCGGTGCATTTGTAATTGCATCAACTTCAGGAAAGTTTGGCTAAAATTTCCTTTAAATAATTTAAATCACCACAATTGTGGTGATTTTTTTTTGTTTAATTTTAATGTTCTAAATTAAGTTAAAATTATATAATTATTATCAAATATAAATGTCAGATATAAATCAATTAATTTCTATTATCATCCCTGTTTTCAATGAAACTGAGAGTATTGGTTTTTTATTGGATGAAGTTATAAGTGTAATGGTATCTAATAAATTTAATTTCGAATTGATTGTTGTAAATGATGGTTCTAAAGACAATACTCTTCAAGTATTAAAGCAACTAACTCTTAAAATTAAAGAATTGTCAGTAATTTCTCTTCGCAAAAATTATGGGCAAACTGCTGCAATGTCAGCAGGTTTTGATAATTCTAAAGGCGATATTGTCATTACTTTGGATGGTGATTTACAGAATGATCCAAATGATATTCCTAAATTAATTTCAGAAATTAATAATGGTTATGACTTGATTTGCGGATGGAGGTTTGATAGAAAAGATAAATTAATCAATAGAAAGATACCATCAAAAATAGCGAATAAATTAATAGCTCACGTAACAGGTTTGAAGTTGCATGACTATGGATGCTCATTAAAAGCTTTTAAGAAGGAAATAATAGATGATATTAAGTTGTATGGTGAACTTCACAGGTTTTTGCCAGTTTTAGCAAATATTGAAGGTGCAAGAATCAAAGAAATTAAAGTCAATCATAGAAGCAGGCAATATGGATCTAGTAAATATGGAATCGATAGAACTTTTAGAGTTTTAATGGATTTACTAACTGTTTGGTTTATAACTAAATTTTTAACAAGACCAATGTATGGATTTGGTTTTGTTGGAATTATAAGTATTTTGATTAGCCTTGCAATGAGTTCTTATTTGATAGTTTTAAAAATAATTGGTGAGGATATTGGAAATCGTCCGTTGCTAATGTTCGCATTAATATTGGGAATTGCAGGGGTTCAATTATTTAGCTTTGGATTATTGAGCGAACTTTTAATTAGGACATATCATGAAAGTCAAAGTCGTCCAATTTATAGAATCAGGTCAATAAGTAGTACCAATCAAGATTGAATTTTTACTTGAATTCTCTTATTAATAAAGCTGAAATTTCAACAACTTCAGGAGAAATATCTCTTAAACCTTTTCTTAAAATTGGTAAAGTTGATTTATCAGCCAATTCTTCCGCAATTTTTAATGCTTTTATTTTACATTCTGTATTACCCTTGAAAAGACTAAACATTTTATCTCTTTGAGAATTTTTATAAAATGATGAGTATTTTTTTTCTTCATGCTTGTAAGGAAAACTTTTTTTATTAGGTATAAATTTATTATTATTTTTTTTAGTTTTTTTTAATTTTTTAGAGTAGAAATTGCTCAAAGCAATTACATTTTCAAATTTTCTTTTTTTTAAAATTAGAATTAATAATCCTATTAAAGAAATAAGTAATATTGCGAAAAAATTTAACATGTAAAAAGTTAATAATTTTTATATCATCCAGTAATAAAATTAACACTATTTCTCAGATAAATACTAAAGTATTCAAAGATGTTTAAAATAACTATGCCATCTGATTTGCCAAGTCTTCTACCTTCAATTTTTGTTCCATTAATTGGTATAGCCATGCCTGCTGTTTTTATTGTATTAATTGGAAGATTTATTACAGCAACTGAATAAATTATTAATCACTAAATTATTAAAAAAATGAGCGACTTTCAAAAATCATTCTCAGAATCAACAAGTTCAATCAAGTTTGATGAAAAATACATAGATAATTCTGTGCAACCAAATGATATTGGTGTTGCAGAACAATGGGCAGTAAAAACAGTTACTGATCCATGTGTTGGGAATTTAGCTACTCCAGTTAATAGTGGCTATTTTACAAAAGCCTTTATTAATAATTTGCCTTTTTATAGAGAAGGTATTTCTCCAAATTTTAGAGGTTTAGAAACTGGAGCTGCTTTTGGATATCTCTTATATGGTCCTTTCACTATGACTGGTCCTTTAAGAAATTCTGAATTTGCCCTAACGGCCGGTCTTCTAGCCGCAATTGGAGCTGTGCATATTTTGACTGCACTTTTAGTTCTTTATAATGCTCCTGGCAAAGCACCTAATGTTCAACCTCCAGACGCTACTGTTAATAATCCACCAAAAGATTTATTTACAAGAGCTGGTTGGGCTGATTTTACAAGTGGATTTTGGTTAGGAGGCTGTGGAGGAGCTGTTTTTGCTTGGCTACTTGTTGGGACATTACACTTAGATACCATAATGCCAATCATTAAAAATATTTGGACTGCCGGTTAATCCTAAATAAAAAAAGCAATATTTATAAGTTTATTTTTAAATTGCAGAGTTACCCCAATTTACTAACGTATCGTTCTATCCCATCTGTAATTCCTTATTACTCTACCTGCCGAAATTAGTTTAGATTTATAATGCAATGAGATTTTGTCATTGGAATTTTTTAAGGTGTCTAATCCTATTCCATTTCTGCCAAAATCCTTTCCAGAACAATGGTAATACAGTCCATCACCTTTGTAGATTCCAACATGATCACAATTTTTTTTATTCCCAAAAAATAAAAGATCTCCTGGCTGTAGAGCTGCATAAGATTCTTTGAAATAAAAAAGGTGCTTACAAAAACTTTTTATTTGATAAGAGTCTCGTGGTAGATGAATACGATGCTTTAAAAAAGCAGTCTGAATTAACCCGGAACAATCAAAATTGGGTCCCAATGTGCCTCCCCAAAGGTATTCATTAGTTAACTCTGCTTGATCCTCTATCCATTTCAAAATTGAGGCAACTTTATCTTTTATAAAGAAGTGTTCATTTTTTAAAATCTCAGTTTTTTCTAATTCGTATTTCTCAATAATCAATCCATCTAAATTTATCCAACAGACGTAACCATCTTCATAAAGTTGAACTAGAATTCTTGAAAATTTATGGGCATGTTGATAAATATTTGGATAAATTAACCTAAAAATTCTATTTTTAAATATTTCAGTTACTAACTTATCTTCTCTTTCATTTTGATATCCAGAAATATTAACTTTTAATTTCCACCAAATAGTTTTTGAAAAATTAGTTTGTTTAAATAGTGAGATAGGATTTTTACAATTTTCCATACAATGTCCTTTTACTACATAAGTGAAGAGATGGGTCTAGCCTTAAATTATATTTTAGGGAAAGCATCCTCTTATAATAAAGATTTTTCAAGAGAAGATATTTCCATAACTTGGATTAATTATAAAAGTGAAGATAAAAGTGTATTTAAAGGTTTTGGAGCTGGTATTAATAATAGAAAAATGGTTTACCCTGCAAGTATAGTCAAGTTGGTTTATGGCCTCGCTGCATATTATTGGATTAAAAAAGGAAGTTTATTATTATCAGATGAAATTATTGATGCAGTAAGGAAAATGTTGTATTTCTCAAGTAATAATGCAACAAGCTTCTTAATTGATTTACTGACTGGAACAACAAGCGGACCTTGTATTGAAGGAGAATTATGGGAAAATTGGAAATATCAAAGAAGTATAATAAACGATTGGCTACATGATTTACATTGGGAGGAATTGATTGGTATAAATTGCTGCCAGAAGACCTGGGATGATGGACCATTTGGTCGTGAAAAAGAATTTTATGGACATGATAATAAAAATAGAAACTCTATGAATTCTGATTCAGCTGCAAGGATTTTGGAGGAAATTATGATTCATATTGATTATCAAAAAAATGACTTAAATTTACGAGGTTTTTTAAAAAGAAATTTAAATAAAGTTGTTCTTAAAAACGATTCTCTTAATCAAATAGATGGTTTTTTGGGTGAAGGTTTACCTGAAAGCATTAATCTTTGGAGTAAAGCAGGTTTAATGTCAGAAGTTAGACATGATTCAGCTTGGTGGACTAATGGTCAATCTCTACACACTTTATTAGTTGTTTTTTGTAATGGAGAAAAATATTCCAAAGATACTTCCTTGTTACCATTAATAGCCAAAGAAGTATTTGAATTTAACAAGAGATATACTATTGAGGTTTAAAGTAAATCGTCTAAGAAATTAGAATCTAATCTATCACTATAGGCTTCATAAGGTAACATCATTACTTCTTCAAAATTTAAATCATTCATAATCCATTCTCTATATTCTGCTAACAAACTTTTTCTATCTTCATTATCTAATTCATAAATACGCAATGCTGTATCTTTAAAATTTTCTTTAATTAAATTTTCAATTTCTTTCTTCTTCATTTTATTTGAATTCTCCCTCCAAAATCACTCTTCTTATTGTTGACAATGCAATTCCCGTTTGTGATCTGATTGATCGATATGAATATCCCTCATTACGCAATCTGATTACTAAAGATTCTTTTAAAGGACTTATTTTGGGCCTTCCTCCGAGATTATTTCCAGATAATTTTCTGCGTAATAGCTGTTCTTTTTTTCTTTCACCTAAACTTTTTTCTTCTAATTTATCTAATTCATATAAAATCTTATAAATTGAAGAATTTGTTTTACAGGATTCATTAGCTGCAAAAAAACCAGTCAAAGTTCGTAATTTAATATCCTTATTAATGAGTTTATTTATTGTCCTCAAACATTCTTTTTTATTTTTAAATGCTCGATCAAGCTGAGTTATTATTAATTGATCGCCTTTAGATAAGCAATTTACAGCTTTATTTAGTTGGGGTTTGACTTCTTCATCTAAACTTATAAATTCAGAGAAAATTAAACTGCAACCCTCTTTCTTTAAGGATTTGATTTGCTCTTCTAAATATTCATATTCATTATCGGTAGCTCTAGCATAACCTATTGCTTTAGAGTTTTTATTTTTTTCAGATAGTAAAAGACGTTTTCTTTTAAATTTAAAAGTCAAAGTTTTATTACGTATATTTTTTACTGTATCATTAAATAAGTAAAAAAACACTTATTAGTACAAAAAAAATCAATTATTGCAGCATAATTATTTATTTACTATGTGACTAAAACGTTCTGATATCTGTAATTAAAACAACATTCTTGATTCTGTTTTAATTATAGTTGCTGAAACAAAACATTATTTATGTAGTAACTTGAATTAGGATTTTTAAAATTATCGATAGACTTGTTAAATTCATCTATTTTTTAACTTCTATTGAATAGGCTTCATTTTTGAAATGATTAATAGTTAATTCAAATTGTTTTTAGTAAAATAATATTACAGGCCAGAAACAATTAATTTGACTAATAATCCTAATAGTTTAATTTCAAAACCTGAATGGTTAAGAGTAAAAGCTCCTCAAGTTGAGAGGATTGGCAATACTGCAAATTTGTTAAATGATTTAAATCTAAATACAGTATGTCAAGAAGCAAGCTGTCCAAATATTGGTGAATGTTTTGCTAGTGGAACTGCCACTTTCCTAATAATGGGACCTGGCTGTACTAGAGCATGTCCATATTGCGATATTGATTTTGATAGATCTAAAAGAGAATTAGATCCAACAGAACCATATCGTCTAGCTGAAGCAGTTTATAGAATGAAGCTTAAACATGTTGTAGTTACATCAGTTAATAGAGATGATCTTGAGGATGGTGGTGCATCTCAATTTTTTGAATGTGTTAATCAAGTAAGAAAAAAGTCTCCTGAAACTACTATTGAGCTTTTAATTCCTGATTTTTGTGGGAACTGGAAAGCGCTTGAAAAAGTTCTTGATTCAAATCCAAACGTTTTAAATCATAATATTGAGACTGTGTCTTCGCTATATAAAAAAGTAAGACCTCAGGGTAATTATAAGAGAACTCTTGAGTTACTTAAAAGAACCAGAGACTATTCTCCCAAAGTTTATACAAAGTCAGGTTTTATGCTTGGTTTAGGGGAAAAAGATGAGGAGGTCTTAAGTCTTCTTGAGGATTTAAAAAGAAATTTCGTTGATATTGTTACTATTGGCCAATATTTATCTCCTGGCCCTAATCATTTACCTGTTCAAAGATTTGTGAGTCCCACAAAATTTAATTATTTTAAAGTTTTCGGGGAAAAAGATTTGGACTTTATGCAAGTAGTTAGTTCTCCTTTAACTCGAAGCAGTTACCATGCTGAAGAGATTCAAAAGCTTATGAAAAAGTATCCAAGGTAGGCATTTTCATTTATTTGAATCTACCCACTCATTTAATTTCCATTCAACTAGATCATTTTTAATCATTGGATCTTTCTTAATGATTTTTAGTGCATTTTTATAATTATTCATCTCAAGAATAAGTAATCCGCCGTAACCTGGCTTCTTTAACTCATCTACTAAAAAACCACTTTTTATATTAATTCCCTCTTTTTTTAATTTTTTGATCCAATCAATATGTTCGTTAATTATTTTTCGTTTTAAATCATTATTAATTAAGTATTCTTTTTTTATGATTTCAGTTTTTACAAAGAAAGGCATCTACATTCTCTTTATGCCAAGCATCTCTTCTTCGCTTGGGGGAACTATTAATTTGAAAGTGCTCTTGAAATAAGACCAATTTTCAATTATTTTGGAAGCCTTTAAGCTATTTGTTTTTGCTCGATATTCTCTAATAATTTCCAATAAGATATCTTCCTGCTTTGATGAAGTTATTTTGTGAATGCTAACTATTTCCTTATTAACTTTATTAATTAAATCGTTATTCTCATCGAGTATAAAAGCTATTCCACCAGTCATGCCTGCACCAATATTCCTTCCTGTGGAACCTAGAATAACTACTTTCCCACCAGTCATGTATTCACAACAATGATCACCTGCTCCCTCTGTTACTGCCACAGCACCACTATTTCTTACTGCAAATCTTTCTCCTGATTTTCCTAATGCAAATAATTTCCCACCTGTTGCTCCATAAAGGCAAGTATTTCCTAAGATGACTTGTCCGGAGGAGATTTCATCTATTTTTGGTGGAATTATTGTGAGTATTCCTCCATTCATTCCTTTACAAACATAATCATTAGCTTCTCCGATTAATTGAACATTCATTCCCTTCAATAAAAAAGCACCAAAGCTCTGTCCTGCATATCCTTTGAAATTTAAGTTGAGTTCTCCATTGAAGCCTGTGTTTCCATGAAGTTCTGCAATTTCGCCTGATATTTTCGCACAAACACTTCTGTCTGTATTTTTTATCTCAATTTCTTTGATTAATTTTTCGTGATTTTTAATGGAATCTATGAACTCAGTATCTGACAAAAAATCGTCTTCTAATACATAACCATTACTATGTGCATTGTTTGAATGTTTTAACCATGATCTATCCTCGGTCGAGGATTCATTATTTACTAAAGAAGAAAGATCAATATTGGAAGTTTTTGGAAGGCCGATATTTCTTGTAGAAAGAAATTCTTGATTGCCAATCAGTTCTTCCATATTAGAAACACCTATACTACTCATTATCTGTCTTACTTCTTCAGCAATATATAAGAAAAAATTGACTACATTTTCGGGAATCCCTTTAAATCTTTTTCGTAATTCTTCTTTTTGAGTAGCAACCCCAACAGGACACTTGTTTGTATGACAAACCCTAGCCATTATGCATCCTTCCGCAATCATCGCTACAGAACCGAATCCATATTCTTCAGCACCTAGTAAAGCTGCAATAACTACATCCCAGCCAGTTTTAAGACCTCCATCAGTTCTCAAAATTACTCTTTCACGTAAGTTATTTTCTAGTAGAGATTTATGAACCTCAGCGACACCTAGTTCCCAAGGTAAACCTGCATGCTTAATAGAACTTAGAGGTGAAGCACCTGTTCCTCCGTCATGGCCTGAAATTTGAATTACATCTGCATTAGCTTTGCTTACTCCAGCAGCAATAGTGCCGATACCAATTTCAGAAACAAGTTTAACGCTGACCTTAGCTTTTGGATGGACTTGGTGTAAGTCGTGAATTAGTTGAGCTAAATCTTCAATTGAATAAATATCGTGATGAGGTGGAGGAGATATAAGGGCTACTCCTGGTTTACTATTTCTTAGTTTTGCAATGTAAGAATCAACTTTTGGACCAGGCAACTGTCCCCCTTCGCCAGGTTTTGCACCTTGAGCCATTTTAATTTCTAGTTGTTTACCACTTCGCAGATATTCAGGTGTAACTCCAAATCTTCCTGATGCTATTTGTTTAATAGCTGAGCATGCGGTATCTCCATTTTCCAGACCTTTTATAAATGGCAATGTCGCTGATTGATTATTTTCATCAATATCATTTAAAACATTAAATCGAGCTGGATCTTCTCCCCCTTCGCCACTATTACTTTTCCCACCAATTCTATTCATTGCAACTGCTAAAACTTCATGCGCTTCTCTTGATAATGCACCCAAACTCATTCCTCCAGTGCAAAACCTTTTGCAAATTGATTCGACGCTTTCCACTTCCTCTAGAGGAATGCTTTTTCTTTTTGAACTTATTGTTAGTAAATCTCTTAAAGATGTGGAAGGCCTATTACTAATTAGTTTTTTGTAAGTTTCAAAATGATCATATCCAGGTCCTTGTTTTACAGCCGAATGTAAAACCTTGGACATCTCAGGATTATTAGAGTGATATTCTCCATTATTTCTAAATTGTACAAATCCTAAGAATTCTAATTTTTTTAAATCTATCTCTGGGTAGGCTTTCGTATGAATTGAAAGCGTTTCATTAGTTAACTCTTTTAGTGTTATGCCAGCAATTCGGCTTGTTGTCCCATCAAAAGCAATTGTTATTAAGTCAGAACCAAGGCCAACGGCTTCAAAAATTTGTGCTCCATGGTAACTAGACAAAAGTGAGATGCCTATTTTAGAAAGAATTTTTCTCAGACCGTCTTCTAAAGCTTTTTTAATATTTGCTTGAACATCAGTTATTGATAACGAATTGATCTTTTTACTATCTATAAGTTTTTGAGTTTTTGGATGTTTTAACCAATGTCTTCCTGCTTCAAATGTCAACCAAGGGCAAACTGCGCTTGCACCATAACCAATCAAACAAGCTAAGTGATGTGTGCTCCAACATTGACCTGTCTCAATTATTAACGAAGCTTTTAGCCTGATTTCTTTTTTCAGAAGATAATGATGAATAGCTCCAACAGCAAGTAAGGGAGGAATAAAAGTCTTTTTAGGATTAATTCCTTTATCAGAAATAATAATTAAAGAGCAACCTTCTTTTATAGAAAGCTCACTCTGTTTACAAATTGCTTTTAATTGGTTCTCTAAGCCTGTAATACCTTCCTCAATATTAAACAAACTTGAAATTGTTTGAGATTTAATTTTTGATTTTTTAATGGAAATGAGTTCTTCCTCATTGAGAATTGGACTTTTTAAATGGATAAAAGGTTTAGGATCTTTAATCTCAAATGGTGTACATCTTTCTCCAAGATGCATCTCTAAACTCATTACCAGTTTTTCTCTTAAAGGGTCAATAGGAGGATTAGTAACTTGCGCAAATCTTTGCTTAAAATAGTCATACAAAATATGTGGCTTTGATGAAAGCACTGCTAGTGGGATGTCGTCGCCCATACAGTAAGTAGGCTCTTTAGCTAATGAAGCCATGGAATCTAAGATAAGATCATTATCTTCCGCTGAAAAACCATATGCAGTTTGTTGTTGTAATAACTCAAGGTCTTTTAGTTTGCAGTCTTTAAACCATTTATTATTTTCTATTTTTATAGTTCTTTTACTAAGGAGATGTTTATAATCATGCCTTTGAGCTGCTTCAGATTTTACCTCCCAATTTCTCAGTATTCTATGTTGATGAAAATCAACTGCCAACATTTGTCCCGGTCCTAATCGACCTTTCTCTATTACTGTTTCCTCTTCAAGTTCTACTACTCCTGTTTCGGAACCCATTATTACAAAACCATCATTTGTTATTGAATATCTTGCTGGTCTTAGACCATTTCTATCAAGCGTTGCTCCTACAAAATTTCCATCTGTAAATACAAGGAGGGCAGGTCCATCCCAAGCTTCTTGTAGGCTCGCAGAATACTCATAAAATGCTTTAATGTCATCCCTTTGTTCTAGTTCTGGTTGATCTCTAAATGCTTCAGGAACAAGTTTCAATAATGAATCAGTTATTGGTTGGCCTGAGCGAATATTAATTTCAAGGGTTGCATCAAGATTTGATGAATCGCTTTTATTTACATCTACAATCGGCTTGATTTCATTAGATAAATCTCCCCAAAAATCATCTAAATGTTTTTCTGAAGCCTTAGCCCAGTTAATATTTCCTAAGAGAGTATTTATTTCACCATTATGACCTAAAAATCTCATGGGCTGAGCTAAAGGCCATTTTGGAAGTGTATTAGTACTAAATCTCCGATGATAAACAGAAAATGAGACTCTAAAAGTCTCTTCTTTTAAATCTTTATAAAACTCAGATAATATTTCAGAACGAACCATACCTTTATAAACAACTGTTTGAGAACTTAATGAGGCAAAATAAAATTCACAATCCCCAACATGGTTTTTAAAATTTTCTCTTATTTTTTTTTCAATTCTTTTCCTTAATTGGAATAAAAGCCTCTCAATATCTTGATGATCTTTTTTATCTACATATAAAATCCACTGACAGATAAATGGAGCATTTGCCTTAGCTAAAGGACCTAAGGTTTCATTATTTACAGGCACTGTTCTCCAAATTGTATTGCTGACTCTTAATTTTTCTGCTTCCTGATCACATATTGATTTACATTCTTCAATTTTATCTTTTTTATTAGGCATAAAAACCATACCTAAACCTCTATTAAAGTTTTCTTTCTTTTTTAGATTCAATTCTTCTTCTAGGTATTGCCATGGTATTGAACATAAAATGCCTGCTCCATCTCCTGAGTCACTATCTCCACCACAACCTCCTCTATGCTCCATGCAATTAAGTCCCTTCAGTGATTGTTTAAGGATCCAGTTGCTTTCTATACCTTTAACATTTGCTATGAAACCAACTCCACACGCATCTTTTTCCCCAATTATTCCATTTGGGGAATAACTATCATGATATGGCTCGTCGATTCTTTTGATACTCTCTCTCATAGATTATTTAATTCTATTTAGTTATTTATTTTCATTATAAAAATAAATATCAAAATAAAACTAAAGATAATGAATATTTACCAAAGAATTTTAATTTCACAAATTTTTAAAAAAATATGGTTAAAAACTTTTAGTTGGTGCTCGTAAAAGGTTATGATAGGTGAATCTTTATCTATCTAAATATTTTAGATGCCCACAATATCACAATTAATAGGCTCAGAAAGAAAACGTCTGACTAGAAAAACAAAATCTCCAGCCTTAAAAGCTTGCCCTGAGAGAAGAGGGGTATGTACAAGAGTTTATACATCAACACCCAAAAAACCTAATTCAGCTCTAAGAAAAGTTGCGAGGGTAAGATTAACTTCTGGTTTCGAAGTTACGGCTTATATCCCTGGAATTGGTCATAATTTGCAAGAACACTCTGTAGTTCTTTTAAGGGGTGGTAGAGTCAAAGATTTACCTGGAGTTAGATATCATATAATAAGAGGAACTTTAGATACTGCTGGAGTCAAAGATAGACGTCAATCCAGATCTAAGTACGGAGCAAAAGCCCCAAAAGATTAATTTGTAAACATCACTTTTAAAAAACATGTCACGTCGCAATGCAGCAGTAAAAAGACCAGTTCTTCCAGACCCTCAATTTAATAGCCGTCTAGCCTCAATGATGATTTCTAGGTTGATGAAACATGGTAAAAAATCAACTGCACAAAAGATTTTGTCAGATGCTTTTTCATTAATAAGCGAAAGAACTGGTGGTAACCCTGTGGAATTATTTGAAACAGCTGTCAAAAATGCTACTCCTCTTGTAGAGGTTAGGGCTAGAAGAGTCGGAGGAGCTACATATCAAGTACCGATGGAAGTTCGTCAAGAAAGAGGCACAGCAATGGCATTAAGATGGCTTGTTACGTTCTCTCGTGCAAGAAATGGTAAAAGTATGTCTCAAAAACTAGCTGGTGAATTGATGGATGCAGCAAATGAAACTGGAAGTTCAGTCAAAAAAAGAGAAGATACTCATAAAATGGCTGAAGCGAATAAAGCTTTTGCACATTACAGATATTAATTTCGTCAAAAAGGTACTTAAGTAGTTTATTATTATAAAAGTTTACTTTCAGTGTGAACTATAACTAACAAAAATTTTTTTTATTTGGAGTTTTAAAATTGGCACGCGACTTTCCCCTAGAACGAGTAAGAAACATAGGTATAGCCGCTCATATTGACGCAGGGAAGACAACAACTACCGAAAGAATTTTGTTCTATTCAGGTGTTGTTCACAAGATAGGTGAAGTTCATGATGGCGCTGCCGTAACAGATTGGATGGATCAAGAAAGAGAAAGAGGAATAACTATCACCGCAGCAGCAATATCAACAAGTTGGCAAGATCACAGAATTAATATTATAGATACTCCAGGACACGTTGATTTTACTATTGAAGTTGAAAGATCAATGCGAGTCTTAGATGGAGTAATTGCTGTTTTTTGTGCGGTAGGGGGAGTTCAACCTCAATCTGAAACTGTATGGCGCCAAGCAGATAGATATTCTGTTCCAAGGATGGTTTTTGTAAATAAAATGGACAGAACTGGAGCGGATTTCTTAAAAGTTAATAAGCAAATTAAAGATAGGCTTAAGGCAAATGCCCTTCCTATTCAGTTGCCTATTGGAGCCGAAGGAGATCTGACAGGCATTATTGATTTAGTTGCTAATAAAGCTTATCTTTACAAAAACGATTTAGGTACAGATATTGAAGAAGGATCGATCCCATCTGATATGGAGGGGCAAGTTGCTGAGTGGAGAAATAAGTTGATGGAAAGTGTTGCAGAAAATGATGAAGAATTAATAGAAATATTTCTTGAAACAGGAGAGTTATCTGAGGAGCAACTAAAAAAAGGAATAAGGGAAGGAGTTTTAAAACATGGGTTGGTTCCTGTGTTGTGTGGGTCAGCTTTCAAGAACAAAGGTGTACAACTAGTACTGGACGCAGTTGTTGATTACTTGCCTGCTCCTGTTGACGTGAAACCAATACAAGGTGTTCTCCCTAGTGGTAAAGAAGATGTTAGACCTTCAGATGATAATGCCCCTTTCAGTGCGTTGGCTTTTAAAGTGATGTCTGATCCTTATGGAAAATTAACATTTGTAAGAATGTATTCAGGTGTTCTTTCAAAGGGAAGTTATGTTATGAATTCTACTAAAGATGCTAAGGAGAGAATTTCTAGATTAGTAATTCTAAAAGCTGATGAAAGAGAAGAAGTTGATGAATTGAGAGCTGGAGATTTAGGCGCTGTGTTAGGTCTTAAAAATACAACTACTGGAGATACTTTATGTAATACAGAAGACCCTATAGTTTTAGAGACATTGTTTATCCCAGAACCAGTTATCTCTGTTGCTGTTGAGCCAAAAACCAAAGGAGATATGGAAAAATTATCAAAAGCTTTAACTGCTTTATCTGAAGAGGATCCAACCTTTAGAGTAAGTACTGATCCAGAGACTAATCAAACTGTGATTGCCGGTATGGGTGAGTTACATCTAGAGATTCTTGTTGACAGAATGTTAAGGGAATTCAAGGTTGAAGCAAATATTGGAGCTCCTCAGGTCTCTTATAGAGAGACTATTAGATCTAGTTCTAAAGGTGAAGGTAAATACGCTAGACAAACTGGAGGAAAAGGTCAATATGGTCACGTAATAATTGAGATGGAACCTGCTGAAGTTGGCAAAGGTTTTGAATTTGTTAACAAAATTGTTGGTGGAGCGGTCCCAAAAGAGTACATTGGTCCTGCTTCTAACGGTATGAAAGAAACCTGCGAATCTGGCGTTCTTGCCGGTTATCCACTCATTGATGTAAAAGTAACACTAGTCGATGGTTCATTCCACGATGTAGACTCATCTGAAATGGCCTTTAAAATTGCAGGTTCCATGGCTTTTAAAGATGGGGTTAAAAAATGCAATCCCGTTCTTTTAGAGCCTATGATGAAAGTTGAGGTCGAAAGTCCTGACGACTTTCTTGGATCTGTAATTGGTGATCTCTCTTCTAGAAGAGGTCAAGTAGAAGGACAATCTGTTGATGATGGATTGTCTAAGGTACAGGCCAAAGTGCCTCTAGCCGAAATGTTCGGTTATGCCACACAACTCCGATCAATGACTCAAGGTCGGGGTATATTTTCAATGGAGTTCGCAAATTATGAGGAAGTTCCTCGTAATGTTGCTGAAGCTATCATTTCCAAGAATCAGGGCAACTCCTGATCTCTAAACTAAAACACTCTTAAACCCTCGATTCTTTAATTCAAAATGGCTCGCGAGAAGTTCGAAAGAAACAAACCACATGTCAACATAGGTACTATCGGCCATGTTGATCATGGGAAAACAACACTTACTGCTGCTATTACAAACGTATTAGCAAAAAAAGGTCAAGCTCAGGCTCAAGACTATGGAGACATTGACGGTGCTCCAGAAGAAAGAGAGCGCGGTATTACTATTAATACAGCTCATGTCGAATATGAAACTGAAGGTAGACACTATGCTCATGTAGATTGTCCTGGACATGCTGATTATGTGAAAAACATGATCACAGGAGCTGCTCAAATGGACGGAGCTATCCTAGTTTGTGCAGCCACCGATGGCCCTATGGCGCAGACCAAAGAGCATATTCTTCTAGCTAAACAGGTTGGGGTTCCTGCTCTTGTAGTAGCTCTGAACAAATGCGACATGGTCGATGACGAAGAAATCATCGAACTTGTTGAGATGGAAATAAGAGAACTATTAGATAGTTATGACTTCCCTGGAGATGATATTCCTATTGTTCAAGTTTCAGGTTTAAAAGCTCTTGAAGGAGATTCTACTTGGGAATCAAAAATTGAAGAACTAATGAAAGCAGTAGACGCTAGCATTCCCGAACCAGAAAGAGAAGTTGATAAACCATTCTTGATGGCAGTTGAAGATGTTTTCTCAATTACTGGTAGAGGAACTGTAGCTACTGGTAGAATTGAGAGAGGAAAAGTTAAGGTTGGAGAAGAAGTTGAAATTGTTGGAATAAGAGATACAAGATTAACAACTGTTACTGGAGTTGAGATGTTCCGAAAACTTCTTGATGAAGGAATGGCTGGCGATAACGTTGGTTTACTGCTTCGTGGTGTTCAGAAAGAAGATATTGAAAGAGGAATGGTACTGGTTAAAAAAGGATCTATTACTCCTCATACACAATTTGAAGGAGAAGTTTATGTCCTCAAAAAAGAAGAGGGCGGCAGACATACTCCTTTCTTCGCAGGTTATAGACCGCAGTTTTATATCAGAACAACTGATGTGACAGGTCAAATTACAGCATTTACCTCTGATGATGGATCTAATGTGGAAATGGTTATGCCTGGAGATAGAATCAAGATGACTGGAGAATTAATTTGCCCAGTAGCTATCGAACAAGGTATGAGATTCGCAATCCGCGAAGGTGGACGTACTATTGGTGCAGGAGTTGTTTCTAAAATTCTTAAATAATATTTTTGAATTTTAAGAATTTAACCTCGATCATCTAATATACTTAAATTAATTAGGGTCATTGCTAATCATTGGCCCTAAATTATAAATTAATTTGGAATTATGACTGCAGCAATTGCACAACAAAAAATTAGAATAAGATTAAAAGCATTTGATAGAAGAATGCTAGATTTGTCTTGCGATAAAATAATTCAGACTGCTGATACCACTTCTGCTTCAGCAATAGGTCCAATACCTTTGCCTACAAAAAGAAAAATTTATTGTGTCCTTAGGTCACCACATGTTGATAAAGATTCTAGAGAGCATTTTGAAACAAGAACTCATCGAAGAATAATCGATATTTATAGTCCCTCAGCAAAGACAATTGATGCATTAATGAAGTTGGATCTCCCTAGTGGAGTAGATATAGAAGTTAAACTTTAAAATATCCCGAAAACAACTTAAATTGATTAATATGTAAAATATAAATGAGGTATTAATGGGAGAGCTCTCAGTAAGGGAATTACCTTTGTTTCCTTTGCCAGATGTAGTACTATTCCCACAAGAAATATTACCTTTACATATTTTCGAATCGAGATATAGGATCATGCTTCAGTCTGTTCTTGAAACAGACTCGATGTTTGGGGTTATAAAGTGGGATACAACATCTAAAACTATGGCTAAAGTTGGATGCTGTGCCCAAATAATAAAACATCAAACTTCTGAAGATGGTAGAAGTAATCTTATCACTATGGGACAACAAAGATTTCAAATTTTAGAAATCATTCGTTCAACCCCTTTTTATTCAGCAATGGTAACTTGGATAAGTGATGATCATGTTGAAAATCTTCAAAAACTCGATTCTCAAAAAGATTTAGTTAAAGAGGCACTTAGTGACGTAATTAATCTTACAAGCAAATTGACCAATACAAAGAAGAATCTGCCCGATAAATTACCAAATAATCCTATGGAATTATCATTTTGGATAGGGGCTCATTTGGGAGGACCTGTTGCTGAGGAGCAGCAAAGACTCCTTGAGGAAAGAGATACATACACTCGTTTGCAAAGAGAATATGAAATGCTTGATCATACAAGGAAGCAACTTGCTGCCAGAACAGCCCTAAAAGAAAGTTTTCCTGATATAAAAGAAAATTAAATGCTTGAATTTCTATTGCCTCTTTCTTTTCTGATTTTTTGCATATTAATATTATCTGTCGTTTGGAGAGTAAATGCGAGAAAATATATTTCTTCTGGTACAGTTGCATCTGCATATGATGCTTGGACACAGGATAAATTACTTGAGAGATTGTGGGGAGAGCATATACACTTAGGGTTTTATGCATCAGGGGGGGGTGATGTTGATTTTAGAGAGGCTAAAATCCAGTTTGTTCATAAATTAGTTAAATGGAGTGGCTTAGATAAATTGCCAAAAGGATCCAGAATACTCGATGTAGGTTGTGGAATAGGAGGAAGTTCTAGGATTCTTGCAAAATATTATGGTTTTAATGTTACTGGAATTACAATTAGTCCTGCTCAAGTGAAAAGAGCAAGAGAACTCACTCCTTCAGGGATTAATTGCAACTTCCAAGTTATGGATGCTTTAGATTTGAAATTTGAAGATGGTTCATTTGATGCGGTTTGGAGTGTTGAGGCTGGAGCACACATGAATAATAAAACTAAGTTTGCAGATGAAATGTTGAGAACTTTGAGGCCTGGAGGGTATTTGGCATTGGCTGATTGGAACTCAAGGGATCTCAGAGCATACCCCCCAACTTTTTTTGAAAAGTTGGTGCTTAATCAATTACTTGAACAATGGGTACATCCTAATTTTATTAGCATTAACGAGTTCAGTAATATTCTTAGAACTAATAAATATAGTTCAGGTAAAGTGATTTCCGGAAATTGGAATACCTATACAAACCCTTCATGGTACGATTCCATCATTGAAGGTTTTCGAAGACCTCTAGTAATTTTGTCTCTTGGCCCATTAGCGATACTAAAATCCATAAGAGAGATCCCGACTATACTTCTTATGAATTGGGCATTTAGAAAAGGTTTAATGGAGTTTGGAGTTTATAAATGTAGAGGATAAATCAATTTAGTTCAATATTTTCTGAAAAATAATTGCCAAAATCTACAAAATTTTTGCAAAGTGGTTGAAGATCATTTTTTAATTCAATAAAACGTCCAATATTGTTTTCTTTATTTAATTCTAAATCAACATAAATGATATATTCTCCTAACTCTCTTTTTGAAGGTCTTGATTCAATCTTACTCATATTAAATCCATAATCTGCAATATATTTTATAGATTCAAGTAAAGCACCAGGTTTATTTGAGATTAATGAGAAAGCAAAACTCGCAATATTTGCTGAATTAAGATTAATCTCTTTGCTTAGTAAGACAAATCTAGTGCAATTTCCTGGAACATCATTAATAGGAAAGGCTAATTCCTTAAGACCTTCAATTTCAATTAATGATTTTGAACCAATTGCTGCTCTAAATTTACTCCCTTTCACCATACTAACTGCTTCCGAGGTTGACTTTGTTGGAAGAGGGATAGCATTGGGAAGATTGTCAGATAACCATTCTGAACATTGAGCTAATGCTTGAGGATGAGATAATACTTCAGATATGATTGAAAGTTCACCATCACTAATTAATGCATGTTTGATGGGTAACACAATCGCTTTGTTAATATATATATCAGGAAATTTCCATAGGGCATCAAGAGTAGCTGTAACTCCGCCTTCTACAGAATTTTCAATGGGTACTACAGCAGCATCACAATTGTTGTAGGCTATCGATTTAATAACCGAATGTAACCCATTACATGGTACAAATATAGGTGTCTGAAAATTGGCAAGCTTTGATAATATGTGAGCTGCTTTTTCTGCGTATGTCCCTTTAGGACCTAAATATGCAACTTGTTTGCGCATGATTAATAGTAAGAAAAAAAGAGATCAAATAAGCATTGGAGGAAATAAAAATGATGCTGTCTTTTGATGCTAAGCAGAAATTAAAGCTTTCTGTAACACGAAATAAAGAATATCTCTCTAAGTATCTTAAGGAAGAAGAAAGAGTCGTTGGAGCAATGCTGGACTCCAAAAAATTAGTCCCTGAAGGAGAGGGTAGATATAAGTATACAGTAACAAGTTTTAAGGTTTTTCAATTAGATATTAACCCTGTTGTTTCAATCGCGGTAGAGAATAAAGATGGAATTTTAAGAATGAGCGCTCTTGAGAGCAGATTGGATGGTTTAGGAATGATAGATGACTTTAATCTTGTTTTGAAAGCTAATTTGGAAGCAACTGATCTTGGATTAGAAGGAGAGGCGCTGTTAGGGGTATCTGTGAGCCAACCCCCTCTTTTGAAGTTAGTACCAAAGAAAATTTTGGAATCTACTGGCCATTCGGTTTTAAATGGAATTTTGTTGGGTATCAAGTCGAGAGTTCAACAGCAATTAGTTAAAGATTTTTTAGATTGGTGTAAGTTAAATAAGATTTGATTTTTGTAAAAAACTTTTCCTATGAAGATTAGTTATTCCATTTTCTTTGATAATTGAAAGATGCTCCTTCGTCCCATAACCTTTATTTTTAAATAAAAGGTATCCTGAGTATTTCTTTCCTAACCTTTCCATTAGATTATCCCGAGAGACTTTTGCAACTATACTTGCTGAAGCTATGGCGGTAAATTTGGAATCTCCCGATACTATATTTCTTTGCATTCCTTCCCAGGGCCTTAATAATAATGGCCCGTCAATTATTATTTCAGCTGGTTTCTTTTTTAGTTTTTTTAAAGCTCTAATCATTGAAAGTTCTGTAGCTGCTCTGATGCCAAGATGATCTATTTCTCTGGCAGAAGATTGCCCAATTCCATAATCTGAAGAAAGTAATAAAATTTTCGGTAAAAGTGATTGTCTTTTTTTTTGAGTTAATTTTTTACTATCTATTACACCTAATTTTTTTAGGATAGATTTATTTTTTTTAGTTAAAACTACAACTGCCGAAAAAACTGGACCAAAAACTGCTCCCTTGCCAACTTCATCTATTCCAGTTTCGGATACTTTATTCAATAATTGCAGAGGATCTTCTTCTTTTTTTTCTTGCATTGTTAATCTCATCTGTAAGTTCAATTTCGTTCTTCTTTTCTGATAATATAATTTCTTTATTCTTATTAGTTTTTGTTGTTGATGAATCTTTTGAATTAGGATTTGCTTCAAAATGAATTTCAATATCTTCTGAGTCTTTAGATTTTGAGATTTTTTTTACTTTTTTTGATGTTGTTTTTTTGTTATTCGAAGTTCTTTCTCTTTCATTACTACTGTCCTTTAAATTTACAAAATTATTGCTATTGAGATATTCTTTCCCTAACTTTATTAGTGGATTTATACCTAATTGACTGAAAACAATTTTTTCATCATCAGTAAGATCAACTGTTATTATTTTTTTTTCTTTTGAATTTAATGTACTTGAATCATCATTTTCATTTTCTCTTTTATTAGAAGAATCATCCTTACTAAGGTTCTTAGAATTAAGTAATCCCTTCTCAATTGTTTTTTCATATTTATCATTTGATTGGGAAGTTTCTATATCTAGGGTTTTTATAATGTTTGATTGTTTAGTTTTTTCTTCAAAGTTTTTAATTTTTTGATTAGAAACTTCAAAATTCAATAGATTCTCTATATGGCCTGTGCCATTGCATGCAGAACATT
Source organism: Prochlorococcus marinus XMU1404 (assembly GCF_017696175.1). Lineage (NCBI taxonomy): Bacteria > Bacillati > Cyanobacteriota > Cyanophyceae > Synechococcales > Prochlorococcaceae > Prochlorococcus > Prochlorococcus marinus. Next base: position 372,065 of record NZ_JAAORE010000003.1, on the reverse strand, counting down.
TTTTTCCGAATAATTCATATATATTTTGGCCTTGTCTTTTTCTTGTTAACTCAACTAAACCTAATTCAGTCAGCTGAGCTATCTGAGGCCTAGCTGAATCATCTTTTATTGCTGAAGTAAAATGCTCAAGTAATTGGAATTGATCTCTTCTAGATTCCATATCAATAAAGTCTACTACTATAACTCCACCAATATTTCTTAATTTCATTTGTCTTGAGATCTCTACTGCTGCTTCGCAATTAGTCCACAAAACTGTTTGTCGGGAGTTGGCAGATCTTGTAAATGATCCAGAATTAACATCAATTACTGTAAGAGCTTCAGTTGGCTCAATTATTATATATCCGCCTGAAGGAAGTTCCACTCTAGTTTCAAGAGCTTTCTGAATAGTTTTTTTTATTTCGTACTTTTCTAGAATATGTTGGTTTAAATCGTTATCGTGAAATTCAATATCCACATTAGATTCACATTTAATTAAAAAATCTTTTGCTCTTTTAACTGAAAATTCACTATCGATAATTATACTTTTAGTTGATAACTTAACATGATCCCTCAAAATCTTAAGAGAGAAATCATCATCTCTTTTTATTAATTTTGGTGGATTAGAGGACTCTGAAACTTTTAAAATCTCTTCCCATTGTTGAATTAAATTTTCTAAATCTTCAATGAGTAGTTCCTCTTTTATCTTTTCTGCTTCTGTTCTAAATAGTAAACCTGTGCTTGGTGGTTTTATTAATACCCCAAGAGCCTTTAAACGATTTCTTTCAGTTTCTGTATTTATTTTTCTGGAAATATTCACTCCTTGACCATGTGGCTGTAATATCAAATATTTCCCGGGTATTGAAATACTTCCTGAAAGTCTAGGACCTTTAGATCCTGTAGGTTCTTTTATTACTTGTACTAGAACTTTTTGTTTTGGTTCTAGTAATTCAGTTATTCCTAAGTTTCCTTTTTTGAGCCTTAATGGGCCAAGATCTGATACATGGATGAACCCATTCTTATCACTTTCTCCAATGTTTATGAAAGCGGCATCAATGCCTGGAAGAACATTTTCAACTGAACCTAAAAAAATATCGCCAATTTGATATTGACCTTGCGCGACTATTAATTCATCAACTCGATCATCTGTGAGGAGTGCTGCAATTCGAGCCTGCTCGGCGATGACAATTTGTTGAGACATATAATTAATTCTTAAGTGGTTTGAACTATGAAAATCATCTTAATAAGTAATTAAATTTTTCTCTTGTAAAAAAGAAATTGTTTATGGCTATTATTTTTTAGTTTTTAAATTAAGATTAATAGCAATTTAATTATGCTAAGTATTAAGCTTTAGACGACTTTCAAAATATTTGAAATTGAATTCATAGCTATGATTATCTCTTGATTTAATCATAACTACAATAATATTAACATCTAATCACCACTAAAGCACGTTGATCCATTATCCTTGTATTGTTTAAATTCTTTATATCTAAAGTGGTTCAAGTAAACGAAAATTATTTAAAACTCAAAGCAGGCTATTTATTCCCTGAAATTGCTAAAAGGGTAAAGATATATTCTCAATCAAATAAGAGTGCTGAAATTATTAAGCTTGGAATAGGAGATGTTACAGAACCATTACCAAGAGCATGCATAGAAGCTATGGGTAAAGCTTTAGATGACATGGGAACAATAAACGGTTTCAGAGGTTATGGACCAGAACAAGGTTATTCTTGGCTGAGAGAAAAAATATCTGAGCATGATTTTATTTCTCGTGGCTGTCAAATTTTACCTGAAGAAATATTTGTTTCTGATGGTTCGAAATGCGATAGTAGCAATATTTTAGATATCCTTGGCAAGGATAATTCAATTGCTGTAACAGATCCTGTTTATCCTGTTTATGTAGATAGTAACGTCATGACAGGCAGAACTGGAGAAGCTTTCGAAGATGGTACTTATCAAGGGTTAACATATCTAGCAATAAATGAGGGGAACAACTTTTTGCCAAAACTACCTGAAAAAAAAGTTGATATTTTATATCTTTGCTTTCCAAATAATCCGACTGGAGCAACTATCACAAAAGAAGAATTGAAAAAGTGGGTTGACTATGCCCTTCAAAACAAATCTCTGATACTTTTTGATGCAGCTTATGAAGCATTTATACAAGATAATGATATTCCACATTCAATATATGAGATTGAGGGGGCAAAGGATTGTGCTATTGAATTTAGATCTTTTTCAAAGAATGCAGGATTCACTGGAGTCAGATGTGCTTTTACAGTAATACCTAAGGATCTCAAAGGTTTGAGTTCAACAAATGAGGAAATAGAATTATGGCCTCTATGGAATAGGCGACAATCTACAAAATTCAATGGCGTAAGTTATGTAGTTCAGAAAGGTGCAGAGGCTGTTTATTCTCCTGAAGGGAAAAAACAGGTGAAAGGTTTAATTGATTTTTATATGGAAAATGCAAAAATCATGAAAAATAAACTTCAGAATTCAGGATATAAAGTTTACGGTGGGGACAATGCTCCTTATATCTGGATTAAAGTTCCAGATCAAATGACATCTTGGGACTTTTTTGATTTCCTTCTCCAAAAAGTTAGTGTAGTGGGAACACCTGGGAGCGGATTTGGATTAGCAGGAGAGGGTTATTTTCGCTTGTCAGCCTTCAACTCACGATCAAACGTCCTTGATGCAATGGAAAGAATAATTAATATATAATTATTAGTACAAATTAAACACTAATAAATTTAATGCTATCTATAAAGTTAGAACAAATTGCAAATAATAATTCAGCAGTGATTGAAAAGAAACCTGCTGAATTAAAAAATAAATCTCCAAAATATAAGGTTTTACTTCATAATGACCCAGTAAATTCTATGGAGTATGTCACTATTTCACTGCGAGAAGTTGTTCCTCAATTAAGTGAACAAGATGCTATTGCAATAATGCTTGAAGCACACAATACGGGCGTGGGTTTAGTAATTGTTTGTGATTTAGAGCCAGCAGAATTCTACTCAGAATCATTAAAATCTAAAGGAATTTCTAGTTCAATTGAGAAAGAGGATTAATAACGGTTGAATTTATAATTTAGAGAAAGCTAATTTCCTTTCTGATAAAGGACGGACTTTTAGGGATTCTTTTAAGGAAGACTTTCCGTATTCTCTCTCAAGAATGTCAATAACTGTTTTGCCAAATTCGTCTTCTTGATTATCAAAAGCCTCTAAGCAAACCTGACCAAGTTTTTCTCCTAAAGATCCTGGATTCCATAGAAGTTTTCTCGCTGTCCAGGGCATCATGCTCATTGGATTATAATTTGGCTTCAAAATTTTATGCTCCAAAGCGTACTTCTCAAGAAGAGTATGAGGTTGCAAACCTATAAAGAATATAGCTGGATCAACTAAGCCTTTACCAAAAATATTTTCTAATTCTCTATGGTAGGCAATTGTTTGTCTTATGGTGCTGGGCGTTTCATCAAAAACATTAAATGAATAATTGACTGAAACATGATTCTTGAAACCTGATTTGACTAGCATTCTGCAATTATTTAATACAGTTTCAAGGTCATACGCTAATCTCATTTTTCTAACAAGTTCTTGAGATCCCGAAGTGATACCTATTTCAAAATAGCTCATACCTGTATCAACCATAAGCTGAGCTAACTCAGCATCGATATTATCTGCTCTGATGTATGCAGCCCAATTAATATCGTCCCAGCCTTGGTCCTTAATTGCTTGCAAAAGTGTCTTTGCATCTTCAATATGTTTTTTCGCTGGAATAAACTGTGCATCTGTGAACCAAAATCCCCTTACTCCAAGATCATATAATTGTTTCATTTCTTTGATTACTTCCTTAACAGGATTAATGCGAACCTGCTTCCCCTCCACAACTGTGTAAATACAGAAACAACAATTATGAGGACAACCTCTTTTTGTTTGCACCCCTACGTAATAATCGCCACCTTCTATGTACCAATCGAATTCAGGCCATATTGATTTAATATATTTATAGTTGCAGGCAGTTTTAACAGTGCCTGAAGGTTGTTCATGTATTAATTTGTTCCGAGGTTTTTGTCCAGCAATGTAACATCTTTCTTCTTCTATTGAATCTCCTCTAATGATTTTTTCTATGAGATTCTCTCCCTCTCCAACTGAAATAACAGTTCCTTTTGGGAGTAGATTTCCCAATTGTTCATAGAAGACACTAACAGCCCCACCTCCTAGAATTACTTTTACATTTTTATTGTATTTTTGTGCTCTTTTTAGTCCCATCTTGACTAAAGAAGTATTTCTATATATTTCTCCATAATGAGATGCAATTAATTTTAATCCTCCCCAGGAACCTCTAATTTTTTTAAGAATATTTTTTGAGTAGAAAACCTCAAAAGAGTTTTGTAGGGGATTTCCACTTCTACCATCAACAGGTGCATAAATTTGTATATCTCTCCATGAAAAAATGATTAGATGCGGTCTAAATTGATCAATTTTTCTAGCTAAATATTTGGAAACTTTATTAGATGGAATTATTGCTAGATCAATGAATTGCTGTTCTAAACCTGGAAAACATTTATGAATATGGTCTGCTAAATAAATAGGCCCTATTGGAAATATTGGATTACAAGGAAGTCTTACAGTAAGAATTTTTTCAAAATCCTTTCTGTGGAAATTTTTTTTATCTAATTTTTTTAACTCAAAATTAAAATTCATTTCATGAAATTCTAATTAATTTCTTTTCAACATGAATCTAACTACTTTATTACTAATTTGTCGAAATTAAAAATCTTTTGAAAATACTACTAAAAATCTATTTCAATTCATATATCAGAAATCATATAAATCCAGCATACTTTGAGAAGTTTTAAACCATCAACCCATCTTGATATATTTGGGGCCCCAGATTTTCTGGCATAATATCTAACAGGATAATTAAGTATATTGATATTATTATTTGCTGCTTCAAATATTATTGTGAAGTCTCCAAATGGGTCAGATTTAGAATCCCAACTACCATTTTTTTTCATAAGTTTAAAGAATTTCCTTGAAAAAACTTTTGTCCCACAAAGTGAATCAGATACTGGCTTATTTATGAGAATCGATAAAAATATTGCAAAAAGTCTATTTCCTATATAGTTAGCCCATCTCATTGCATCTTTTTCCATCGGAAAAGTTGTACGGGAACAATTAATTAAAATATTTTCATTTTTGGTTGATTCCATAATTGCTGAAATACTATCATCAATATCTACAGTAAAATCACTATCAATTATTGCGAGAGTTTTACCTGATGAAATATTAAATCCTTCAACAACAGCATTTTTCTTGCCTTTGGAAGTTTGTTTTAAAAGAGATATCTTGAAGCAATTTGAGTAACTTTCTTTTAACTCTTCCAGAATTTTAAACGTATTATCTTTGCTATTCCCTTCAACAAATATAATTTCTAATTTATTGGGTATTTTTTTGAATTTATTTAAAGCGTTTATTAAAAGTTCTTTATTCCCAGCCTCATTTCTTGCCGGTATTACTATGGATATTAAATGGTTGGAGTTGTTTTCATTATATCTATAAAAAACTATTTCTATTTCATAGGCAAGTTGCTTTATGATTGGTAGTTTACGAAAAATATTTTTAAAAGATTGTGGAATTATTTTAGTTGGCAAAGGAGTTAATTTTTTTGCTTTCCATCTAATGGATCTGTAGTTATAAATTTCTGCAAGAGATTCAATATCGCATAAGGTTATCCTCGCTTTACTAGTAGTTTCTCTAAAAATTCTCGAATCTAATTTTAACCATCTAGTTATTGGTTCCCAAGTATTACCCCGAACTTTAATTGAAATGAATTCGTCATTATTTTTGAATAATTGATGAAGTTTGTTATTCGTTAAATTCCAAGAATTTACTGATGTCATTACTTCATACAATTTGGTGACTACACTTTAGGGGATGCAGGTTATTTATTTTTTAATATTAATTTCCATGGGTTTAAGATATCATTTTCATATATAACTTCGTAAGAATAATTATTGTTTTTTAATTCTTCATATTTAGTCGTCCATGCTAACTCTGATTTATTCAATTTATCTAAACTATCTATCCCTTCGCTTAATTTAGGTGTTAACAATGAAATCCTAATGATTTTTGATTGAGATTGAGAATTGTCTATTCCTTTTTTATCAACTTTTATCGGTTGATTTTTTACTATATCTAAAGATGAAACGTATTCCATTTTTTCTCTAAGTTCTCTTGACCTATCGGTAAATAATCCTGATTGCAAGAGAAATGAAGTCAATAAGTAAGGCCCGATTATAAGTGTTATTAATATTTCTTTAAATGAGTTTTTATGTTTTATCAATGACCAAGATAGTCCGAAAAAAAATAATCCAATCATTAGAAATGTATTTTCCTTAAAATTAAAGTTGCTAATGTTCCTAAAGAAAAAATAATATGTGAATAAGGAAGCGACTATAAATAATGGAATTATTTTTGACGTGAAAAATATAAAAATTCCTTTATATCTTCTAGAATTGAAGAGATATCTTATGCCTACATAAGTATTTAATGTCAAAATAGATGAGATTTGTAGATTATAATATGGAGTTTTTGTAGAAAAAATACTTTGAATAGTTATTAATATTATGGGGAAAAAGCTAAGTATATACTTATTTTCTTTACTTCCATAAATGTTGCATATAGTGCCAATAATTCCAAAAATACTCCATGGTAAGAATGTTGCAGGAATATTCCAAAAATAATAATAGATAGGATTTGTAAAAGTATTTTTATTAGAGAGAATATTAAACTTATCAGCTAAGTAAAAAATAATATTTTTTTCTAAAAAAGGGTTAATAGAGAATGACCAAAATAAATATGGAATAAATCCAATGAGCAGTCCAACCCAAAACAATTTACTGAATAAAAGATTTTTTTTGATATATAAATATGGTAGGAGTGATAATAAAGGCACTAATACTAGAAAAGTTTTCATCATAAAAGATAAACCAATCCAAATTCCAAAAAGTAGAATATAGAATTGGTTTTTCTCGCTTTTTATTTTGACTAAAGAAAATACTCCAATAGTGACTAAACATGAATAAATGATATCTTGAGTTGCTAAATGTGAGTAATCAAACCATAGATATGTAGTAGAAAGTATTAGTGGAGAAATAATTGCATATTTTTTATTAAAAAATTCTTCATGTAATTTATAAGTTATAAATAGCATTAATACTGCAGCAGCTGTTGTGGGCAGATAGGCGGAAAACATATTTCTTCCAAAGATATCTTGTGACTTTGCAATTAAAAACTGTAGTCCAATAGTTCTATCTAAAACATACTCGTCCCACCACATAGGAATTGTCCAATTACCTTTATCAAGTATCCATCTGGCTTGTAATGCATAAAATCCTTCATCAAAAGCAATATAACTTCGTTTGCCAAAATAAAATATAAGAGGAATAAAAATAAATAGTTTAAAAAGATATTTAAATTTTAAAATTTTACTAATCATTTTTCTTGAATTTGCTTTTGAAATGCCGATAATTGGAATTGAACCAATGGCCTACTGTTTACGAGACAGTTGCTCTACCGCTGAGCTATACCGGCAATATTAAAATATTAATATTTTTCATATAGACTTAATTTTATAATTTTAAGAATTTATGTCAAAAGTAGATCCTGAATTAAAAAAGAAATTACTTAAAGAATCCCAGGCTCCTTTCAAGGGATTAAGAAGAATATTATGGATCGCTTTTAGTGGATCTGCATTTTTAGGACTTCTTATAATGCTTTCTAAAATTTTAAGCGGTAGTGAATTACAGCCGAATAATCTCATTATACAAATTTTTGCATCTATAATTTTCCCCACTTTATTATTCTTAGATAGGGATAAAGATTAACAGATTAAATATTTAATTATTGAGTTAGCTTTCTCTTTTTTGTAACGAATTTGAATGCTTCGATAATATCTCCTTCTATCCACGAAGAGAATTTATCGCAGCCAACTCCACATTCAAAACCTGTATTTACCTCTTTTACATCATCTTTAGACCTTTTTAGAGAGTCTAAATTACCTTCAAAAATTATTTTTTCTGATCTGACAACTCTAAGAGAGCAATTTCTTTGTAATTTTCCTGTTTGTATATAACAACCTGCGATGGCTCCCTTCCCAACTGCAAAAGTTGCTCTAACTTCAGCTTTACCCAATGATTCTTCCACAAGATCGGGTTCCAGTAGGCCTTCCATAGCCGATTGAATATCTTCTAAGAGTTTATAGATTACTTCATATTCCCTTATATCAACATCATTTGCATCAGCTGCTTTTTTTGCACCAGATGCCAATGAGGTGTTAAACCCTATAATTACTGACCCTGATGCAGCTGCAAGATCTATATCTGTCTCGGTTATTTCTCCTGGAGCAGAGAGGAGAACTCTGACTTGAACTTCATTTTTTGGTAATTGTTCTAGTGATCCCAATATCGCTTCAACACTACCTTGGACATCAGCTTTAAGAATTAAGTTTAATTCTTTTAATTCCCCATCATTTGCTTGAGTCGATAAGGATGATAAGCTGACTCTTCTGGAGGCCATTTGCTGAGCTAATTTTGTAGCTCTAGCATCTGTTGCTCTTTCTCCAACAATGGCTCGAGCAGTTTTCTCATCAGGGTAAACCTCAAATTCATCACCTGCTGTTGGAACTTCACTGAATCCTAAAGCTTCTACTGGGAATGACGGACCTGCTTCTTTGATTCTGTTTCCATGTTCATCAACCATCGCTCTGATTTTTCCAAGGACTGAACCTGCGGCTAAAACATCCCCAGAATTTAAGGTACCATTTTGCACTAATAAAGTAGCTACAGGACCTTTGGCTTTATCTAGGTGTGCTTCTATAACGGTTCCTTTTGCCGACCTGTCTGGGTTTGCTTGTAGATCTTCAACTTCTGAAACTAATAAAATCATTTCTAGTAATTTATCAATATTTTGTTTTTTAATTGCACTTACTGGAACCATCACAGTATCTCCTCCCCAATCTTCAGCAATTAAATCTTTTTCTGAAAGTTCTTGTTTAACCCTCTCAGCGGAAGCTCCTTCTTTATCAATTTTATTAATTGCGACAACTATTGGTACTTTTGCAGCTCTTGCATGACTAATCGCCTCAAGGGTTTGAGGTCTACAACCATCATCTGCAGCTACGACAAGAACAGCCACATCAGTTACTTTGGTCCCCCTTGCTCTCATTGCTGTAAAAGCCTCATGACCAGGAGTATCTAGGAAGGTTAATTTTTTCTTTTTAGATTCATGTTCAAATTCAACTTGATAAGCCCCGATATGTTGAGTAATACCTCCTGCCTCTCCAGAAGCTACTCTTGATTCTCTGATTGAATCTAAAAGACTTGTTTTTCCATGATCTACATGCCCCATTACTGTAATAACAGGTGGCCTTTTTATTAAACTATCAACATCTTCAGATTCAATCATATCAACTGTTTTCTCTGCAGCTTCTTGGATATCATCTTGTAAAACAGGTACTCCAAATTCTTCCGCTACTGTTTCAATTGTTGCCAAGTCAAGTGATTGGGTTACAGTTGCTGTTATTCCTTTAAAGAAAAGAGACTTTATTATTTCAGAACTTTCAAGACTTAATTTATCAGCTAATTCTTGAACTGTTAAATTATCTTCGGGAACTATTATCATCTCTGGTCTTACCTGCTTAGCTTCTTTTGCAGCTTTTAATTCCATAGCTCTTCTTTTCTGCCTTTGTCTTGTAGACTCTTTTTTCTTTTTCTTAAATTGTTTTATTGATTTTTGTGGTTTAGATTCACTAGATTTTTCTTTCTTTGGTCGGGCTAAACTAGCTGATAATATTGAAATTTTCTCACCTGAGTATCCACTTGTTTCAGATGTGAGTGAATCATCATTATCTCCGATAATATGAACTTTCTGTCTTTGTTTCTGGGGATTTTTATTTCTTAATGCTTCTAGTTTTGCACTGTCATCCCAATCGGACCTTCCTGGTTTTTTTGAATTATTCGTAAATGCTCTATGAGGGGATTTTTTGGAACTTGGGGCAGCACTTGGACGATTATTAGGAGCTCTAACCTTCTGCTTAGGTGACTCAAGATTTTGCTTATCTTTTTTATTTGAACCTAGTTTGTCTGTCTCAGATTTATTGGTTTTTTGAAGTTGCAAAAGTTCATTAGGAGATACTGGTTTCCTTATTCCAGAGGACTTTTGGCCATTGAATTTAGAACCTGGCCTATTAGTCATTCCAGGTCTGTTAGGAGTACCAGGCCTGTTGGGAGCAGCTAATCTATTTCGATTGTCTTGTCTATTAAATGAACCTGGCCTATTAGTCATCCCAGGTCTGTTAGGAGTACCAGGCCTGTTGGGAGTACCAGGTCTGTTGGGAGCAGCTAATCTATTTCGATTATCTTGTCTATTAAATTGACCGGCCCTGCCTTGACCTGATGGATTATTTCTTGATCCAGGTTTATTGGGAGCACCTGATCTATTTGGGAAAGTATGTTTTAAAGGAGTATTTTGTTTAATATTGTTTTGCTTATTTATATCGTCTCTTCTTATCGGTGCTCCTACGAGCTCAGGAGTATTTTTTCTGTCATTAAATTTTTTTGTTTTAGATTTATTCGAATTTTGATGAGGTTTGTTTGATAGTTGTCTTTTGTCCTCTGAATTGGAGATGTTGTTGGTAGAGTCTTTAGGCTTAACATTATGATTTATATTTTTAGGCTTTTCAATTAATTGAATTGGAGGTTTTGTGGGACTTTTGATAGGTGGAGTTATGTTATTTTGAAAAGTTTTTTTCTCTTGGTTGAAATTTTGTAAGGGCTTACTTTTTATATTAGGTTTGGTGGGATTTTTAGTTTGATTTGAAATTATTTTTACACTTTCAGGTTTATTAATAGGTTTTATCAATAATGTCTTTTTGTTAGAGTTATCTTTGTGAAGGTTTCCTTTTGCTGAAGGTTTAACAGGAGATTGGTCTTCTTTTTTTTGTTTATGATTATCTTTCTTAATTGAAGGTTTATTAATAGAAAGTATTTTTTTATCAGAATTTTTTTTATTGATAAGATTTTTTATTTTTTTTGCGTCCTCTGCACTTATAGAGCTGCTATGGCTTTTTACTGAAATTGCAAGTTTTTGAGCGGCATCCAATATATCTTTATTATCCAGACTTAAATCCCTGGAAAGTTCGTAAATTCTGATTTTATCGCTGATAGTCATTTAATCTGATTTGTACTCTTTTCTGATTTAAAGAGGATTTAATTTAATTATATTCCCTAATTGGGATAGTCATTGTAGCTTGTGATTTCTTTTTCAAAAATATCAATAAATTCAGCTTCTAGAGATGTTTTTAAAGCTTTTTGAAGTTTCTTTTTTATCTTGGAATCTGAGTAACACTTTTTTGACTTGCAAATGTAAGCTGATCGTCCCATTCCCTTTTGAAACATGATGCCTTGCTTATGATCTTTGGTAATTTTGAAAAGATCTTTCCTGTTATATGTTTTTCTACATGAAATGCATATACGCATAACAGGCGTTTGTCGTATCACCGTTTCCTCTCCTCTTTGGCGGATATTTCATTTTCTTGAACAGTCTCAAATTGATCATTATCTGAAAATTCTTCTCCTTCGTAATGTTCTTCTCCATACTCTTGATCATCTTCGGGGAGGGGATAAAGCTCTCTTAATCTTGCATCTTCAGCAGCACGCTCAGCTTGTTCTGCTTCTAATCTTAGCTCAGCTTCGCGCTGAAGCTTCTCTTCATCTTCCCTTTGAGTGATTAATTCAGAGACTGCAGCATCCTCTGCTTCCTGATCGTATTCATGTGAGTTTTTAACATCAATCTTCCAACCAGTCAATCTTGCCGCAAGTCTTACATTTTGACCCTCTCTACCAATTGCAAGACTTAATTGATCTGGAGGTACTAGTACGTGCGCATGCTGCCCTTCTGGATCAACTAACCTTACTAGATCTACTTTCGCAGGGCTTAAAGAATTTAAAATATATTGAATTGGATCAGATGACCATTTTATAACATCAATTTTTTCTCCCCTTAATTCATTAACTACTTGTTGAATTCTTGCCCCTCTAGCTCCAATGCAAGCACCTACTGGATCCACTTCTTGTTCAACACTATCAACTGCTACTTTTGTCCTTGGTCCAACAGCTCTTGAAGGAGGGTTTGCTTCTCTAGAGACAGCAACAATTTTTACAGTACCTTCTTGAATTTCTGGGACTTCATTTTCAAATAAGTAAACAACCAAACCAGCATTTGCTCTACTTACAAAAAGTTGTGGCCCTTTTCTTGCTATTTCGCTAACTTCTTTTAAAAATACTTTGAAGGTTGCGTTGGCCCTATAATTATCATTTGGTAATTGATCTCTCTTAGGAAGTTCGGCTTCAACTTCAGGTCTGCCAATACCTGAACTAACCCCCATAATAACTGATTGTCTCTCAAATCTTATGACTCTTGCAGTTAAAACAGGATCTTCCAAATCTGCAAATTCTTCTTGGATCATTTTCCTTTGTTGATCTCTTAACTTTTGGCCTAAAACTTGCTTAGTTGTTGAAGCAGCCATTCGCCCAAAATCCTCTTTTTCAGGAGTAACGTCTAAAACAACTGTGTCACCTATTTGAGCATCATCAGCGACTTGTTTTACTTCTGTAAGAGATATTTGATGATCTTCGCTCTCAACTTCTTCAACAATTATCTTACTCGATAAAATTCTATAACCTTCTTCATCTAGATCTAGTCCAACATCAAAATTACTAAAGTATTCTTCATCAAATGGATCTTCGTTAACTCCAATGTAAAAAGTTCTTCTATATTTTTCGTATCCTTTTAATAAGGCTTCGCGCAAGGCTGATTCAACAATATTAGGAGGCAACTTCTTTTCCTCACTAATATCTTCAATAAGATTGTTTAAACCTGGGAGAATAACTAATGCCATCTATGATGGGTAAATGAATAATGGTTGAAAATAATTAATCTTTTAATGTGGAAAGACTAATCTTTAGTACTTCATCAAAAGGGATTTTTTTAATTTTACCTTTAATGTTAATAGCTAAATAATCTTTAGACTTTTCATAAAGTAAACCATTCAGAAATTTTATTTTTGAATTCTTTTGGTTTAACTCAACATTAACTGGAAAACCCTTAAAAGTTTTGAAGTCTCTTTCTGAGGTTAATTCATCACTGACCCCTTGACTACTAATTTCTAACACATATGAACAATTTAAAAGATTTGAATTTTCTATTTCCTCAGATGCTGGGGTACTAAATAGTGCACAATCATCTAGTGAAATATCATCACCATTAGTTTTTTTTATAAAAATTTCTATAACTATTGGATTTTGATGAGTTTTTATATTTAAACTGCAGATTTGCAACGCCCGTACATTGGCAACTTTTTTTAAAAGAGTTTCTATTTTACTGTTGTTAATTTTATTCAAACCTATTTAGCTTAAATGTATGTAAAATAATTTTCACATAATAAAGAAATTTTTTCTGTAAAAATTCAGAAATTTGTATTTTCTGGATGTAAACAAAAAAACAACAATAATTTATTTCTTCAATTAGATTGATTTAATCAATTCACAGAATTAGTAAATAAATGAAGTTTTTCAAGATTAAATTTATTAATTTAATCCAAATTATCATTGTTTTTAGTTTTTGTTTAGTTGATTTCTCTCAAAAAGCTGAAGTTTTAGCTTTAACCTCAAATGAAAGTCACAATTTTGTATCATCTGCGGTTAAAAATGTTGGCCCTGCGGTCGTAAAAATTGATACTGAGAGATTGGTAGAGAGGCAACAATTTGATCCAACTCTATTAGACCCTTTATTGAGAGACTTGCTTGGTGAACAAGGGATCACTCCAGAGAGAGAGAGAGGTCAAGGTTCTGGAGTAATTATCAATAAGAATGGATTAGTTCTTACAAATGCTCATGTCGTAGAGAGAGTTGATGATGTTTCAGTGACTTTGGCAGATGGAACCATTTGTGATGGCCAAGTTTTGGGAACTGATCCTGTAACTGATTTGGCTTTAGTCAAAATTGAGGATTCTACATATTCTAATTTTGCTCCACTTGGAAATTCTGAAGAACTTGAAGTTGGAGACTGGGCAATAGCTCTAGGAACTCCCTACGGCTTAGAAAAGACAGTTACTTTAGGGATTGTAAGTAGTCTACATAGAGACATTAATAGCCTAGGATTTTCAGATAAAAGGCTTGATCTTATTCAAACTGATGCAGCAATAAATCCAGGAAATTCAGGCGGACCTCTCATAAATTCAAATGGAGAGGTAATAGGAATCAATACATTGGTAAGGAGTGGTCCCGGAGCTGGTTTAGGTTTTGCAATACCTATCAATCTAGCTAAAACTGTTTCCGATCAGCTTCTAAAAAATGGGGAAGTTGTTCATCCATATTTAGGGGTCCAATTGATTTCTTTGAATCCTAAAATTGCTAAAGAACATAATCAAGATCCTAATTCGCTAGTTCAACTGCCCGAAAGAAATGGTGCTCTAATTCAATCGGTCATACCTAACAGCCCTGCTGAAAAAGCAGGCTTGAGAAGAGGCGATTTAGTTATAGCAGCCGAAAATATATCCATAGAAGAACCTAAAGCGTTGTTAGATGAAGTAGAAAAAGCGCAGATTGGAAAAGTATTTCTTTTAAATGTCTTGAGAGATAATAGAGAGATACAGATTAATATCAAACCAGAACCTCTCCCAGGTTTGACATAAGTCATCCATTGAAATTTAATAATCTATAAACTAAGAAACAAAATTTTGGATTCACAAACTCAAATGAAGCAAATAGTTGCTGATGCAGCAATTAGGGAAGTAAAGAGTGACATGACTCTCGGATTAGGATCCGGATCTACAGCTGCGCTTATGATAAAAAGCCTTGCTGATGAAATAAGATCTGGAAAACTAAAAAATATAAAAGGCGTTCCAACTTCTTTTCAATCTGAAGTTTTAGCGCTCGAACTAGATATACCGCTTATTGATTTAGCTTCTGTTTCTGAAATAGATTTAGCGATTGATGGTGCAGATGAAGTTGATCCAAGTTTTCAATTAATAAAAGGTGGAGGAGCATGCCATGTCAGAGAAAAGTTAGTAGCATCTAAAGCCAATCAATTGTTGATTGTTGTTGATGAAACTAAACTCGTAAAAAACTTAAATCAATCTTTTCCTTTACCTGTAGAGGTTCTCCCAAATGCATGGAAGCAAGTTCAGGATGTAATTTTAGAGATGAATGGCACTTCTACCTTAAGAATGGCTAATAAAAAAGCTGGTCCAGTTGTTACTGATCAGGGCAATCTAATCATTGATGTATTGTTTAATGATGGGATTAAAAACCCAAAAGATATTGAAATGAGTATTAATAATATTCCTGGAGTATTAGAAAATGGATTATTCGTTGATCTTACAGACAAAGTATTGGTTGGCAAGATTGAAAACAATAATCCAGTTGTTTACTCACTTTCAAAAGTTGGTTAATCTTCAAATCTTATTTGTACTGAATTGGCATGACTATGTAAGCCTTCACTTTTAGCAAGATTGATAATATCAAGACTATTAACTTTTAAACTATTTTCATTAAATTCAATTATTGAAGTATTTTTCATAAAAGTTTCAACTCCCAGAGACCCACTAAATCTAGAATTTCCTGATGTAGGTAAAGTATGATTTGGTCCCGCCAAATAATCTCCCACAGCTTCTGGGGTCCATTTACCTAAAAATATTGCCCCAGCATTCTCTATGCCTTCAAGAATCTTTTTTGAATCTAAAGCTAATATTTCTAAGTGTTCTGGAGCGAAGTTATTGCTTAATTCAATACATGATTCATAATTCTCGCAAATAACTATTAACCCCCAATTCTTTATAGATTGCATGCAAATTTCTTTTCTTGGATGATCATCTATTATTCTATAAACTTCCTCTAAAACTTCTTTTGCCTGGTTCTTTGATGTAGTTAGAAGTATTGAAGAAGCCAAAGGATCATGTTCTGCCTGAGCTAGTAGATCAGATGCTATGTAGGTGCTTTGAGCCGTCTCATCTGCAATAATCAATATCTCGCTTGGACCAGCTAAAGAATCAATTCCTGTAGCGCCATAAATTAGTTTTTTAGCAGTAGTTACATAGATATTTCCCGGACCTGTAATTACATCAACTTTATTGATTTGGTTTGTGCCAAATGCTAAAGCCCCAATTGCTTGAGCTCCACCAATTCTAAAAACTTTATTTATCCCTGATAAGTGCGCTGCAGCTAAAACAGTTTTGTTTATTTTTCCTTCTGAATTTCCAGGAGAAACCATTATGATCTCTTCTACTCCCGCTACTTTTGCAGGTATTGCATTCATTAATACAGTACTTGGATAAGAAGCTCTACCTCCAGGGATATAAATACCTGCATTTTTAACCGGTCTCCATCTTCTTTGAACTACATCACCATGTTCGCCTTTTATAGTGAAGGATGGTGGAATTTCTTTTTCATGGAATTTTCTAATTCTTTTATAAGCTATTTCAAGTGAGCGTTTTAAATTGCTATCCATTGCATTCCATGCATCCTTTAATTCATCCGCACTAATTTGCATAGGGTCAGGATTGAAACCATCAAATTTGTTAGTATATTTTTCCACTGCTATATCTCCATAATTTTTTACTTCCTCAAGAATTTTTTCGACAATTGAATTAATCTTGTTATTGTTTTCTGAATTAGTTCGAGAAGAAATCCTTTTCAATTCTTGGATAGCTTCTTTTTTATTATTAATAATCCTCATATTCTTAAATTTTCAAATTGAAAGGCCTAAAACCCAAGTTTATTCCTTTACAAATTATATATGATTGATTAGAAGTCGATCTATTTGTTATGATGAAGATCATATATTTATTTACCCTCTGTGGCCAATAACAAATCAGCTAAAAAGAGAATAGAAATTGCAGAGAGAAATCGTTTAATTAACAAGTCATATAAATCTACTGTAAGAACTTTGACTAAAAAAACTAAAGAGAATTGCGAGAAATATAAAAAAGAGCCTAATGATGATGATAAGAATCTAGTGCAAAACAGTCTTAATAAAACTTTTAGTTTAATTGATAAAGCAGTTAAAAAGAATGTTCTCCATAAGAATAACGGAGCCAACAAAAAAACAAAAATCAACAATTTTGTAAAAACTACTCTTACAGCAAAGTAAAACTTTAGGTCATAATTTATGAGCGATATTGAACTCATAGACTCCCACTGTCATTTGATATTCGAAAATTTTGAGAAAGATCTCGAGGATGTTGTTCTTAGATTGCGATCCAAAGGTGTAAAAAAATTAGTACATGCTTGTTGTGAATTAACAGAAATTCCTAAATTAAAAAAAATAGCCCATGAATTTAATGAAATTTACTATTCAGTAGGTTTGCATCCGCTTGAAGCAAAAAAATGGGAACTAAGTTCCAAATCTCTTTTAAAAATATCAGCTCAAGAAGATAGAAGAGTTGTAGCTATTGGGGAATTGGGCCTAGATTTTTTTAAAAATGAAAATAAAAACCAACAAATTGATGCTCTTATTCCTCAAATGGACCTTGCATATGAACTTGACTTGCCTGTGATTATCCATTGCAGAGATGCTGCAAATCAAATGATCGAGATATGTAATAAGCTCACTAAAGAAGGAAGATGTCCTAAAGGTGTACTTCATTGTTGGACAGGAACTCCAAAAGAAATGATGCAATTCTTGGATCTTGGATTTTATATCAGTTTTAGTGGAATAGTAACTTTTCCTAAAGCACATGAAATACATGATTGTGCAAAAATAGTCCCAAATGATAAATATTTAATTGAAACTGATGCACCCTTTTTGGCTCCTGTTCCACATAGAGGTAAAAGAAATGAACCTGCATTCGTTGAAAATGTTGCAAATTTTATGGCAAATTTAAGATCTACAGATCTCATGACAATTGCGAAAGAGTCATCCAAGAATGCTGAAGATTTATTTAAATTTGACTTGTTAAGTTGACACGGAAGCTGCTAGTATTAGTAATTACTGGAAATTTTTCTTAATTTTTAGTTTTAACTGCTTATTTAATGATCTTATAAACTATTAAGCTAACTTTTTTTTAGTTTTTGTTAGATTGATTTATTGTTGAAATCGAGATTTATGTTTGGTTTTAACTAAAAAGAAGAGTTAAACAACTAAATATTGAGTAAATTTAAAGTAAATAGTAAATCTTACATAATCTCAGGTTTTCTTGGATGAGCAGTAGCGCTTTACAAGTAGCAAAAACAGCTACTTATCTACCAGATTTGGTTGAAGTACAAAGAGCAAGCTTTAAATGGTTTTTGGAAAAGGGTTTAATAGAGGAATTACAAAACTTTTCTCCAATTTCTGATTACACAGGTAAATTGGAATTACATTTTATTGGTGAAGATTATAGGTTGAAAAGACCTAGGCACGACGTTGAAGAGGCAAAAAGAAGAGATGCAACATTCGCCTCACAAATGTATGTGACTTGCAGATTAATTAATAAAGAGACAGGGGAAATTAAAGAACAAGAAGTATTTATTGGAGAATTACCGTTAATGACTGAGAGAGGAACTTTCATTATTAATGGAGCTGAAAGAGTAATTGTTAATCAGATTGTTCGTAGTCCAGGAGTATATTTCAAAGATGAACAGGACAAGAATGGTCGAAGAACTTACAACGCGAGTGTTATCCCAAATAGAGGTGCATGGTTAAAATTCGAGACTGATAAAAATAATTTACTCTATGTAAGAGTTGATAAAACTAGAAAAATTAATGCACATGTTCTCATGAGAGCAATGGGACTCTCTGATAATGATGTGGTTGATAAACTTAGGCATCCTGAGTTTTATCAGAGTTCAATTGACTCAGCGAATGATGAAGGGATAAATTCAGAAGATCAGGCTTTACTTGAGCTCTACAAGAAACTTCGCCCGGGTGAACCTCCCTCTGTTTCTGGAGGACAACAACTATTACATAGTAGATTTTTTGATCCCAAAAGATATGATTTAGGCCGAGTTGGTAGATATAAAATAAATAAAAAGTTGAGACTTACTGTACCGGATGAAGTTAGAACACTTACACATGAAGATGTTCTTTCTACTATTGATTATTTAATAAACCTTGAATTGGATATTGGCGGCGCGAGTTTAGATGATATTGATCACCTTGGTAATCGAAGGGTGAGATCTGTAGGAGAACTTCTTCAAAATCAAGTAAGGGTCGGGCTTAACCGTCTAGAAAGAATTATTAAAGAAAGGATGACCGTTGGAGAAACTGATTCTCTTACTCCTGCTCAACTAGTTAATCCTAAACCTTTGGTGGCTGCTATAAAGGAGTTTTTTGGATCAAGTCAATTAAGTCAATTTATGGATCAAACTAATCCTCTGGCTGAATTAACGCATAAGAGAAGAATCTCTGCCCTTGGTCCTGGAGGCTTAACACGAGAAAGAGCAGGGTTTGCAGTAAGAGATATTCATCCATCACATTATGGACGATTATGTCCCATTGAGACACCCGAGGGTCCTAATGCAGGACTTATAAACTCTCTTGCTACACACGCAAGAGTTAACGAGTATGGTTTTATTGAAACACCTTTTTGGGAAGTTAATAATGGTAGGGTTAATAAAGAAGGCAATCCTGTTTACCTTTCTGCTGATCTTGAAGACGAGTGCAGAGTAGCTCCAGGAGATGTTGCAACTGACAAGGATGGAAATATACTTGCAAATTTAATACCTGTTAGATACAGGCAAGATTTTGAAAAAGTACCTCCTCATCAAGTCGATTATGTTCAGCTCTCCCCCGTTCAAGTAATTTCAGTCGCTACTTCACTCATTCCTTTTTTGGAACATGATGATGCAAATAGAGCGTTGATGGGATCAAATATGCAACGACAAGCTGTTCCATTACTTAGGCCAGAACGTCCTTTGGTTGGGACTGGTTTAGAATCTCAAGTTGCTAGAGATTCGGGGATGGTTCCTATCACCAAAGTTAATGGAATCGTTTCATATGTAGATGCTAATGAGATCGTTGTTAAAGATACTGAAGGTAATGAACATTTTCATTATCTTCAAAAATATCAAAGATCAAATCAGGATACCTGCTTAAACCAAAGACCTATAGTACAAATTGGAGATCAAGTTATCTCTGGACAAGTATTAGCAGATGGATCGGCATGTGAAGGAGGGGAAATAGCATTAGGTCAGAATGTTTTAATCGCTTATATGCCATGGGAGGGCTACAACTACGAAGATGCAATTCTTGTAAGTGAAAGGATGGTAACTGATGATTTATATACATCGGTACATATTGAAAAATATGAAATTGAGGCAAGACAAACAAAGTTAGGGCCTGAAGAAATCACAAGAGAGATTCCTAATATCTCCGAAGAAAGCTTGAATAATCTCGATGAAATGGGAATAATTAGGATAGGTGCCTTTGTCGAGAGTGGAGATATTCTTGTAGGAAAAGTTACTCCAAAAGGTGAATCAGATCAACCACCTGAGGAAAAACTTTTGAGAGCAATTTTCGGAGAAAAGGCTAGAGATGTTAGAGATAACTCCCTAAGGGTTCCAAAGACTGAAAAGGGGCGAGTATTGGATGTTCGAATATATACCAGAGAACAAGGTGATGAATTACCTCCCGGGGCCAATATGGTTGTTAGAGTTTATGTAGCCCAGAGAAGGAAAATCCAAGTTGGTGACAAAATGGCTGGAAGGCATGGTAATAAAGGCATTATTAGCAGGATCTTACCTAGAGAAGATATGCCTTATTTGCCTGATGGAACCCCTGTAGATATAGTTCTTAATCCCCTAGGAGTCCCAAGTAGGATGAATGTAGGACAAGTCTTTGAATTATTGATGGGCTGGGCAGCCTCCAATTTAAATTGCAGGGTTAAAGTTGTCCCATTTGATGAAATGTATGGTGCTGAAAAGTCACACCAGACAGTACAAGCATTCCTAGAAGAGGCCTCAAAACAGCCCGGTAAAGCATGGGTTTATAATCCTGATGATCCTGGGAAATTATTACTCAAAGATGGCAGAACAGGTGAACCATTTGATCAGCCAGTTGCGGTTGGATACTCTCACTTCCTCAAGTTAGTACATTTGGTAGATGACAAAATTCATGCAAGATCTACTGGTCCCTACTCTTTGGTCACACAGCAGCCATTGGGTGGAAAAGCACAGCAAGGTGGGCAAAGGCTTGGAGAAATGGAAGTATGGGCTCTTGAAGCATATGGAGCAGCATATACTCTTCAAGAATTATTAACAGTTAAATCTGATGATATGCAAGGAAGAAATGAAGCTCTTAATGCAATTGTTAAAGGTAAGCCAATCCCTAGGCCTGGTACTCCTGAGTCCTTTAAAGTACTTATGAGAGAATTACAATCTCTAGGATTAGATATTGGTGTTTATACAGATGAAGGAAAAGAGGTAGATTTAATGCAAGATATAAATCCCCGAAGAAATACTCCATCGAGGCCGACTTACGAATCTCTGGGAACCTCGGAATATGAGGAAGATTAAATATTCAATTAAAACTTCTAATTTAAATTTCCAAAAATGACTAACAGCAACTTAAGAACTGAAAATCACTTTGATTACGTCAAAATTTCAATAGCCTCTCCACAAAGAATAATGGATTGGGGACAGAGGACCTTGCCCAATGGACAAGTCGTGGGTGAAGTGACTAAACCTGAAACTATTAATTACAGGACGCTCAAACCAGAAATGGATGGATTGTTTTGTGAAAAGATTTTTGGACCCTCTAAAGATTGGGAATGCCATTGTGGTAAATATAAAAGAGTTAGACATCGCGGTATTGTTTGTGAGAGATGTGGGGTTGAAGTAACTGAGAGTAGAGTTAGAAGACATAGAATGGGATATATAAAATTAGCTGCGCCAGTTTCGCATGTTTGGTATTTGAAAGGAATTCCTAGTTATGTCGCAATACTTTTGGATATTCCACTAAGAGATGTAGAGCAAATAGTTTATTTTAACTGTTATGTAGTTTTAGACCCCGGCGATCATAAAGAACTCAAATATAAGCAACTACTTACTGAAGATGAATGGCTGGAAATTGAAGATGAAATCTATGCTGAAGATTCAACAATTGAAAATGAACCTTTTGTGGGAATTGGTGCTGAAGCCCTCAAGCAATTACTTGAGGACCTTGATTTAAATCAGGTTGCTGAGGAGCTCAGAGAAGAGATTACAAATAGTAAGGGGCAAAAAAGGGCAAAACTTATAAAAAGAATAAGAGTAATTGATAATTTTATTGCAACAAATGCTAAACCAGAATGGATGGTCTTAGACGCAATTCCAGTTATACCACCAGATCTTAGACCTATGGTTCAGCTTGATGGGGGAAGGTTCGCAACTTCTGATTTAAACGATCTTTATAGAAGAGTAATTAATAGGAATAATAGACTAGCTAGGCTTCAAGAAATTTTAGCTCCTGAAATCATCGTGAGAAATGAAAAAAGGATGCTTCAGGAAGCAGTTGATGCTCTTATAGATAATGGAAGAAGAGGAAGAACTGTTGTAGGAGCGAATAATAGAGCACTCAAGTCTCTTAGTGACATCATTGAAGGTAAACAAGGAAGATTTAGACAGAATCTCCTAGGTAAGCGTGTTGATTATTCAGGAAGATCTGTAATAGTTGTGGGACCTAAATTAAAAATGCACCAATGTGGTCTCCCAAAGGAAATGGCTATTGAGCTCTTCCAACCTTTTGTAATTCATAGATTAATACGCCAAAATATTGTAAACAATATCAAAGCTGCCAAAAAATTAATACAAAAAGCTGACGATGAAGTTATGCAGGTACTTCAAGAAGTTATTGACGGTCACCCAATTCTTTTAAACAGAGCACCTACATTGCATAGATTAGGTATTCAAGCTTTCGAACCAAAATTAGTTGGAGGTAGAGCAATACAACTCCATCCTTTAGTGTGCCCTGCGTTTAATGCTGACTTTGATGGTGATCAGATGGCAGTTCATGTTCCTTTAGCTTTAGAAGCACAAACTGAAGCTCGTATGCTTATGTTAGCTAGTAATAATATTCTTTCTCCTGCTACTGGGGAACCAATTGTTACTCCATCACAAGATATGGTTTTAGGATCTTATTATCTGACCGCTTTGCAACCGAATTACCGAAAACCTGATTTTGGAGATAATAAGATTACTTTCGCTTCACTAGAAGATGTAATTTTTGCTTTTGAAGATAAAAGACTAAGCTTACACGAATGGGTATGGGTTAGATTTAATGGAGAAGTTGAAGATGAAGACGAAATGAATACTCCTAAAAAAACTCAAGAGTTAGAAGATGGCTCAAGATTAGAGATATGGAATTTTAAAAGAGATAGATTTGACTCTCAGAATAACTTAATAAGTAGATTTGTTCTTACAACTGTCGGGAGGGTAGTGATGAATTACACAATCATTGATTCAATATCTCAAACTTAATCTTTAAAAACTTTTTACTCATTTAACAATCATGACATCATCTAAACCAAAAAAAACATCTAGGGTACGTAAAAGTACTAAAAGTTCAAAAAAGAATAATCCAGTGACTATGCCTGCTTTAGCTAAAACGCCACCGTCATTTAAAAATAAAGTAGTCGATAAGAAAGCCCTAAAAAATTTAGTCTCATGGTCTTATAAAACACATGGTACTGCCATAACTGCTGCCATGGCTGATAATTTAAAGGACTTGGGATTTAAATATGCTACCCAAGCAGCGGTTTCTATTTCAGTAGATGACTTAAAAGTTCCTCAAGCAAAACAAGATTTGATAGGACAAGCTGAAGAGCAAATATCTGCTACAGAGGAATGCTATAGACTTGGAGAAATCACAGAAGTCGAGAGACACACAAAGGTTATAGATACTTGGACTGAAACTAATGAGAGATTAGTGGATGCCGTTAAAAATAACTTCAATCAAAATGATCCTCTAAATTCTGTTTGGATGATGGCTAATTCAGGCGCAAGGGGTAATATGTCCCAGGTAAGACAACTTGTTGGTATGAGAGGATTAATGGCTAATCCCCAAGGAGAAATTATTGATCTGCCAATAAGAACAAATTTTAGAGAAGGCCTTACAGTTACTGAATATGTAATTTCTTCTTATGGAGCAAGGAAAGGGTTGGTGGATACTGCCTTGAGAACTGCGGATTCTGGTTATTTGACTCGAAGATTAGTAGACGTTGCCCAAGATGTAATTGTTAGAGAAGAAGATTGTGGGACAGAACGATCAATTATAGTAGAAGCTGAAGATGGTAGATTTCAAACGAGACTGCTTGGCAGGCTGACGGCAGAGGATATCTTAGATTCGAAAGGTGAGTTAATTGTCCCTCACAATACTGCAATAGATCCTTTACTTACAAAAAAAATTGAGACAGCATCTATAAGAACAGTAAAAATAAGATCCCCATTAACATGTGAAGCTAACAGATCTGTTTGTAGGAGATGTTATGGATGGGCTTTGGCTCATAATCATTTGGTTGACTTAGGAGAAGCGGTAGGAATTATTGCTGCTCAGTCTATTGGTGAACCAGGAACTCAACTGACAATGAGAACTTTCCATACAGGAGGTGTATCAACTGCTGAAAGTGGAGTAGTAAGATCAAAGGTTGCTGGAAGAGTTGAATTCAGTTCAAAAGCAAAGGTAAGAGGTTACAGAACTCCACATGGCGTAGAAGCCAAACAAGCAGAAGTTGACTTTGTTTTAAAAATAGTTCCTCAGGGAAATACTACTAGCAAAGTTCAAAAAATTGAAGTTTCGAGTGGATCTCTTTTATTCGTTGAAGATGATGAAGAAATTAATTCTGACATAACAGTCGCCCAAATTACTGTTGGAGCAGTAAAGAAGAGCGTAGAAAAAGCAACAAAGGATGTTATCTGTGATTTGGCTGGTCAAGTAAAGTACGATAAGGTTATTCAACCAAAGGAGGTTACTGATAGGCAGGGAAATATTACTTTAAAAGCTCAAAGATTAGGAAGGTTATGGGTTTTAGCGGGTGATGTTTATAATTTGCCCCCCAATGCAAGACCTGTTGTCACATCTGGAAAATCTGTAGATGAAGGAACTGTTCTGGCAGAGGCAAGTCAATCAAGTGAGTTTGGTGGACAAGTTAGATTAAGAGAATCAATAGGAGATTCAAGAGAAGTTCAGATTGTTACTACTTCAATGTCTTTGAGTAATTTTAAATTCATTGAAGAATCTACGCATTCAGGCAAAATTTATAATTTGGAATCTAACGATGGAACCTCTTATCGTTTGAATACTTCACCCGGTAGTAAGATCAGTAATGGTGAGGTCATAGCAGATTTAAGTGATGAAAGGTTCCGTACAAAAACTGGTGGTTTAGTAAAATACTCACCTGGATTAAGTGTCAAAAAAGCAAGATCATCTAAAAATGGTTTTGAAGTAAGTCAAGGTGGAACATTGCTTTGGATTCCTCAAGAGACACATGAAATAAACAAGGATATCTCTCTTTTAATGATTGAAGATATGAAATGGATTGAAGCAGGAACCGAAGTAGTTAAGGATATATTTAGCCAAACATCAGGAATTGTTACTGTGACTCAGAAAAATGATATTCTTCGTGAAATAACAGTTAGAAATGGAACTTTTCATGAGTGCGACGATGAAGAAGTTTTGAATAGATTTACAGAAGAAGGGAGTTTAGTAAATCCGGGGGAAAAGATTTTAGATGATATCGACAATAAAGAAATCTTATTTGTTCAGAAATTAGAAACTTCCAAATGTAGGGGCTTGTTATTAAGAACTGTTGAAGAGTTTACTATTCCTGATCAAGCAGAATTACCTGAATTAACTCATGTTAAACAGGAAAAAGGACCGCATTTAGGCTTAAAAGCTATCCAAAGGCTTACATATAAAGATGGAGAATTGATAAAATCAGTTGAAGGAGTTGAATTGCTTAGAACACATTTAAGTGTTGAAAGTTTTGACGCTACTCCTCAGATGACTATTGATGTAGAGTCAATTGCAGATAAAAATGATACATCTATAAATAGATTGAATTTAGTAATTTTAGAATCTATTCTTGTAAGAAGAGATACGATATCTGATTCCAGCCATGGCTCAACGCATACAGAATTACAGGTTAAAAATAATCAAATAGTTAAAGCAGGAGATGTAATAGCTACGACT
Source organism: Prochlorococcus marinus XMU1404 (assembly GCF_017696175.1). NCBI lineage: Bacteria > Bacillati > Cyanobacteriota > Cyanophyceae > Synechococcales > Prochlorococcaceae > Prochlorococcus > Prochlorococcus marinus. The sequence goes on along the minus strand of NZ_JAAORE010000003.1, from coordinate 345,879 downwards.
CAAATTCTTTGTAAAGAAAAAGGATTGGTTCAATTGCCAAATGTTGTTGATGATGAGCCTATTAGAAGGTTAATTGTTGAAAGAGAAGAAGATAAGATTCAAATTAAGATCACTACCAAAGCAGTAGTTAAGGTAGGTGATCGTGTAGTTGATGGTGATCCTGTTAGTAAATCTGAGAAATCTACTTCCTGTGGAGAAATTGAAGAAATTTCTAGTAGTTCAGTAACCTTAAGACTTGGAAGGCCTTATATGGTTTCTCCTGATTCTGTTTTACATGTCAAGGATGGAGATTTAGTTCTTAGGGGAGATGGTTTAGCTTTACTTGTGTTTGAGAGACAGAAAACTGGAGATATTGTTCAAGGATTGCCTCGAATTGAAGAATTATTAGAGGCTAGGAGACCTAGAGATTCTGCAATTTTAAGTAAAAAATCAGGAATTGTTCAGATTAAACAAGGACATGACGAAGAATCAGTTTCTTTATCTGTGATTGAAAAAGATGATTCAGTTAACGAGTATCAGCTATTAATTGGAAAAAATATTATGGTTAGTGATGGTCAACAAGTCTCAGGGGGAGAATCTTTAACTGATGGTCCAATAAATCCGCATGAATTATTAGATTGTTATTTCAGCGATTTAAAAGATGAAAAACCATTAATTGATGCAGCTCGAGAATCTATATCGAAACTACAAAGAAGTATGGTGAATGAAGTCCAAAATGTTTATAAGTCCCAGGGTGTTGCAATCGATGATAAGCATATTGAGGTTATTGTCAGACAAATGACAAGTAAAGTCCGCATAGAAGATGCTGGAGATACTACTCTCTTACCTGGAGAACTTATAGAGTTGAGGCAAGTGGAAGATACAAATCAAGCAATGGCAATCACAGGAGGAGCTCCAGCAGAATTCACTCCTGTTTTGTTGGGTATAACTAAAGCATCACTTAATACAGATAGCTTTATATCAGCAGCTTCATTCCAAGAAACTACAAGGGTTCTAACAGAAGCTGCAATTGAAGGTAAATCTGATTGGTTAAGAGGTTTAAAAGAAAATGTTATTATTGGTAGATTAATACCTGCAGGTACGGGATTTAGTGGATTTGTAGAGGAACTAGCTTCAGAGGCTGGCCCCCATCCTGATATTCTCGCAGAAGAATCTGGTGGATATAGAAGAGCTCAAAACTTAAGACCAGACTATACAGTTGATATGCCACAATCACCAGCAGTCAGTTCTAGTGCAATACTTGATGATCCTAGTGATGAAGATCTTGAAACTACTAGGAATCGACATGGAATTGATCCTTCTTCCAGTAATTTTGCTGCCTTTGCGAGACCAAGTGCTGAAAATCAATTTTCTGAAGATCAATTACCAGATCCTGCTGCTTTAGAAGGATTACAAGAGGAAGGACTTTTGTCCGATGAGTAAATATTTTCTATTATAATTTTTAGGGACTAGAATAGATTTTTAAGTTGTAAGCAATGATTAAGCCAGAGATTGTTCCCAAAAGAAAATTACCTCGTTATGGATTTCATTTTTATAATGAAAGACTTAATGGCAGAATGGCTATGGTTGGATTTATTGCGCTTATTCTTACAGAATTCTTTCTTAAACATGGTTTGCTGTTATGGTGAAAATAGTTTCGAACTTTAGATAAAATAATTTGAAAAATCTTCTTGGAAGTTCTATAAAAGATTTAGAAAATGTAGCTTTAGATTATGGTCAGGCGGCATTCAGAGGCCGCCAAATCTATAAATGGATCTATAACTATAGAAATAAGAAAAAAAGCATCGATCAAATCGATGTTTTACCTTTGGATTTCAGAAAAAAATTAAAGGATGATGGTTTTAAAGTAAGCGAACTTAGTTTGCAAGAAAAGACTTTAGCTAGTGATGGCACTCTAAAGTTATTACTTTCTACAGTTGACAATGAAAGTATTGAGTGTGTTGGCATACCTACAGAAAAACGACTTACTGCATGTCTATCGAGTCAAGTGGGATGTCCTATGGACTGTAAATTCTGCGCGACTGGTAAGGAGGGTTTAAAGAGATCTTTAAAAACAAGTGAAATATTAGATCAGATTTTATTTATTGAAAATGAAATGAACAGAAAAGTGAATAATATTGTTTTTATGGGTATGGGAGAGCCCTTATTGAATATTGATGATTTGCTTTTTGCAATTAGATCTATAAATGAGGATTTTCAGATTAGCCAGAGAAAGATAACTGTAAGTACTGTTGCAGTTCCAAGAATGATTAAAAAATTATCAGCAAAATCTTTTCAAATTTTAGGTAATTGTCAATTTACATTAGCAATCAGCTTACATGCTTCAAATCAAAAAATAAGAGAAACTATCATACCAAGTGCAAAAAACTATGACATCAAAAATATAATTGAAGACTGTAAGCAATTTGTAAGAGATACTGGTCGTAGGGTAAGTTTTGAATATTTAATGCTAAGTGGAGTTAATGACAAACTAGAACATGCCAATGAATTGAGTAATTTGCTCAAAGGTTTTCAATGCCATGTAAATTTAATACAGTACAACCAAGTTGATGGTGTTGAATTTAAACGATCCTCTTTAAAAATTCTTCAGCTATTCCAATCTAGACTTGCTAATAATGGCATCACTGTTAGCTTTCGAAAAAGCAGAGGTCTAGATAAAAATGCTGCATGTGGTCAATTGAGACAAAATGCAAGAAATAATATTATCTAAGAATTATTTTTAAAAAGTCTCTTAAACACGTTATTATTGTGATAATTAATTTTGACTCTTTGGGATTTATTAAGACAAAAATCTTACCTTTTGCTATCGTCTCACTTTTTGGGATTGCCTTCTTTGCTGTTAGCGCAAGAATTTGGTTACCCGGAGATATGATGTCACCTGCTCCACTTAATTAATATTTTTAGTTTTTGAAAATGACAAAAAATAAAGATCCTAATAAAGAAGGCTTAGCTGAAATCGCTGTTGATCCGGATATTTTAGCCCAAGAATTGGCTTTAGAAATTGAAGTAGATCCATTAGAGCAGATTGATGAAGATTCTTTTTCAAAAGGTTTAAATATCGCTCAAGAGTGTAATGAAGCTTTGAAAATGCTAAGAGGTAATAGAGAAGAAAGAATACAGGGCTTAAGAATATTTTGTGAATATAGAGATCAAAGATCTTTTACTTTTTTGTTACCTTTACTTGATCAACCTTGTCCTGTAGAGAGAATGAGCGCGGTATACGCTTTAGGTCGTAATCCATTCCCTAGCGCAGTCCAGAAACTTGTCAGTCTTTTAGAGACTGACGACAACGCTTATGTTAGAAGAGCGACTGCATGGAGTTTGGCTAATTATGATAATCAAATTGTTTTAAAGCCGCTAATAAATGCATTGAAGAATGATGTTGCTGCAGTAAGGTTATGGTCGTCAAGTTCTTTAGCTGAAATTGGAAATGTTTCTTATGAAAACGCTCAATTAGCTGCAGAACAGCTTTTAATAAGTTTAAGGATAGATAATGAATCAGGTGTTAGAAGTAATTGCATTTGGTCATTATGTAGGTTGTACGAAAAATTAAACAATACATTTCAAGAAAGTTTTGTTGATGAATGTACTAAGATAGCCCTTTTTGATAAAGAACCTTCGGTTATGGAAGAAGCAAAAACAGCTTTGGATTCAATGGGGATGCAAGGTTTTTATAACTAAATTTTTTAATTTTCTTAAATCTCTCACAACCGAGATAATTAATTTATCAGATATTCAATATAAAAATTAAAATTAATTAACTTGTACCAACTGAAACAAAATATTTTCGTTATTCTATATAAAGTAAAAGTACTCAGTACTTGAATTTAATGCCTCAAAAAACATTGAGATTCAAAATTCATCAAGATGGAAGAGTTGAAGAGACTGTTGAGGGATTTACTGGTAATTCATGCAATGAAGTTACTAAAAATCTCGAAGATGCTCTCGGTAAAGTAATAGTTAAGAATAAAACATCTGATGCTTTCATCTCTAATCAAAATGAAAACTTAAACCAACAAAACAACGAATCTAATGTCACATTTTAGTACTATAAAAACCCAGCTTAAAGAAGCCGAACCCTTAATCAAGGCTTTAACTAATCTGGGTTATCCTATTAATCAAGAAGAAAAGTTAGTAAAAGGCTATAGAGGCCAATTTACACCAGTTGATATAAGCATGAATTTACCTTGTAATACAAAAGTTGGGTTTAAATGGGACAAAAATTCAAATGCTTATGAATTAGTTACTGACTTAGATTTATGGAAATTCGAGATCCCAGTTGAAAGATTCATTTCTAAAGTTACTCAAATGTATGCTTACGAAACAATTATTTCAAAAACAATAGATGATGGATACCAAATTGTGGAACAAAAAAACAAAAATGATGGTTCTATTGAGTTGGTTTTAACCAAGTGGGATAGCTGATAGCACAATATGGATTCTATAGATCCATTTAATAATTTTGAAGAGAATATCGAAATAACAGGCTTTGAGCCTGTATTAGGTGGACAATTAGCAGAGAAAGCCGTATGGGTTGATGAGGCAAAATGTATTGGTTGTAAATATTGTGTACACGTTGCTTCGAACACTTTCATAGTTGATGAATTTCATGGTAGAAGTAGAGCTATTAGACAAGATGGAGATAGTATCGATCTTATAGAAGAAGCTATAGATACTTGCCCTGTTGATTGTATTCACTGGGTCAAGTTTGAAGAATTGGATGACTTGGAGAATAGCCTAGATAGGGACATGTTTCAATCATTTGGAAAACCACCAAGAATGAATAAGCACTAATTTCAAAAAGATGCAATATCGGAGATTTGGTCGAACAAATTTAAACATTCCTATTTTATCTTTGGGTGGGATGAGATTTCAAAAAAGTTGGGATCAATTAGATTTTTCGGAGATATCATATGAAGAACAAAATAAAGTAGAAAACATATTAAATCTGGCAAATAAATATGGCTTAAGTCACGTAGAAACTGCCAAATACTATGGAACATCTGAGGTTCAATTAGGAATGGGTTTTCAAAATACTAAAAAAATCCCAAACATTATTCAAACAAAAATACCTCCAAATAGCGATCCAAAAATTTTTGAAAGAGAAGTTATGACAAGTATTGATAAATTAAGAGTTAAAAGAATTGATTTGCTAGCAATACATGGCATTAATACAGCTGAACATTTACATCAGACTGTTAAAGATGGAGGCTGTATAGATATTTTAAGGAGTTTGCAAAAAAAAAAATTACTTGGATCTATTGGATTTTCGACCCATGGAAAATCTTCACTTATTGAGAAAGCCATATCAACAAACTTATTTGATTATGTAAATTTGCACTGGTATTTCATCAATCAAGAAAATACAAAGGTTATAAATTTGGCAAATAAGTATGATCTTGGTGTTTTCATAATAAGTCCCACTGATAAAGGGGGACATCTGCATACTCCTTCAAACAAAATGTTGGAACTTTGTAGTCCACTTCATCCTATAGTTTTTAATGATCTTTTTTGCTTAAGAAATAAAAATGTCCATACTCTTAGTGTGGGTATTGCAAAAGAGGCAGATTTTGATCTTCATTTAGAAGCTGTCTCGTTGTTGTCAGAATCTGATAAGTATATTCCAAAGATAATAAACAAATTAAAGCAGGAATCAGTTAATTCTTTAGGTTTAGATTGGTATCACAATTGGAATAGAAATTTACCGAGTTGGGAATATACTCCAGGAAATATTAATATTCCTGTTCTGCTTTGGCTCTCAAATTTAGTAGAGTGGTTAGACTTGGAGGGATTTGCAAAAGCTAGATATCAATTGCTTGGTAATGGAAGTCATTGGTTCCCAGGATGTAACGCTAACTTATTAGATGTGGATGTATCTGAAGACCAATTATTAAAAGTTTTAGAAGCCCATATAAATCCAAAAAAAGTTATAAATAAATTAAGAATTTTAAAAGAAAAGTTTGGAGATAGGGTTGCTAAAAGACTATCAGAGAAATAATTTTATAATGGATTTTTTTCAGGTTTGCCAACTTTTCTTGGGTAAATTTCAGGGCAAAAATTTTTTGGTTCAATAAGAATAACATTTCGGGTACCCTTATTTCTTGGTAACAAAATTTTCTTTTTCTCTTTAAATTTTCCTTCTAAAATTTCTAAAGTTTTATTTAGATTTTTACTTTCTTCATCAGCCCATTTGCCACAATATAAAACTCCCAACCCCTCTTTGTTTAGCATTGGCAGTATATATTCTGAAACTGTTGATGGATTACTCACCGCTCTAGTGGTGGCTATATTGAAACTATTTCTAAATGAAGATTGATGAGCTATGTTTTCAATTCGATTATTGATTACATGAATATTGTTTTTGAAATTGATCTTTTTAATTAAGATTTTTAATGCATCTGTTTTCTTTTTTGAAGAATCAATAAGGTATATCTCTGAACTAGGATGAGTTATGGCATAAGCTAAACCAGGAAAGCCACATCCAGATCCAATATCTAAAAATTTTTTATTATCATAATTAATATTAGGGAAAGTTTTAAATGGCCAAATGCTGTCAAAAACTTGTGAAATCCAATAATCATCGCCATTAATTAATCTCGTTAGATTAGTTTTATTATTTAATTCTCTAATTTTAATTTGTAACTCTTGAAACATATTTATTTCTCGTTCATTTATTAAGGAAAAGATTTCTTCTGGAATGTTTTGTTTTTTCATTTCGTTATAAATATCAATTTTAAATTCACCATTAAAAACATTCTATTTAGAAAAAATTTATTAGAATTACAATATTAATAAAAGATTATTTTGAAAGGGGAAACTTCCTATTACAAAATTTTAGGTGTAAATGAAAATGCATCAAATCATGAATTAAGAAAGGCATTTTGTAGACTCTCCATAGAGTTGCATCCTGATACAACTTCATTAGAAATAGACGTTGCTAAAAGTAAATTCCAAGAAGTTTTAGAAGCTTATGAAAATTTAAATAATAGTAATTTGAGGAAAATATATGATGATAAACTAAAGGAAAAATCTAGAAGAAAAAATAATGTTAACGTTTTCAATAATTTATTAATCGATTCTAATAATCAAAATTTAATAGGGAATAGAAGACCTTTTTCAAATGGAGAATTGTTTTCGTTATTCCTCTTAATAATGATCATTTCTATTAGTTTGATTTGTTCAATTTTTATTGCGTCTTTTACTGGTAAAGAATTAGATACAATACCCCTTTGGTTAATAAAATAATTATTTTAAAAAGTTTGTGAATCACTCTAAAAAACCTATTAACCAACATTCACTGCAATCATTGGAATTGTGGCTAACTGATTTAGGTGCTGTGAAGGATAGTAATAATCCATCTAAATGGTATCTCTTACTATCAAATTGGAATGCCACTATTATTTTTGAACAAGAAGATTTGAGTGTTAACTGGGAAATTGGAGGACAAGAAACTAAAAGGCTATTTTCGTATTGTATTAATAGAGAAGATGTAGAAAATGCAATACTTCAAGGACCTTAAATTTGTTATCTACAGATTGTCTAAGATTTGCCTGATTATCCAGTAACTTTTTTCTAATTGATCATCGGTTATACAAAGGGGTGGCAAGAGGTAAATAACGTTCCCGAGGGGTCTTATAAATAAACCTTGCTCCATCGCTCGACTCTTTATTTCTTTCCCAATATTATTGAAATAACCTTTTTTCTTCCCAATTTCTAAATCGAAGGCTGCAATTGTACCAGAGACTCTAATTTTTTTTATGTATGGTAAATTTTTAAATTGAATTAAATAAGATAAATGTTTTTTTTCGAGCGAAAGGTATTTTTGAGGTTCTTTTTCTAATAAATCAAGACTAGCGTTTGCCGCAGCACAACCTAAAGGATTTGCAGTAAAACTATGTCCATGCCAAAAAGTTTTTCTTGGAGAATCATCAATAAAGGATTGAAAAATGTTTTCTTTACATAAAGTAATTCCCATCGGTAAAAATCCACCAGTTAAGCCTTTTGAAATACTTATTAAATCAGGAATGATTTTTGCTTTTTGAAACGCAAAAAGGCTTCCACATCTTCCAAACCCAGTCAATACTTCATCGGCAATTAATAAAGAATTATTATTTTTTATAGTTTCATAAACTTTTTTAATAAACTGTGGCCTAACCATATTCATCCCTCCTGCTCCTTGAACAAGAGGCTCAAGGATAACTGCTACTGTGGGAGTTTTAAGTAGAGTTTCTAAATTTTGAATTGCCTCTTTTTCTTTGTTTTCTACTGTTTCATCATTCATCCAAGTTGATGGCCATGGGACTCTCCTAACTGGGAACATAAGATCATCGAAATTCTCATTAAAAATATTTCTCTCACCTAAAGCCATTGCTCCGAATGTATCACCATGATATGCACCATCAAAAGCCACTATTTGAGATCTTGTCTCACCTCTATTTTGCCATGATTGGAAGGCAATTTTTAAGGCTACTTCCACTGCAGTAGAGCCGTTATCAGAAAAGAATAGTCTTTCTAGTTTAGTTAATTTACTAAGCCTTTCTGCTAATTTTTTTGCCTGAGGATGTAAGAAATCCGCAAAGATAACTTGCTCAAGGTTTTTTGCTTGATCGAAAATGGCATCCGCAATATATTCGTTACTATGACCATGAAGAGTTACCCACCAACTACTTATTCCGTCTATAAGTTCTTTTTTAGGATCCTTAGTGAATAGAAGGGCATCTTTACCATGAGTTACTTCTATTTGTGGTTTGCTTGTATTGATTTGTGTAAAAGGTGGCCAAATATTTGGGTGCCAATCTTGATTTGGAGCTTTTGAATCCAAAGATTTCATTTAACTTATTTTTGAATTTATGAGTGAGATCAACTTATTTTTAATGTCAAGTTCTTTCCATAGTATATCTAAATTCTTTGAGTCCATTTTTTTGATGTAAGGAAATTCAGTGATTAACGGAATACCACTAAAATCAACAAGAGTTTTTGGATTATCCATGTGTTTTTCGCCGTTGACTACTAAACCTAAAATCTCAATATTTCTTCGTTTTAAGGCCTCAATACTTAACAGGGTATGGTTAAGAGTACCAAGTGAGCTCTTACATACAAGTATTACGGGAAGATCCCATTGTTTTATTTGATCTATTTGCAAAAAATTGCGTGTTATTGGAACCATTAATCCGCCTGCAGTTTCTACAATTAGTGATCCTTTTACTTTTGGCAATCTCAACATTTCAAAGTTAATAGTTTTTTGATCTATTTCAGCGGCCCAATGAGGAGATAGAGGTTTTGTAAAGACATAAGCTTCTTTAACTATTTTCTCTTTACTAACTTGTGCAAGCTCCTTAACAGTTTGACTATCGGTTTGCGATTCAATACCACTTTGAATAGGCTTCCAATAAAAGGAATTTAAGCCTTTAACGAAAAAAGAGCTTATTAAAGTTTTTCCAATATCAGTATCTGTTCCACAAATTATAAATTTGAAAATACTATCCTGACTTCTCATAATTTCTTTATGATTTGAATCTCAATTTGCCATGAAAGGTTCACTGTATTATTGTAATTCTTTGGCCAAAACTTTTGAATTTCTTTTAACTCTTTCACTGTTTTGCGTTTATAGTTTGTTGACTGTGCCCCTACATTTTTAATGCTTCTAAAAAGCTTATATACATCTTCAAAATTTTCAAGATAATTAAACTTTTCTGAATAATGTATTTCAGTTGATCTGAAATCTTTTAATAATTCTTTTGAGCCAAGGAAATTAAGACCACTATATTCAATATCAATTTTTCTACAAGTATCTTTCCATTCAGGGAAACAATCTTTTGTTGGATATGAAATAATTAGAAAACCTCCAGGCATTAATTTACTGAACCAATTTTTTATTATCTTTTCTGGGTTGTTTAACCAATGTATGCAAAAGTTTGATGTTATTAGAGAACAGTTATTGATTTCATGAGGTAAATAATTATTCAAATCCCATAAAATTTTTTTACTAGATAATTTATTCTCAAGAAGCATTTTTTTGCTGAAATCAATTCTGGATACTTTTTGGGAAGAAAAAACTTTTTCTATTTGATCAGCTAATAGCCCTGGACCTGATCCTAGATCAATCCATTCACCTTTTTTTTGGGGATTAAATTCTTTGATAAGGTGAACAATCTTTCCTGCAAAAAACTTCTGAATATTTGAATATTCTAAATATCGAGATGCAGCATCATTGAAATTATTTTTTATTTTCTCATTCCACTTTTTATTATCCATTTCAATCTTTAAATGTTCCAAGTAAAATCTCGTATAAATTTAAATTAGTTAAGCAATGACCTTGTTGAGGTAATGTGATTAAAATTGGCTTCCTATCAATTGTCCTATTCAAGAAATCTAAAAAGTTATTATTTGATTCGTTATCAAGAATCAAGTCATTTTCTGATTTTATAAAAATAATTTTGCAATCTTTTTTTAAAAAAATTGGCAAATCTCTATTGATGTAAAGTTGTTGTAAATCATTTAAAAGAAGATTTTTATTTAAACTTTCTAAATTCTTAAGAAAGATATTTTTAAAACTATCATTTATATCATTTGGCATGAATGATCTATGTATAAATTCTTTCAACATATCCTTTGATTCATCTTTTATGATTTTTGCTTCCATTCTTTTGAGAGACCTCAAAATAAAGTTTCTCTTATTACTTACAGGAAGAAAATTATTAAAAGAGTTGATAAGAACAATATGAGTAGCTTCTTTTAAAATGGTTTTTTGCATTAAATGAAAACCATATGAATGGCATAAAGTCATTCTGATTTCTTTTTTAGAGTCGCTTTTAATCCATGTTGCTTGATAATTATCTGTCGAAAAATATCCTCTTTCATTATCTTGCCAATGCCAATTATTCTTTAAAAAATCAACTTTATGATCATACCAGAAATGTTTATTTAGCCCCCAACCATGTTGAGTAATAATTTGTTTCATTTAAACTCTTTTAATACTGCAATGAAATTTTGTAGCAGATTAAAATCTAAGTTTCTTCTTATTGTTATTCTGATTCTAGATTGCCCCACTGGAACAGTTGGAGGTCTTATGGCAATTGCTAAAAACCCATTTTCTTCAAGATATTTTTGTAAATAAATTGCCTTCTCTTCTTGGCCAACAATAATTGATAAAATTTGAGAATCTCCTTGAACTGGAAAAATAAAATTTTTAATAATTTCATCTTTCCATACTTTGGCAGAAGATAACAATTCACTACCCCATTCTTTATTTTCTAAAATTTTTTTCAATCCTTCTAGTGCCCCAGCAGCTAAAGATGGAGCAAGCGCGGTTGTGTATCTAAATGCATCACTTGTTTGGATAATATATTCACCAACTTCTGAATTTGAAGCGATGAAAGCCCCACCACTGCCAAATGCTTTTCCAAAAGTTCCAGTAATCATAGTTATATCCGAACGGCAATTAAAACTTAAACCCCTGCCTTCAGGGCCCATTATCCCAATTGCATGAGCTTCGTCAACTAATAATTGAACACTATTTTTTTTGCAAATTTCTGTTATTTCTCTTAGCGGAGCAATTGAACCCTCCATGCTATAAAGAGATTCAACAACAACTAAAATGGAATTTTTTTTAGGGTCAGATTTAATAATTTTATCTTCTAAATCTTTTAGATTATTATGTGAAAATCGAACCAGTTTTGCTTGAGCAGCTTTGACTCCCACTAATAAAGAGTTATGGATCAATTTATCTGTTATTACGATACTTTTTCTGTTTGCTAAAGCCTGGATAGCGGCTATGTTTGCTTGAAATCCACTTGGGAAAAGTAGTACTTTTTGTTTATCAAGCCACTCTGCAAGTTCTTTCTCTAATAATTTATGTATTGGTCTTGAACCCGTAATAAACCTAGAGCTTCCTGAACCCAAACCCTCTAAAAGGCTTATTTCGTAAGCAGCTTTTATTAAATCCTTGTCCCTACTTAATCCAAAATAGTCATTGCTGCATAAGTCTATGAGTTTTTTATTATGCGAATTTAAACTTAGAAGTTCGAATGGTTTTTTACCTAAAGAAAATGTTTTTAATTTGCGGATTCTATTTTTTGGAATTTTTATTTTTTTCATTTTGGCAAAATAAAATATAGTGGATTTAATTAAAAAGATTTAGATTTACTATTAAAGTTTGCAAGGTATTTTTTGTTTATTTAATATCTATATAGATCATATATTAAGAAGTTAACTCATCCTCTCTTCAATCACAATTATTGCTTAATTTAGAGGAATATTTCCCCTTTCCGCTAGATGATTTCCAATTAGAGGCAATAAGAGCTATTAATAGCGGAAATTCTGTTGTTTTAACTGCACCAACAGGTTCAGGTAAAACATTGATAGGTGAATTTGCTATATATAGAGGCTTAACTCATGACAGCAGAGTTTTTTATACAACACCTTTAAAGGCCCTATCAAACCAAAAGTTTAGAGATTTTGCTAATCAATATGGTGAGAATAAAGTTGGTCTTTTAACCGGAGATATAAGTATCAATAGAGAAGCACCAATCTTAGTCATGACTACTGAGATTTTTAGGAACATGCTTTATGGTGAATTTGACGAATTTGATGATCCCTTAGAAAATTTAGAATCTGTAATTCTTGATGAATGTCATTACATGAATGACCCCCAAAGAGGCACAGTTTGGGAGGAAACTATAATCCATTGCCCTACTAGAACTCAAATAATAGCTTTATCAGCAACAATAGCTAATGCAGATCAACTACAAACTTGGATAGAAAAAGTTCATGGACCAACAGTACTAATTAATAGTGATAAGAGACCAGTCCCACTTGATTTTATTTTTTGTAGTGTTAAAGGCCTTCATCCACTTTTAAATAATAAGGCTAATGGAATTCATCCAAACTGTAAGATTTGGAGAGCTCCTAAAGGGCAGAAAAGGAGAGGAAAAGTTGGCAGGATAATGCAACCAAAGTCTCCCTCAATTGGCTTTGTGATCTCGAAACTAGCTGAACGAAATATGTTGCCAGCTATTTACTTTATTTTTAGTAGAAGAGGCTGTGACAAGGCTATTGAGAATATAAAAGACTTAACTTTAGTTAGTTATTCAGAAGCAAATATGATATCCCAAAAATTAGATGTTTATCTTAAAAATAATCAAGAGGCAATTAAAGATAAATCTCAATGTGAGGCATTAAAACGAGGTATTGCATCACATCATGCTGGATTATTGCCTGCCTGGAAAGAATTGGTTGAGGAATTATTTCAGCAAGGTTTGATAAAAGTTGTTTTTGCAACTGAAACTCTTGCTGCAGGAATTAATATGCCCGCAAGAACAACTGTTATTTCTTCTTTATCAAAAAGGACAGAAGATGGGCATAGATTATTATTTAGCAGTGAATTTTTGCAAATGTCAGGAAGAGCTGGAAGAAGAGGAAAAGATACCCAAGGATATGTTGTTACATTACAAACAAGATTTGAAGGTGCCAAAGAAGCAAGTGCACTGGCTATTAGCAAACCAAATTCTTTAGAGAGTCAATTTACTCCAAGCTATGGAATGGTACTTAATCTTTTACAAAGTTATACTTTAGAAAAGTCTAAAGAATTAATTAAAAGAAGTTTTGGTAGTTTTTTATATTCAGGTCAATCCTCAGATGAGAATATAATTCTTGAAAATTTAGAAAGGGATTTAATTGACTTAAAAAAAATTACATCTGATGTTTCATGGAAAGATTTTGATGCCTACGAAAAGTTAAAAAATCGTCTTAAAGAAGAGAGAAGACTCTTGAAAATTTTAGAAAAACAAGCAGCAGAAAAATTATCAGAAGAGATCACTAATGCACTCCCATATATTAAAGATGGAAGCTTAATTTCAATCAAAGCTCCTCAAATTAAAAGAAAAATTGTTCCAGGATTAATTTGTAAGAAAATATATGAATCCCAAAAAATTAAGAGTTTATTGTGTTTGACAATTGATAATTTATTTATTCTCATAAAACCCTCATACATAGTAAGTATTTTTAATGATTTGGATGCAGTTGATGTCTTAGGACTTGAAGCACCAAAGATGTATTTTTCTGGAGAGGTAGTTAGGGGAGATGATATGTCGCAGTGTTTCGCGGATCGAATTTTACAAATTTCTAAAAAAAATGATTTACAAACTCCACAATATGATCTGACAAAGGAAGTTTTGGCACAAGAGCAACAAATTAATAATTTAGAAGAAACAGTCACTGATCATCCCGCCCATAGATTTGGGGACCCAAGGAAATTAAAGAAATATAGAAAAAGAATTGTTGATTTTGAACAAGAAATAAATATGAGAAAAAAACTTCTTGAGGATAAAGAAAATCATAACTGGAGAACTTTTACCGATTTGATTAAAATTTTGAATCATTTTGGTTGTTTAAATGATTTGGAATTGACAGAAGTTGGACAAACAGTTGGTGCAATAAGAAGTGAAAATGAATTATGGATTGGTCTTGTTTTAGTCAGTGGTTATTTGGACGATTTAGATCCTCCTGAGTTAGCTGCAATTATTCAAGCTATATGCGTTGATGTAAGGAGGCCAAATCTTTGGTGTAATTTCAAGCCTTCTTTAAAGGTAATAGATGTTTTTAATGAATTAGATAGTTTAAGAAAATTAGTCGCTTCTCAACAAAATAAGTTTCATATTGACATTCCTATCTATTTAGAAACAGAGTTGACTGGAATTATTTCTGAGTGGGCAAGGGGAAAAAAATGGAAAGATTTGGTTTTTAATACTTCATTAGACGAAGGTGATGTAGTGAGGATTATTAGAAGATCAATAGATGTTCTTTCTCAAGTGCAATACTGTATTGGTGTTAGTAATAAACTAAAAAGCAAAGCAAAGCTAGCATTAAAATCTATTAATCGTTTTCCTGTTTCTGAATCTAATGATCTTATAAAAGTATCTGAAGATATTAATCCTGCAACAAAAAGAATTGACAATAATTCTTAAATTTTTTATTCAAATCATTGAATTAATATTCATTGCTTCATCAAATTCATCTTCGTTTAAATAACCTAATTTAAGTGTTGCCTCTTTTAAATTTAATGATTTTTTGAAGGCAAGGTTTGCAATTTCAGCTGCTTTTTCATAACCAACTTTTGGTACTATGGCTGTAACTAACATTAGTGAATTTTCTAAATTTAACTTCATTTTCTTTTGATTAGGTTCCATCCCATCAACTAATTTTATTCTGAAGTTTTTTATTGCATTTTTAAGTAATTTTAAACTTGTAAGAATATTAAATCCAATAAGAGGCTTATATTCATTCATCTGTAAAGTGCCGCTAGAATTTGCCATTGAAACTGCATATTCAAGACCCATTATCTGAGTGCAAACCATTGATAAGGCTTCGCATTGAGTTGGATTCACTTTGCCCGGCATGATAGAACTTCCAGGTTCATTTTGAGGGATAATTAATTCATATATTCCTGATCTTGGACCAGAAGATAATATTTTTATATCATTTGAAATTTTAAATAATGCACCTGCCAATATTTTTATCTGACTCATTACTTGAGCTAGACGATCATGCGAGGCCATGATAGAAAAATTATTTTTTGATTTATAGAACATTAGATTAGAATCATCCGAAATTATTTTTATAGACTCTTCACAAAATCCTTTTGGACAATTAATACCTGTACCAACTGCAGTCCCTCCTAGAGGTAAGAAATACAATTCATTCAGACTCATAATAATTGCATTCTCAGCATCTTTAAGTTGTTCTGACCATCCTGATATTTCTTGACCAAAAGAAAGGGGCACTGCATCTTGAAAATGGGTTCTTCCTATCTTTATAAGGTCTTTCCATTCTTCACTTTTTTTATCAAGGATCTTCGTAAGTTCTCTAATCGTTGGAATTAGATTTTTGATTATTTCATTAACAACAGATATTTGAATAGCAGCAGGAAAAGTATCATTAGTTGACTGAGATTTATTGACATCATCATTCGGATGAATTGGTTGATGACTACCAAGATCTGAATTTGTTTTTAATGCTGCAATATTTGAAATTACCTCATTAACGTTCATATTTGTTTGCGTGCCACTACCTGTTTGCCAAACCTTTAAGGGGAACTGTGAATCATGAAGCCCATCAAGTATTTCTGTACATGCCTCTACAATCAAATCTTTTTTTCTTTTATCTATTAACCCTAAATTGAAATTCGCAATTGAAGCCGCTTTTTTTATAAGGGTAAGTGAATAAATTAACTCAATTGGAATTAATTCTTCTCCAATAGAAAAATTTATTATAGATCTTTGTGTTTGAGCACCCCATAAAGCTTCGATGGGAACCTCTATTGTTCCCATACTATCTTTTTCAATCCTAAAGTTTTTTTTCATTATTCCTCTGAAAACACTGGTTTAACTTAGATAAGGTTTTCAGTAAATCCTAGATACCTAACTTCTCCCATATTACACTTAAATTATTGAGATGAATTGAAGGATTAAAACATTCTTCTAAGTCGCTTTGATCGATAAAATCCATTATTTCATTATCTCTCTCTATATTTTGTTTGAAATTCCCATTCTGAGTATTCCAAGCCTGATGAGCATTTTTTTGTACTAAGCTATAAGCTTTTTCTCTAGATAAGCCCTTCTCTACAAGCAAAAGTAAAACTTTCTGACTAAAGATTACACCGCCATATATATTTAAATTTTTGAGCATATTTTTTGGATAAACTTCCAAATCGCTTACGATATCTTTCATTTCCCTGAGCATAAAATGCAAACAGATTGATACGTCAGGTAACATAATACGTTCATTTGAACTATGGCTTATGTCTCTTTCGTGCCAAAGTGGAACATTTTCCAGAGCTGTTACGACGTAACTTCTCAAAACCCTTGCTAAACCGCTTACTCTTTCACTTCGAATAGGATTTCTTTTATGAGGCATGGCAGAACTTCCTTTTTGCCCTTTTGTAAAGCCCTCTTCAACTTCTAAAACATCAGTTCTTTGTAAATTTCTTATTTCAGTTGCGAATCTATCTAGAGAAGCGCCAACTAATGCAATAGTTTGAACATATTCTGCGTGCCTGTCTCTTGATATAACCTGCGTACTTGCTGTGTCTGGTTTTAAGCCGAGTAAATCACAAGTTATTTTTTCTACTTTGGGATTAGTATTAGCGTAAGTTCCCATTGCACCACTTATTTGTCCAATTGCTACAGATTCTTTAAGTGTTAACAATCTTTTTTTGTTTCTTAGTATTTCTGCTAACCATCCAGCAAGTTTAAAACCGAAGGAAATTGGCTCCCCATGAATTGCATGAGATCTGCCAATCATTAATGTATTTTTATGCTTCCTTGCTAATAATCTGACTTCATTTTCTAGTTTCTCAATTTCTTCTAATAACAATTCGGAAGAATCTTTTAACTGAAGAGATAAGCCAGTATCAAGGACATCACTACTGGTCATGCCAACATGTATGTATCTTCCAGAATCTCCTACAAATTCATTAACGCTTGTAAGAAATGCTATGACATCATGTTTAACTTCTTTCTCAATTTCTGTAATTCTAGATTTATCAAACTTTGCATTTGCACGTATCTCTTTCATGGCATTCTCAGGAATTTTCCCGAGGGAAAAATTTGCTTCACATGCAGCTATTTCAACCTTCAGCCAACTCTGGAATTTTGCGCTTTCAGTCCAGATTTTCCCCATTTCGGGTAATGTGTAACGCTCAATCACAATTTTTATTAATCATCAATTTAAACTTTATAACCAAAATCGAATTATTGCCCTATACCTTGAAGATGTAATTGCCATTGAACATATTTGCCTGATTATTATTTTCTTATGTAACATTTTTCTGCAGATTCAAGAAAATTTAAATATTTGAATATTTGCATTTATTGCCTTTATGATTAATAGGTAATTTTTTAGTTCTAATTTAAAATTAAAAGGTATAAAAGAATTTGGATCTTAATCTCGTAGAAGTTCATTATTCAGTCTTTTTTATTAATTGATGATTAAAAAAAGTAGATTAGACCTTTATCTTTTTAATAAAGGTTTATGTGAAACGCGTCAAAAAGCCCAAGGTTTAATTCTTGCTGGTAAGGTTAGAGATGTCAATGGAAAAGTATTGGATAAACCTGGACAGCAAGTATTAATTGGAGCTGAATTGTTTATTGAATCCGAACCTATGTTTGTTTCAAGGGGAGGCGAAAAATTATTGGAGGCATTTAAAAGACTTGAAATTAAAGTACAAGATAAAATATGTATTGACGCAGGAATCTCTACGGGGGGATTTACTGATTGCTTATTGCAACAAGGAGCAAAATTAGTTTATGGGATAGATGTTGGTTATGGACAAACTGCATGGAAGATTAGGAATAACCCCAAAGTCATACTTTTTGAAAGAACTAATATTCGAAATTTAAAACCTCATGATCTTTTATCTAGAAGCGATGAATTGCCCAATTTTGTAGTTGCTGATTTGTCTTTTATTTCATTAAAGTTAATTTTTAAATCTATTAATAATTTATTAGTAGGCGATTCTATAGAGGGAATATTTTTAATTAAACCCCAATTTGAGGTGGGTAAAGATAAAGTAAGTAAAGGCGGCGTAGTTCGTAATCCTAAATTCCATGTTGAGGCTATAGAGTCCGTTATTTGTACTGCTAAAAATTTTCAATGGAATATAAAGAATTTGATAGCTTCCCCTTTAGTAGGTCCTGCTGGAAATCATGAATATCTAGCTTGGATGAGCTTAAAAAATGAATCAAATCCAAGGATTAATAGTCAATATATAAAAAACTTAGTAAATGAAACTCTTTAAATTAGAGAGCTTCTTCATCTTTGTCGCCAGTTCTAATTCTCACAACTGAATCAATTGATGTGATGAATATTTTCCCGTCGCCTATCTCTCCAGTTTTTGCTGCTTCAGCAATTGCATCTATGACTGAATTAACTTTTTCATCTTCTACAACAACTTCTACTTTGAGTTTTTGAAGGAATTCAACAGTAAATTCGGATCCTCGATATCTTTCAACTTGTCCTTTTTGCCTGCCAAAACCTCTTACTTCACTGACAGTCATCCCAACAATACCAGAGTTTACTAATGCAATTTTTACATCCTCCAGTTTAAATGGACGTATGATTGCCTCAATTTTCTTCATGATTAAAGGTTGAATATCGTTATTTTAATTGTTTTTTGGGAAAACATCCAACATTGAAATATCAGAAAAACATTTAATTTTTAGTCCTGCATTCGTGGCGTCTTCAATTAATAATGTGGAATTTTCCTCAGAAATAATTACTGTACTATTTGACAATGCTTCCCACTGATCATCCTGGAAGTGTGTTTGAAGCCATAACATTCCGATTGCGCTTTTTGGTTGGAGGGATTTATTTAAGTTGTTATCGATAGTTATCAAACAAATGTCCATTAATTTTCTTTTGAACTAAACACATATAACCCTTTTAACCGACACTATGAATGTTGCAGTTGATACAAAAATAAGATTTAACAGCTTTTGGCTTATTCATTTGTAATACTTAAGCTTGTTGGGATTTTTGCAGATTTTGATCTTTTTATATAGGTTTAATAAATAAGTTCTACTAAAAATGAGTACAGCTAAATTAGATGATTCGACACAAAGACCACTTTATGGTGAGAGAATTATTGAAGAATCAAAAATAATTTGTTTCGATAATCCAAATAAGAAAAGAATTTATGAAGTTTCTATCCAGTTACCTGAATTTACTTGTAAGTGCCCCTTTTCTGGTTATCCAGATTTTGCAAAGCTCAATATTATTTATCAACCTAATTTGAAAGTCTATGAGTTGAAGTCTTTAAAGCTTTATATTAATAATTTTAGAGATATAAAAATATCACATGAGGAAGTTGTTAATAGAATTATGGATGATTTAGTGAATGAAGGCTCACCTCACTGGATACATTTAAATGCGGCATTTAACCCTAGAGGGAATGTTTCTATGCAGTTAGATATTTTTAGTGGACAGAAAAAAAATTAAAAATTTTTTATTTCTTCTGATATTTTAAAAAATTCTTTTTTAAAACCAACTAGATTTTTATTGCTAAGACCTCCAATGTATAACCTTTGTGATTCTTGATTTACAAGAATCCATAATTGGTTAGTTGGAATAAGACTTATTATTGTTCCAAAAATTATTAAAATAAAAGAAAAATAAATAAATGGTATAGAAGGATCATTTTTAATTATTAATCCACTGCTGGGGATTATTTTTTTTAGAGATAATTTTGAAGAATTTACTTCTAAAGAATTGTCATTGATATAGAGATTATTCCCGGAAAGATTTTCTATATTTGAAATTTTAAGTGGTCCATTTTCATTATCTATGGTTAAAAGGAAATTTTTTTTAGTTTCTGAACCTAGTTCAATCAAAACCCCCCAAATCTGATTTCCGATTTCAGGAATCTCCTTTAACTGTAATTGGTAAAGGATATTATCAATTTCTAATACTATATTTGATATCGCCCAATCAGCTTGATAAATAGTTAACCCTTTAAACCTTATTGGGTGATTAACTTTGGCAGTTTTTATTTCATTTAAATTTAGATCTTCAGAAGAAAAATTTAATTTTGAAATAAACTGTTTGGGTACTCCATCACTTTCTCGTTCTATAGAAAAATCGACTAACTCTATATTGGCTTTTGAGTTTGTGCTCTCATTAACAAGATCCAAACTTTCTCCAGGCAGTAAATATTCTTCTTTTGATTGACTTGTAAAACTTCCATATGCTGAACCTATAAGTAAGACTATTAATCCGATATGTACAACTAAAGGTCCGATTTTTCCAATTAACCCCCTTCTTGCAGAAATATGACTTTTTAATTTGTATGTTTTCCATCCTTTTTTTTTAAGTAATAAATCTACTTTTGATATGTGGTCTCCATTTTGATCGATTGGGTGACTTGTAGTTAGTTGCAATTTGCTAAATTTTTTTTCGCTCTTGTATTCAATCCATTTTAATGAAGCTTTTAATGAAGGGATTTGCCTCCTGAAACTACAAGCAGCTAGCGAAATGCAAAGAAGAATTAATGTAAATAAAAACCAAAAGCTTGTATATACATGATCCAATTGAAGTTTTAAGACTTTTTCTCCATCTAAAAATCCAAAAATTGGAGCACTATCGAAATTATCAATATAGAATTTATAATTATTACCTTGAGGTATAAAAGTACCTATGCCACTTGAAATGGCTATGAAGATTATCAGTGATATGGCAAATCTTAAACTTGATATTTTTAAAATTAGATTCTTAAAAATAATCATTTAAATCCAATTTGAAAATAAATTTAATAAACCTAGGGAAACTAAAAATATCCCACTTAAAGTGGGAATTATTTGACTAAATTTTCTAAGCTCTAAAAATTGTTTTAAGTTTTCTGCAGTAGCTCCTGCAACAATTAATGGAGTTACTTGGCCTATCCCAAAGAAAAATAAAAAAATAATAGATATTGTCGGGTTTTTAGCTTGCGATACCCAAGCCAGAAGAGTTGCTAAAACTGGAGTAATGCAAGGTGAAGAAGCTAGTCCAAAAGTAGTCCCTATCGCAAAAGGTGCTATAAATGTTGGAATTTTATCTTCAATGATTTTTATATCAGGTCCATTCGGGAACTGAAACTTTAGAATCCCTAGTAAATTTAAACCCATTATTATTGCTATCAAGGCAACTACCGAAGTGTAATAAGATGGAATTTGTCCATATATTCTACCTAAGAATCCACTAGCAGCACCAAGAGCAACAAGTGAAAAAACGACTCCTCCTGAAAAACTAATAAGTTTAAATTTATTTTTCTCTGTTCCTCCTATATAAGCAATAGTGATTGGTAGTAAAGATATTGAACATGGGCCAAGACTAGTTAAAAGACCTGCGCTGAAAACCAAAAATATAGTAAATGGGCCAGGATCATTAAGACCATTCTGCATGAGCAGATTACCCTTTTGAGATAATTCTGAAATAAATAAATTAAATGATTCGATAGCCTGACTTAATTCTTTTAAATTCTAACTAATTAAGAGTCTTTCGTGTATTAATCATACCTATGAATCCTGTTGACTCTAATGAACATCTCAGTAACATGCCTGCAATAAAAAAAGATGCTATTAAAGAATTTCCACCATAACTAATGAAAGGTAGTGGTAAGCCTGTAGTAGGCATGGATCCAGTTGCCACAGCAATATGCATTATCGATTGACCTGTTAACAATACTCCACATCCGATAGCGACTAATTTTGTATAGTTGTTCCTGCACTTAAGACTAATTCTTAGGCTTATTAAAGAGAAAACTGCTAAAAATCCTAAGAATAAAGTACAACCCAACAAACCAAATTCTTCTGCAAAAATGGCAAAAATAAAATCTGTATACATGAACGGTAGATACTGTAATTTTTGCATAGATAGTCCAAAACCTTGGCCAAATAGACCACCTGAACCTATAGCTAATAAACTCTGAACCAATTGAAATCCACTTTCCTGTTGATCTTTCCAAGGATTAATAAATGAAGTAACTCTAAGTTTTTGATATTGGTTCATGAGGATACTAATACATCCAGTTATGAATCCTAATGAAGCAAATGAGCAAAGAGAGCTAAGTTTTACGCCTCCACAAAAACCCATTACCCAAAAAAGAATTCCAGTTAATGATGCAGTACTTAAATTAGGCTGTTTAAGTATTAATAAAATTAATAAACCAAAAGAGAATATTGAAATTAATTTTTTATCATTCTTTATCAGATTCCAATGAGCAAAAAGATTAGAAGCTTCAAGAATTAGAAAAGGTTTTATTAATTCAGATGGTTGCAGACGTAAAAACCCTACCACTATCCATCTTGAAGAGCCATTCACTGTAATCCCAGTAATGTTGGTTAGAAAAATTAAAAAAAATAAAATATAAAAAATAATTCTTGAAAACTTTAATAGATTTCTAATGTTCGTATTTAGAACGAAATAAAAAAGACCAATGCCTGGAATTGTCCAAATAATTTGTTTTTTTAAGAAATAAGCCCAATTTCCCATTTCCCTACTAGCTACCCACCAACTTGATGATCCTAGTATGCATATTCCTAATATTGACCAAAATCCAATCAAGACAATGAGGATTTTTGCCTCATAAGGCCATATTGTCCACGGTAAGGGCAATATACATTCTATTAAATTTTTTTTGTAATTAGAATTAAAGGTTTTTTTTCTTTTAGAAATTCTTTTATATTTTATTTGTTCTTGACTTATCTCCAATTTTTTAGATGTATATGTACTATTGAGACGTTTAATTAAGATTTTGCCAAGTCTTTTATTAACTTTTTAAAGTGTTAAAGCAATTAAAAAGATGACTTTTTATAAATTTTATTTTTGAAGAATAAAGTAAAAAATGGTCTACAGATTAATCATAAATCTTAAGAATTAATTTTTTATAGAAAAAAACTAGCTAAAAGGTACCTCTCCATGATAGATTCCGTGAGTTTATATACTTACTTCAAACCATTCAGAGAGGGTTTCTAAACTATGTTCACATCAGTGGACTCAAATAGAAAAAAACTTGAGCATCTTTCTAATGAGAATGTTCAATTTCCTCAACCCCTGAATAATTCGATCATCAAAGAAAGTAAATCTGGCATTGCCAATCAAATAGATAATTTGCTTTCTCAAAATGATGAATACACAAAATTGCAATTAACAATTTTTGGAATTACTTTTATTGTTTCTATTTTATTAGCAGCAATAACTGGAATTTTTCTAGGTTTTACTTTTGGTTTTAGTATTTTTATAGGTGCAATTGCCGGCATTTTTTACCTACGTTTGCTTGCCAAAAGTATAGGGAAACTTGGTAAAGAATCATCAGGTGTATCAAAATTGCAACTATTAGTTCCAGTTTGCCTCTTTATCTTTACGAGCAAGCTAGGATCTTTGGAGATTTTTCCTGCGATGATAGGTTTTTTCATTTATAAGCCTTCACTCATTCTTTATTTTTCACGTTCTTAAGTAAATTTTTTTATTCAAAACAAATGTTTTTTAATTCCTTGCTAACAAATTTTGCAGCATTAGAAGTTGGTCAACATCTTTATTGGCAAATTGGAAATATCAGACTTCATGGGCAGGTATTTTTAACATCTTGGATTTTATTAGGAGCGTTATTAGTTTTTATTTCTTTAGGAACTAAAAAAATGGAAAATGATCCCAAAGGCCTTCAAAACTTGCTTGAGTTCCTCTGGGATTACATAAGAGATCTTGCTCGGACGCAAATAGGCGAAAAAGTATATAGAGATTGGATGCCATTTATAGGTACTTTATTTTTATTCGTCTTTGTTAGTAATTGGGGAGGAGCTTTAATTCCTTGGAGATTGATTAAATTACCTAGTGGAGAATTAGGAGCACCTACTGCAGATATTAATACAACTATTGCCTTGGCTTTATTGGTTTCACTTTCGTATTTCTATGCAGGTTTAAGCAATAAGGGCTGGAGATACTTCGAATACTATGTTCACCCAACTCCGATTATGCTTCCTTTCAAAATTCTAGAGGACTTTACTAAACCTTTATCACTCTCTTTCAGGCTATTTGGAAATATTTTGGCTGATGAACTTGTTGTTGGTGTTCTAGTCTTTTTAGTTCCACTAATTTTACCAATACCTGTTATGTTCCTAGGATTATTTACTAGTGCAATTCAGGCATTGATTTTCGCAACTTTAGCTGCCTACTACATTGGAGAAGCTGTTGAAGAACATCATTAGCTATCTTCCAATACATTCAGATTCTTTTACAAAGGGTCTGTAATCTGGCAAAATATCTAATCGCGTAGGTCTGATATGATCAGACCCATTCTTAAATGAAAGGATGTCCAAGCGTGTATGTCAAAAAAGATTTATCAAAAGTATTAAGCTCTTTATTTCAAAATTATGGATTCGATTACTTCCGCTGCATCAGTTGTAGCTGCTGGTTTAGCAGTTGGTCTAGGTGCTATTGGCCCAGGTCTTGGACAAGGTAACGCAGCTCAAGGTGCTGTTGAGGGTATAGCCCGTCAACCAGAAGCTGAAGGTAAAATCAGAGGAACTCTTCTTTTATCTTTCGCTTTCATGGAGTCATTAACAATTTACGGATTAGTTGTGGCTTTGGTACTACTTTTTGCGAATCCTTTTTCCTAAAAGTTAATATTGCTTCTAATTCCTTTTTAGCAATATTTAAATTTAATTTCTTAACTTCAACTGAATCATATGTTGGCCTTTAATTTTTTTGGTGCTACCGAAGGTGGATTATTTGATATAAATGCCACTTTGCCACTAATGGCGATACAAGTAGTTGCGCTTACTTACATTTTAAATTCTCTCTTTTTTAAGCCTGTTGGTAATGTTGTAGAAAAAAGAGAAAAGTTTGTAAGTAATAATATTATCGAGTCCAAAAATAAACTTTCAGAGGTTAAAAAATTAGAAGCTGATTTATTAACTCAGCTTCAAAGTGCTCGAACAGAAGCCCAAAGAATTGTGAGCGAAGCTGAGGATGAGTCTGACAAGCTTTATAAAGAAGCACTAGAACTTGCCAACAATGAAGCAAATGCTTCAAAAGAAAAAGCAAGACTAGAAATTGAAAGTCAGACGTCTGCTGCTCGTGATCAACTTTCTAAACAAGCTGATGATCTAAGCGAACTTATTGTTAATAGATTGATTCTAGAAAAATGAATTTAACTCTTTTAGCTACAGAAGGTTTTGGACTAAACTTCAATTTATTTGAAACTAATATCCTTAATTGGGCTGTAGTGGTTTTCGGCCTTTATAAATTTTTGCCTGGTTTTCTCGGCAAAATGCTTCAAAAAAGGAGAGAAGGAATCCTTCTTGAATTAAAAGATGCTGAAGATCGACTTCTAAATGCAACTCAAGCTTTAGAGAAGGCAAAGAAAGATTTATCTTCAGCAGAAGAAAAAGCTTCTCAAATAAAAGCAGATTCCCTTAAAAGATCTGAATCAATCAGAATGGAAAGTGAGAAAAAAGCTATAGAGGAGATGGCACGAATTAAACAAAGTGCAATCTCTGATGAGAGCTCTGAAGCATCCAGAGCAATTTCTCAACTTCGAAAAGAAGCTGTTGAACTGGCAATTAAAAAAGCCTTAGATTCTCTCCCAAATCGACTTGATAAAATAACACAAGAAAATTTGGTAACTCAATCAATTAACAATATTGAGGTGAACTAATGCCACTTTTAAATTCAGTTACTACACCATACGCAGAGGCATTACTTCAAGTTGTGAATGAAAATTCGCAAACTGAAGAGATGGTTTCTGAGGTTAAACAACTCTTGGAATTAATAAATGATGCCCCTGAATTGGAGAAGGCACTATCCTCTCCCATTTTAGAGACAGATGCTAAGAAGAAAATCATTATTGAAATTTTTTCAAATAAAGTCAATTCTTCTTTATTGAATTTCTTGAAATTATTGGCCGATAGGCAAAGAATTGGAATTCTTACTTCAATTCTTGATAGGTTTTTAGAGATTTACCGAGAAAATAGTAATATTGCTTTGGCAACTGTTACTTCTGCAGTCGAGCTTACTGATGAACAGAAAGGTTTAATTACCAAAAAGATCATCAATATTGCTGGAACAGAAAAATTAGAACTTGTAACTAAAATCGACCCATCTCTTATTGGTGGTTTCGTCGCCAGTGTAGGATCAAAAGTAATTGATGCTTCCCTTGCTTCACAAATAAGAAAACTTGGCTTATCCCTCTCCAAGTAAATTTTAAATCAACCTTAAATTCTTAAATCCATGGTATCTATACGCCCTGATGAAATCAGTTCAATCTTAAAACAACAAATAACTGATTATGACCAATCTGTAAGTGTTAGCAATGTAGGAACTGTTCTGCAAATCGGTGATGGCATTGCAAGAATATATGGCTTAGATCAGGTCATGGCAGGAGAGTTATTGGAATTTGAGGATGGTACCGAAGGTATAGCTTTAAATCTTGAAGATGATAATGTTGGGGCCGTTTTAATGGGAGAGGCACTTGGCGTCCAAGAAGGAAGTAACGTTAAGTCCACAGGTAAAATTGCATCTGTTCCTGTTGGGGAAGCAATGCAGGGGAGAGTTGTTAACCCTCTTGGACAACCAATAGATGGAAAAGGGGAAATTCCAACTAGTGATACTAGATTGATCGAAGAGATGGCTCCTGGAATAATCAAGAGAAGATCAGTGCATGAACCAATGCAAACAGGTATTACATCTATTGATGCAATGATTCCTGTTGGTAGAGGTCAAAGAGAATTAATTATTGGTGATAGACAAACTGGAAAATCTGCAATTGCTATCGACACAATAATCAACCAAAAAGGTCAAGACGTAGTTTGTGTTTACGTAGCTATTGGTCAGAAGTCAGCATCTGTAGCAAATGTAGTTGAGGTTTTAAGAGAAAAAGGAGCTCTTGATTACACCATTGTTGTTAGTGCAGGAGCCTCTGAAGCCGCAGCTCTACAATACTTAGCACCTTATACTGGTGCTGCAATTGCTGAGCACTTTATGTACCAAGGTAAAGCAACACTAGTTATTTATGATGATTTAACAAAACAAGCTCAGGCTTATAGACAAATGTCTCTCCTTTTGAGAAGACCACCAGGAAGAGAAGCTTATCCTGGAGATGTTTTTTATTGTCATAGCAGATTACTTGAAAGGGCAGCAAAATTATCTGATGATATGGGCGGCGGTTCAATGACAGCTTTACCCATTATTGAAACTCAGGCAGGTGACGTTTCTGCTTATATTCCTACTAATGTTATTTCAATTACTGATGGACAAATATTCTTGAGTGCAGATTTATTTAACTCAGGATTAAGACCAGCTATTAATGTTGGTATTTCTGTTAGCCGTGTTGGAGGAGCTGCTCAGACAAAAGCAATTAAAAAAATTGCAGGAACTTTAAAATTAGAACTCGCACAGTTTGATGAACTAGCTGCTTTTTCTCAATTTGCATCTGATCTTGATGAAGCAACTCAGCAACAACTTGAAAGAGGTAAAAGACTAAGAGAGTTACTAAAACAAGCACAGTTCTCACCATTAAATCTTGCTGAACAAGTTGCTGTTGTGTATGCAGGTGTTAAGGGTCTTATTGATGAAGTTCCAGTGGAAGATGTAACTAAATTTGCTGCTGAATTAAGAGAATATCTTAAGTTAAACAAAGCAGAATTTATAGAAGAGATTCTTAAAGAGAAGAAATTGAATGATGGCTTAGAAGCAACACTCAAAGAGGTGATTAATGAAGTTAAATCTTCAATGCTTTCCACAGTTTAAATTTATTTAAGGGAATATCATGGCAAATCTTAAAGAAATTAGAGATCGAATAGTTTCTGTTAAAAATACACGAAAAATAACAGAAGCTATGAGATTAGTTGCAGCTGCAAAAGTTAGGAGGGCACAAGATCAAGTTCTTAAGAGTAGGCCTTTTGCAGATAAACTTGCTCGGGTTTTAGAAAATATTCAATCTAGAGTTCAGTTTGAAGCTGTAGATTCTCCTCTTCTATCAAAAAGAGATGTAAAAACAATTTCTTTGGTATGCATAACTGCAGATAGAGGATTATGTGGAGGATACAATACCAATATAATTAAGAAGGTGGAAATTAGGTATGCAGAACTGATTAAACAAGGTTATGAACCAAATTTGATCTTAGTTGGTAAAAAAGCAATAGGTTATTTCCAAAATAGGAAAGATAGATACACAATTAAAAGCACATTTAAAGAGCTGGAACAGGTACCAACTGCAACAGATTCTGAGGGGATAACTAGTGAAGTCTTAGCTGAATTTCTTTCAGAAAATTCTGATAGGGTAGAAATTATATATACGAAATTCATTACTTTAGTCAGTTGTGCACCTGTAGTTCAAACATTGCTGCCACTAGACCCTCAAGGTATTGCAGATGAAAATGATGAAATTTTTAGGTTAACCACTAAAGATAGTAAGTTACTTGTTGAAAAATCAAATATTGAAAAAAGTGATTCAGAGAAGTTGCCATCAGATATAGTTTTTGAACAAAGTCCTGATCAACTATTGGATTCATTATTACCTTTATATTTACAGAATCAGGTACTAAGAGCTCTTCAAGAGTCGGCAGCTTCAGAACTCGCTTGCAGGATGACTGCTATGAATAATGCGAGTGATAATGCTAAAGAATTAGCAAGTACTTTGAATCTAACCTATAACAAAGCCAGACAAGCTGCTATTACTCAAGAAATATTAGAGGTTGTAGGGGGTTCAGCAGTTTAGCAATAAGATTTAGGATATGCCTGAATACAATATAAAAGTTCAATTTGAGCAAAAGACTTTTAGTTTTTTATGTTCTGAAGATCAAGATATTATTTCAGCGGCTAAAATGAATGGAATAGATTTACCAAGTAGTTGTTGTTCAGGAGTTTGTACAGATTGTGCATCCATGATATTGGAAGGATCTGTAGATCAAGAAGATGCTATGGGATTAAATGATGATTTAAGGGGAAAGGGCTTTGCACTTTTGTGTGTGGCATATCCTAAGTCAGATTTGAATATTGTTATTGGTAAAGAAGTCGAAGATGATTTATATAATGACCAATTTGGTAAATATCAAAAATGAAATTAAGTTCAGTTGATTTTTATTTAGATTGGCCAGTTTCAATAAAATTAAAAAATTTAAGAGAATTTATCATTGCAAATTTAGAAAAAAAAGGTGATGTAATTCGATGGTCAATTGTTGATATTCAAAATTCTATTGACTCTTTTGGAACAAAAAAACTTAAAATTAAAGCTGTCTTAGCTAATTAAAGAATATAAATTGGAATATTTTTATTAATGAAAAATTCACCAACAATATTCATTATTCCAACTGGTATTGGTTGTGAAGTAGGAGGTTTTGCTGGGGATGCACTTCCTACCGCTAAATTACTAGCATCGGCAAGTGGATGTTTAATTACTCATCCAAATGTTATGAATGGCGGTACTCTTTCTGAAAAAGATGAGAATATTTTTTATGTTGAAGGTTATAATTTAGACCGACTTGCTAAAGGAGAAATAGCTTTAAAAAGGATAAACCAACAGAAAATTGGGATAATTTTTGATTCAGCCATTGAAAGTGAAATATTAGTAAGACATTTACAAGTTGCTGATGCATGTGTTTCTACTTTAGGGATTAATGTTCATTCTTATGTGATTACAAAAAAGCCATTAAACATAGTTATTGATTCTGATTCGTCAAAAATCAGTGGTGGCATAATTGAGAATCCTGATACTCTTATTGATGCTGGAAAATGTTTAATAGAAAAAGGAGTTACGGCAATAGCAATTGTGTCAAAATTTCCAGATGATTCAGATTCTTCGGAAACAAATATTTATCGAGAGGGAAAAGGGGTTGACCCTATCGCTGGAGTCGAAGCAGTTATAAGTCATTTAATAAGCAAATTCTTAAAAGTTCCTTGTGCTCACGCACCTGCTTTAAATCCAATTGAATTGAATGAAAATTTAGATCCTCGTGCATCTGCAGAAGAAATAGGATACACCTTTTTGCCATCAGTCCTGATTGGGTTAAGTAATGCCCCTGACATTGTTGAATTGCCTGCTAAAAATGAATTAACCTCAATACACCCTGATCAGATTGAATCTATTGTTGTTCCTAATGGTGCATTAGGTGGAGAAGCAGTACTAGCAGGGATTGAAAAAGGTTTAAATATTATCTCTGTAAAAAATCAAAATACATTAAATGTTACTAATAATTTTTATGATTATCCCAATCTTTTTGAAGTGGATAATTATTTAGAAGCTGCAGGCATAATTCTTGCTATCAAAAAAGGTATCAACCTTGATTCAGTTAAGCGGCCTTTGAAGAAAATTCAACAGTGTTATTACAGTGATTAATAAGATATTGCAATTGGAACTCTCCAGTCACTTCCCAACGATTGACTGCTTAGCTTAAGAATAGGGGGAGCCTGCTTTCTTTTGAATTCCGCTTTTTTTATAAGTGAGATTATTTTTAAAATTAATTCTTTTTTATAACCATCTTCTTCTAGTTGCTGTAAATCTTTTTTCTCTTCAATAATACCTTTAAGAATATTATCTAAAATAGAATAAGGTGGGAGAGAATCAGTATCAAATTGGTCAGGACCTAATTCGGCACTTGGAGCTTTCGTACGTATATTTTCTCCAATTATATTTACATTAGTATCTAACATATATGATTTTCTATGATTAATTGAATCTTCACTATCAAGCCAATTGCATAATTTAAAAACATTAGTTTTATATAAATCCCCAATTACCGATAATCCCCCATTCATATCACCATAAAGTGTGCAATATCCTACAGCTAGCTCTGATTTATTTCCTGTTGAAAGTAATAAATGCTTTTCTTGATTTGCTAAAGCCATCAGAAGCGTTCCTCTGATCCTTGATTGAATATTTTGATTTGTTATTTCAGCCATCTTGAAAGATATGGTTTTTATAAAAGACTCTTCAAAAGAGCTCATCAAGTTTTCAATTGGGATGCTACTGAAATTGATTTTTAATCTTCTCGCTAAATCTTTCGCATCACTCTTTGAATGAGATGAGCTCCACTTAGAGGGCATTGAGACGCAATAAATATTATTACTACCAAGTGCAGCTGTAGCAATTGCTGAAACTAGTGCTGAATCAATGCCACCACTTAGCCCAATTAAAGCTGTTTTAAATCCGCATTTTTGAGCATAATCCTTTACACCAAGGACTAATGCATCAAAAATTGATGACATCTCAGACTTTTCAAATTTATTTTTTTGAGGTTTTGTTTGATCAATGTTCCAACTGGAGAAGTCTTCTGAAAAAGATTTTAATTGCTTAATTCTTGATCCATTCTTATCAAGAATAAAGCTATTTCCATCAAAAATTAAATTATCATTTGCCCCAATCTGATTAACATATATTAGTGGTACTTGAAGATATTGAGCAGCAAAACTGGAAACTTTGGATCTTAGCTCTAACTTTTTGAAGGTATATGGGGAGGCCGATAAATTCACTAGAATATCAACTTTTTTTTTCTTTAAATCAAAAATAGGATTCTTTTTATGAATTCCTCTACCTTCTATATTTTTGTTGACCCATAAATCCTCACATATAGTAAAGCCAAGTCGCCAAGTTTTATTATTAATTTCTTTTGTTAATACAGACACTTTTTCTTCTGATCTAAAGTATCTTTTCTCATCAAATACTTCATAGGTGGGAAGAATAATTTTACGAGCAATTATTTTCCATTCACCGCGCTCAACCAATGCAATAGAATTATAAAGATTTGGGAAAAAAGAATCATTTATTATTTCAGCTATACCTACTGTGATACTCAAGTTTCCATATTTTTGATTAATATCTAGAGCTAATTGGTCAAGAATTTGATATTGATTGTTGAGTAAATTTTTTTTTAGAAGTAGATCATTTGCTGGATATCCCCATAATGATAATTCTGGAGTAAGAACTAAATCAGTTGCAGTTGAGCTAGCTTTCGAAGCAGTAAAAAGTATTTTTTTTGCATTACCCTCTAAATCACCAACAACTGGATTAATTTGAGCAAGTAAAAACTTCATTCAATTAGTTTAGTGGATTCATATAAATTATTCTTTTTAACAAAATCTATTAATGAACTTGGTAAATTAGAATAATTAAAATTTGACCTGAACTTAGAACTTGAAATGTTTGGGATTTTTATAGTTGAAATCTTAAATTTCACTTTATAAGTTTCTAACATTTTAAGAGTATTTGATTCAACAGGATATCCCTCTCTTAAAATTAATAAAAAATTAACAGCATCATTTATTTTATCAAAATTTTTCCAGTAAAAAATATCTTTAATTAAATCACTCCCAATAACAAAATCTAAACTATTAAATTTATAAATTCTTTTACATTTATTAATTGACTCTACTGCCCATTGACTACTAACATTTTGATCAAATAAAATTTTAGGATTATCTAAATCTTCAATAAGAGTCTTTAATAAATGGCTACGAATCGAGATATCTTCTTTGTGATTTTTGTTGGGGTTGTTGCTCACATAACTAATAGTAAAGGTATATATTTTGGATAATTCTTCAAGTATTTTTTTATGCCCAATGGTAGGTGGATCTGCACTAGTACCAAATAATGCAATGCTTTTTCCCATTTAAGTTTTAAGGCAGAATGCTTACAAAATTATTATTTAAATTTCTATTTGTAAAATAAATATTTATGTGGTTAAAAATCTCTGGGTCACTAAAAGTCATATTTTGGATCATAGTGGATGGATCTATAAAAGAAGCTTTGCTTCTTATAAATATCTCTTTTGCTGCTAGTTTCCCTAGGATTTTTGTAGAATGAATGGCGATAGCTGCTTGAATAATTGCGATGGGTCCATAGGGTAATAATGAAAGCCCGTTAGTAAAAGGTGCTGTTAATAGAACTACTTTCTTTATAAGGTTAAAAGATGTATTGACTCCTACTTGAGTGACTCCTAAAAATAAATTATTAATGGATATATTTTTAAATATTTTTCTTGTAGATTCACCTTTCAACTTTAAGCCGTAAATCTTACTTAACTCGCTAATCAATGCAGTATCTAGTGCAAAACTACCAGCTACATCAACTAAAATAAAAGGATTAAGAGCTACTGCTGATGCTTTTATAGTCGAAAATTTACCAATAGTTGACTGAGCTAATTTCTGCCTTCTTTTCAATCTTTGCTCTTTTATTCGCAGAAACAATTTGTCAGCCAATTGAATAGAATTTAGTGTTAATAATATCTCACCATATTGATTTATTGTTTTTGTTATGTAATTTTTAAGATTGTTTTCATGATTAATAATTATCGGAATATTTAAATCTTTCGGAAGCTTAGACTTTATATTTTCAATTATTTCTTTTAATTCATTTTTATTAAATAGATCGATTTTGTTTAAAATTACAATAATTTTTTTCCCATCTTTTATAAAAGACCTGATTTCGCTTAACTCATTTCTATTTAAATCCCCCGAAACTAAAAATAAAATGAGGTCTGAATGATTTATACAAGAGTAAATTTTATCTGGGAATTTAATATCGCAGAAATCAAATCCTGGAGAATCTAACAACTCT
Organism: Prochlorococcus marinus XMU1404; assembly: GCF_017696175.1. Taxonomy (NCBI): domain Bacteria; kingdom Bacillati; phylum Cyanobacteriota; class Cyanophyceae; order Synechococcales; family Prochlorococcaceae; genus Prochlorococcus; species Prochlorococcus marinus. Next base: position 311,801 of record NZ_JAAORE010000003.1, on the reverse strand, counting down.
AAACTATTGAGTGTTTGGTCTTTAACAGTCCAACCCTGCGATTGAATTTCTCTTGTGGTCCCATTGATAATACCTGTTTTGAATATGTCTTTTTTTAATAAAGAATTTAAGACAGATGATTTGCCTACGCCTGATTTACCATATACTCCAATTCTTATTTTTTGTTCTTTGAGTCTAATAAGTTGTTGATTAAAAGAAATTATTTCTCTATTAAAAAAACTCTTTTCATAGTTGGTAAGATCAATTGTCTCCCACCAATTTTTTAAAAGAAAGTAATTTTTATTAATTTTCATTTGTTTCATGATTTATTCTTCCACCAACCGGCTAATACAGATAACACAGCTTCTGCACCAATAATTCCCACGAATCCCCCGAATTCATCTACTACTACTTTCACTCCTTTATGATTCTTGTCAAATCTCGTTAATAATTGATCTGCCTTTATCATTTCGGGAATGTAGTCCACAGGCTCGCAAATTTCTGATAATAATTTTTTATTTTCCCCATTAATTAATTCTTCTAGTATTTTTTCACGTTTAACTACCCCTTGTATTTTGTCAACTTTATCTTCCAAAATAACCCACCATGGAGAGCTGTCAGACATTATAAGTTTTGAAATTTCATCAAGATTCGAATACCCATCAAGACAAGGTGCTGAAACCCTAGGGATCATTAAATCTTTTGCTTTTAAATCATTTAGTTGGAAAACCTTAAATATCATTGCTGCCTCATCAGCTTCTATCAAGCCTTTCTGACTCCCAATTTTTGCCATTTGCCTAATTTCTTCTTCATCAGTTGAAATTTCGTTTTCTTCAGTAATAACTGGAAATATTTGCTCTATTAATATTAAGAATGGCCTCATTAAAGTATTTAATATTCTCAAGATAGGAACGGATAATAATGCTATTTGAACTGAAAATCTTGTACCAAGAGCTTTAGGAAGTACTTCTCCAACTAAGACAACTAATATATAAAAGGCAATTGAAAAAAAGGTTAATCCATAATTACTATTGATTACTAATGCTCCGTATACACCTAAAATAAGACTTCCAATTATATTAAATCCATTATTAGTAATAGTAATTACAGTTAATGTCCTTCCAAGATGTTTCCTGAGTTTAAGGAGTTGATTCGCAGAACTTTTTGGCTTTTGTCTTGAGGCTATTTTAATAATTCTTATTGAATTTACAGCTAAAAAAGCCGCTTCTACTCCCGAACAACAGGCAGAGCCTATTAATATAATTATTATTAGTAAAATTAAACCGTAAACGCTTGGTTCCATTAAGATAGAGCAAATCCAAATCTGTTCAATTCATTCTTCCATTTTTTTTCTAAACACGCCAATACACAATTTATGTCTAAATCTAACAATAAGGTTTTTGAAGAAAGAAGAGAAATATTCCTAGATAAATTAGATGGAAAAGCAGCAATTATCCCTGGGGCTACTCTTGTAAAACATCATGCTGATTGCGAATATCCTTTTAGACAAGAGAGTAATTTCTGGTATTTAACTGGTTTTGATGAACCGGATGCAATCGCTCTCTTCTTATCCCATAAGCCAAAGGGTGAGAGATTTATTTTGTTCGTTGCTCCTAAAGATATTATTAGTGAAGTTTGGCATGGCTTTAGATGGGGTTTAGAAGGGGCTGAAAAAGAGTTTAATGCTGATAAGGCTCATTCAATTAATGAACTAGGAAATTTACTGCCAAGTTATATAAATGGTTCTGATGAAATTGTTTTTTCAATTGGTAAAAATCCATTAGTTGAAAAAATAGTACTGGAGATATTTTCAGAACAACTTGAAAATCGCTCTCGATTGGGAATTGGTGCAAATTCTATAAAATCTCCAGAAATTTATTTAAATGAGATGAGATTAATTAAAAGTGAATTTGAAATAAATAGAATGAGAGAGGCTACACAAATTTCAGCAGAAGCTCATGAACTAGTAAGAGAATCTATCTCATCAAAGAAAAATGAGAGGCAAATTCAGGGTCTTCTAGAAGGATTCTTTTTGGAAAAAGGGGCAAGAGGACCTGCCTATAACTCTATTGTTGCTTCAGGAGATAATGCATGTATTTTGCATTACACTTCAAATAACTCACCATTGAATAAGAAGGATTTATTGTTGGTAGATGCTGGCTGCTCACTAACTGATTATTACAATGGAGACATAACAAGAACCATCCCAATAGGTGGAAAATTTTCTAAAGAGCAAAAAGTTATTTACGAAATTGTATTGAGTGCGCAGAAAAAGGCAATTAAAAGTGCCATAACTGGATCAAATTCTAGTACTGTGCATAATGTTGCTTTAACAATTTTGATAGAAGGATTAAAAGAAATTGGTTTATTAGCGGGCAGTACCGAAGAGATAATTGAGAATCAATCTTATAAACATCTTTACATGCATAGAACTGGACATTGGCTTGGCCTAGATGTTCATGATGTTGGAGCATACAGAATGGGAGACTATGAAGTGCCATTACAGAATGGAATGATTCTTACAGTAGAACCCGGGATTTATATAAGCGATAGGATCCCAGTCCCTGAGGGACAACCTCTTATTGATGATAAATGGAAAGGCATTGGGATAAGAATTGAAGATGATGTTCTAGTCAAAGATACAAATCCAGAAGTTTTGAGTATTGCTGCGCTAAAAGAAATTTCTGATTTAGAATTTTAAAATTTGACTTATCTAATTAATAGATTTATTTTTATAAAGTTTAATGTTCAAAAATGAATAAATCAGATTCATACGATTCGAAACTCTCTCAAGCAAGAGGCTTGGCTAGTCAGCTTGGAATGTTTGCAGAAGAAAACGATATTCCTAAAGATCTTTGGGATTCATTAGAAGCTACAATTTATAATTTTTATCAAGTTTCACATGATAGATAATAAGATAATAATTATGTTTAGAAAATATCAATAATTAAAATCAAGAATTTTTGAATAAACCAATCAAAATGTGACCATTAACTGATAAATTATTTATTAAACATAAATAATTGAATGACCTCTTCTGATAAGTTAAATCAAAATTCAAAGAAAAACAATAGTGATGACTCAAAGTCTAAAGATTCCTCTCCTAATTCAGGAATGATGGGTGCTACAGCTGTATTGGCGGCTGCCACAATTGATGAAGACGGAGTACCTACTGGTTATACCCCTAAACCTGATGAAGGAAGATTCATTATTAAAGTATTGTGGTTACCTGATAACGTTGCTTTAGCTGTTGATCAAATAGTGGGGGGAGGCCCAAGCCCTCTCACTGCTTATTACTTTTGGCCAAGGGATGATGCCTGGGAAAAATTAAAAAGTGAACTAGAGAATAAAGGTTGGATTACAGATAATGAAAGAGTGGAAATATTGAATAAAGCTACAGAAGTAATAAATTATTGGCAAGAAGAGGGTAAAACAAAAAAATTAGAAGAAGCCAAGTTAAAGTTTCCTGAAGTTACTTTTTGTGGAACAGCTTAAAAATTAGTTCTTTGCAGCTTGAATCCTAGCCTCAGCCTTCGAAATCTCTTTCAAGGCTTTTATTTTCTCTGGATTTTTTTCATTTTCAGAGAATTTACTAATCGCTATTTTTGCTTCTTTAAGATCTTGCTCAGCATTTTGAACATTAATTTCAGAACCAATTTCCGCATTATTTACTAAAACTATGACTTCATCTGATTCAATTTCAGCGAAGCCCCCCATTAAAGCTATTGATTTCCACTGAGAATTCATTCTTAGTCTCAAAACGCCGATATCTATAGCCGTAACCAAAGAAATATGTCCTGGAAGTACTCCAAGTTGTCCGGTAGTACTAGGAAGGATAACTTCTTCAGCTTCACCTTGATAAACATTTTTATTAGGAGCTAAAACTTTAAGAGAAATTGCCATTTATTTAAGAATTATTGAAGGTTAAATAAGAAAATATAAATATTTATTTTTCTGACTTAATTTTTTCAGCCTTAGCTTTTACTTCATCAATGTTACCAACTAAGTAAAATGCCTGTTCTGGTAAATCATCTAGTTCACCTGACAAAATCATATTAAAACCAGCTATGGTTTCCTCTAATTTTACGTATTTTCCAGACATTCCTGTAAATATTTCTGCTACGAAGAAAGGTTGGGAAAGGAATTTCTCAATTTTTCTGGCTCTGTCTACTGTTAATCTGTCTTCTTCAGAAAGTTCATCTAAACCAAGAATTGCAATGATATCTTGCAGTTCTTTGTATCTTTGCAAAGTTGATTGAACAGCTCTAGCTGTTTTGTAATGTTCATCTCCAACAACAGATGGTTGAAGCATAGTACTTGTTGAGTCTAATGGATCAACTGCTGGATAAATCCCCTTAGCCGCGAGAGCTCTCGCAAGTACAGTGGTGGCATCTAAATGGGCAAAGGTTGTTGCTGGAGCAGGGTCAGTTAGGTCATCAGCAGGTACATAAACAGCCTGAATTGATGTTATTGACCCTTCTAATGTAGATGTAATTCTCTCCTGTAATTCACCAACATCAGTTCCAAGAGTCGGTTGGTATCCAACTGCCGAGGGCATTCTCCCTAGTAAAGCTGATACTTCAGAGCCAGCTTGAACAAATCTAAAAATATTATCGACAAAAAGTAGAACATCCTGTTTATTTACATCTCTAAAATGTTCGGCCATTGTGAGTGCGGATAAGCCTACTCTCATTCTTGCTCCGGGTGGCTCATTCATCTGCCCAAAACATAAAGCCACTTTTGACTGCGTTAAGTCATCTGCATTAATAACTCCTGATTCTTTAAATTCTTCATATAAATCGTTACCTTCTCTAGTCCTTTCTCCTACACCTCCAAAAACAGAAACCCCACCATGTTCCTTCGCAATATTATTAATTAATTCTTGAATAAGAACTGTTTTCCCGACACCGGCCCCTCCAAATAATCCTACTTTACCTCCTTGTCTGTAGGGCGCCAAAAGATCTATAACTTTAATTCCTGTTTCAAAAACTTTTGGCTTAGTTTCTAAATCAGTTAATTTTGGAGCGGCTCTATGAATTGGAGCAGTATCACTAGTTTTAACAGGTCCTTGTTCGTCTACTGGTTCTCCTAAAACGTTAAATATTCTTCCTAAAGTTGCTTCTCCTACTGGTACAGATATTGGTGCACCTGTATCGATCGCTTCCATGCCCCTTACAAGACCGTCTGTGCCACTCATAGCCACTGCTCTGACTCTGTGGTCTCCAAGGAGCTGTTGAACCTCTGCTGTGAGAGCTATTTCTTGTCCTGCAGGATTTTTTGCTTCAATTCTTAATGCGTTTAATATTTTAGGCAATTTACCAGCTGGGAATTCTACATCTAGAACTGGACCGATTACCTGTCGTACTACGCCTTTTGTTTGTGAAGAAGTTGATGGGGTTGCTACCATTTTTTTATTAATTTGGTGATAATTAGCTGATTTAAACAGCTCATAATCCGAAAATACTACCATCTCATGGGTAGATTCGTTAAATGGGTTCGGCCACCCGCACAGTTCAAGTATGGTTTAATTGCTGCTTAGCGGATTATGTTGTTGATGATACGGATAGAGAATTTCTCTTTCTATTTTTACGACGCAAAGCGTCTCAATCATGATCCTCCATTAATCTATGGCAGCTGTTTCACTTACAGTCTCTACAGTAAAACCACTGGGAGATAGAATATTTATTAAAGTTTCCGCATCTGAGGAAAAAACTGCTGGGGGCATTCTTTTGCCTGATACAGCCAAAGAAAAACCACAGGTGGGAGAAGTTGCTCAGGTAGGCCCTGGGAAACTTAATGAAGATGGTTCTCGTCAAACTCCAGAAGTGAGTATTGGCGATAAAGTCTTGTACAGCAAATATGCTGGAACAGACATTAAATTGGGAGGAGACGAATACGTCCTACTCTCAGAAAAAGATATTTTAGCTGTAGTTGGCTAAAATATTTGTTTCAAAAATTATTAAAACTTATTATTAAATTGCTGCCTAAACATGGCTAAAAGAATTATTTACAATGAGCAAGCTCGTAGAGCGCTCGAGAGAGGAATCGATATCCTTGCTGAGTCTGTGGCTGTAACGCTTGGACCAAAAGGGAGAAATGTTGTACTTGAGAAAAAATTTGGTGCTCCACAAATTATTAATGATGGTGTAACAATCGCAAAAGAGATTGAATTAGAGGACCACATTGAAAATACTGGGGTCGCATTAATCAGACAAGCCGCATCAAAAACAAATGATGCTGCTGGTGATGGCACTACAACTGCCACTGTTTTAGCGCACGCTATGGTTAAAGCAGGGTTGAGAAACGTCGCTGCTGGCGCTAATGCGATCACCTTGAAAAAAGGGATCGATAAAGCCACTGAATTTCTTGTTGATAAAATTCAGGAGAATTCCAAACCTATCAGTGATAGTAATGCTATTGCTCAATGCGGAACCATTGCTGCTGGAAATGATGAAGAGGTAGGTCAAATGATTGCCAATGCAATGGACAAAGTTGGTAAAGAGGGTGTGATTTCCTTAGAAGAAGGAAAATCAATGACTACCGAATTGGAAGTTACTGAGGGTATGCGTTTTGATAAAGGCTACATTTCACCTTATTTCGCAACAGATACAGAGAGAATGGAGGCTGTTTTAGATGAACCATATATTCTCTTAACTGATAAGAAAATCGCATTAGTTCAAGATTTAGTACCTGTTTTGGAACAAATAGCAAAAACAGGTAAGCCATTAGTTATTATCGCAGAAGATATAGAAAAAGAGGCTTTAGCCACTCTGGTTGTTAATAGACTGAGAGGTGTCCTAAATGTTGCGGCAGTAAAAGCTCCTGGATTTGGTGACAGAAGAAAAGCAATGCTTGAAGATATGGCTGTTTTAACTAATGGTCAATTAATTACTGAGGATGCAGGTTTGAAACTAGAGAATGCTACTTTAGAAATGCTTGGAACTGGTAGAAGAATAACTATCAACAAAGAGACTACAACTATAGTAGCTGAGGGTAATGAGCAAGCAGTTAATGCTAGATGCGATCAAATTAAGAAGCAAATGGATGAAACAGATTCCTCCTACGACAAAGAGAAGCTTCAAGAACGTCTAGCAAAATTAGCTGGAGGGGTAGCAGTGATTAAGGTTGGAGCTGCAACAGAAACTGAGATGAAGGACAAAAAACTTCGTCTTGAAGATGCTATCAACGCAACAAAGGCAGCAGTTGAGGAAGGAATCGTACCTGGAGGAGGAACGACTCTTGCTCATTTGTCTCCAATCCTCCAAGATTGGGCCGATAAAAATTTAGAGGGAGAGGAATTAATTGGAGCTAACATTGTTGAAGCTTCACTCACGGCGCCTTTAATGAGAATTGCAGAAAATGCAGGTTCTAATGGTGCTGTGATAGCTGAAAATGTGAAATCTAAACCATTTAATGATGGATTTAATGCTGCTACTGGAGAATATGTAGATATGTCTTCTGCTGGTATAGTTGATCCTGCAAAAGTTACTCGTTCAGGCTTGCAAAATGCAGCTTCCATAGCAGGGATGGTTCTAACTACTGAATGTATAGTTGCAGATTTACCTGAGAAAAAAGATTCATCATCTCCAGCAGGAGCTCCAGGTATGGGTGGTGACTTTGATTATTAACTAAAAATAGTTAATAAACTAAATTTTAAACTTAAGAGATCATTTAATATGATCTCTTTTTTTATGCAAACTTTATGAAATCCAGCCAGCGCTAAGAATAATTGCGAGTAGTAAAAAAATAACTAGAAAAGTCCAAGTTATTTTGTTGAGAGATGCCTCTGCACTACTCGCACTATTGAACATTGAGCTTCCACTAGCAGCAATACCACCCATTCCATCACCTTTTGGACTATGTAGTAAAACTAAAAGTATCAGAATGACTCCAGAAAATACCCATATCCAACTAAAAATTTGAATCATTGCTTAATAAGACTCGTATAAACTTTAAACGTGTTGTACGACCTTATTATAACCTTTTAACTCAATCTCTTTAATTAAAGATTTTCCTGTCATTTCTTTTGGGATTGGAAGATTTAATAACTGTAATAAAGTGGGTGCAATATCTGCTAAGCCAGCATTATCTCTTAAATTAATTTGATTTCCCATATTCGGAATTTTTCTTTTTTCACCTTCAACAAAAATTAATGGAACTTTATTTATAGTATGCGCCGTCCATGGTTCTCCTCCAGGTCCTTTCATTACCTCTGCGTTACCATGATCGGCAGTAATAAGAATGCTTCCACCCATTTCTCCAGTAGCATTAACTATTTGACCTATGCATTTATCTACTGTTTCTATTGCTTTAATTGTTGCATTCATATTACCTGTATGACCCACCATATCAGGATTAGCAAAATTGATTACAATAAAAGCATAGTTACCACTTTTAATTGCTTTAGAGCAACTAATAGTTAATTCTTCAGCTGACATCTCAGGTTTCATATCATAAGTTGCGACTCTTGGAGATGGAATTAAATGTCTTTCTTCTCCAGGTAAAGGTATTTCTACTCCACCATTAAAAAAATATGTTACGTGTGGATATTTTTCTGTTTCTGCTGTTCTGTATTGTTTGAGTCCGTTATCTGAAACTATTTGTCCAATAAAATTATTGAGAGATTCAGGAGGAAATGCAACTTTAACAGGGAAATTTATATCGTATTGAGTAAATGTAACTATATCCACATTTGGAAAAATTTTTCTTTCAAAATCTGAAAATTTTTTCTCTGAAAGAGATTTTATTATTTGTCTGGCTCTATCTGGACGGAAATTAAAGCAAATCAATTTATCACCATCTTTAAGATAGTTTTCAGACATTCGTATGGGCTCTATAAATTCATCAGTTATGTTTTTGCCATAACTTTTTTTTATATAATCCTGAGGAGAAATATTTGTTATTTTGATATCTGGACTAGTCAAATTAGTATATGCTTTTTCTGTTCTGTCCCATAAGAGGTTTCTATCCATTATCCAGTATCTTCCGCATATAGAAGCTATCTCACCTGTATTGAATTTTTTTATGCAGGACTCTATTTGATTTAGATATTTAGATGCACTTTTTGCAGGCGTATCTCTTCCATCGGTAATAATATGAATTGCTACTTTTTTGAGGCCATTATCAGATGCCCACTTTATTAAACCTAATAAATGATCTATATGACTATGTACTCCTCCATCAGAACATAATCCCGTAATGTGTAAAGTAGAATTGCTTTTCTTTAATGAATTAGCCATTTCCTTTAATTCATTAACTATATCTAGTTGATTATTCTTTACAACATTTGAAATTCTTACAAGTTCTTGTTCGATTATTCTTCCCGAACCAATAGTAAGGTGACCTACCTCTGAATTACCCATTTGACCATCTGGGAGCCCCACATCTGATCCACTTGCGCTTATAAGAGTATGGGGGTATGCATGCCATAATGAATCTATGATTGGTGTATTGGCACTTTTTATAGCATTATGTGATAGTTCTTCTCGATAGCCCCATCCATCAAGAATTGCAAGAACTACAGGGCTCTGAGGAACAGTAACTCTATTTATATTTTTGCTGCTAATCTTTGACATATTTAGATCAATTTCACTATTAAGTGATCCAATCTTAAATTTAGCTTTAAAAGCTACTCTTTAACAATCTATATTTAACATAGTTAGCTTTTGCTAATTTATTAAAATATTGCACCAAATTTTTTTATTGATAAATCATGTCAAATAAAACTAAGAGGGTCATAATACTTAATGCAGTTGAGCTGAGAAAAACAATTTCACGTTTAACTTCTGAAATTATTGAAAAAGTAAAAAACCTCGATAATCTTCTTTTAGTTGGAATACCAACTAGAGGGATTGATTTGGCCAAAGTTCTTGAAAAAGAATTATTTTTTAAATCTGGTGTAAAAATAAAAATAGGAATAATTGATCCTACTTTTTATAGAGATGATCAAAATAGAGTTGGAACTCGCCTAATAAAGGCAACTGATATTCCAGTGCCTATTGAGGAGCTAGAAATTCTTTTGATAGATGATGTGATTTATACAGGGAGAACAATTAGGGCTGCAATTGATGCCCTATATTCATGGGGTAGGCCTCAAAAAGTGATGTTGCTAGTAATGGTAGATAGGGGGCATAGAGAATTACCTATTCATCCTGATTTTTGCGGCAAAAAAGTTCCAACTAGTAAAAATGAAAGTATCAGTTTACGTCTAAATAATATTGATAATGAAGAAGGAGTTTTTCTTGAATAGCTTTATTTTAGAAGATATTTCCTAAATTATATTCTCCTAAAAACTCATCTTTAATATCAAAACACTTGACTAATAAATCAGCTTTTTTTGTTATTTTGAAGAAAAGTTTTAAATTGTCTTTTCCGATATTAGATTGATTTTTTAGTTCGATTCTTAATGGTTTTTTGTTCCATTTTATAATTTCTTCTTCACTTTGTACTTCTGATAGTTTAGGTAATCCATTCTCGAAAATCACATCATATGCTCTTTCTTTTTTTGTTTCACCAATGATTATCTCGAATATTTTCTGATTATTTTTACTGGCTTGAAGGATAAGTTTAAATGGGTTTTCAGTTGGCCATGTTTGACCTTTGTAAAAAATAGGATGCCAGAAGTGTTTCTGCTCTCTTCTATTAAATAATCTTATAGATAATCCTTTGGTTAAAATGTCTTTAATTTTTACCCCAGGGGTCATTGCTAAAGCTCCCAAAGCTATTGATTCAATAGGAGGAGGAGATTTTATTTGAATTTCTGAAATCTTTTTTGTAATCCATTCTCTGATTAATGGAATTTGAGATCCCCCTCCAACCAAAATAATTATGCTTAAGTCATCAATAGTGCAAAAATTTCCTCTTGCTTCATTTAATAAATTTTTGAGCAAAGAGTTTAGGTGATTTAGAAGATTATTATCAATAATGATTTTCTCAAATATTTCTTTACTTAGGAAAAATTCTTGTTCTTTATCTGGTTCAATTAAAAATTTTAATGGATATTTATTTTCGTATTTTATTTTAGATGAGCTGAGTTTGCATTTTATTTCTTCTGCCTTTAAAAGATTAATTGCATATTTATTATCTGGAATAAAATAATCAACGATCCATTGATCAATATCTTTACCACCAATTTTTGAGCCTACTTTACTGATTATTTCAGCACACCTAACTTTTTGTTTTGAAATTGAACTTACATCATTTCCTTTGAATTTTAATAATTCAGCTATTGGACTAGATTTTCCTTCTCCTCCTTCTATCTTGACTATATTCATATCTATTGTGCTTCCTCCAATATCTAATGTCATAATTTTGGAGCCAAAAGGCACATTAATTCCTAAACTTGCTGCGGTAGGCTCATCAACAATAGCTATCTCATCTACAGATATTTCTTCGCATAGGTTAATTAACCATTCTCTATAACCTTTGTACGTGTCAATAGGAGCAGTCAAAACAAGTCTCTTTACATCATATTTTTGAGGAATACTTTCCAACAAAAGTTTAAAAAATTTTTCGCCACATTCATTAGGTTTTAAGATATTGTTTTGATTAATTTTTTCAATATGATTTCCAATTAATCTTTTGAAATTAGAATGAAAAAACAAATCCGAATTAGAGCTGTCTTTCATCTCTAAAGCACTGATACCAATTTTCAATATTTTTGATGGTTCCTCGAACCAAACTGCTGAAGGGATTACTCCAGGAGATGACGTAATATTTGGTATTTCAACTAAAATAGAATTTGAATCTTTTTGACCTTGAAAAGCAATTACGGTATTAGTATTTCCTAAATCAATAGCAAGCGTTCCAGATAAATTTTCTTC
>NZ_JAAORE010000002.1:300000-439285 GCF_017696175.1 Prochlorococcus marinus XMU1404 | reverse complement strand
AGCTGTTAACACAGATGATACAACTGGTGTAATGGTTAGAACATCATTCTCCTTCTAAATTTATTAATTTAGTTTAGAAAATCTCTTACGCACAAAAAGGCCTGCTAAACGCAGGCCTTTTTTGTTTATTTACATTAAATACGTTTAGTGTTTTTAAATTTCCCCTTATTGAGATTATTGTTAGTTATTCTTATTTATAAAATTATGTGAGAGTTGAAATTGAAACTATAATTTAACTAGGTAAATAATCAGCTAATTTTTTCAAAAAAATTTAAAATTTACATTTTTTCTCACTAACGTACTTCAATTAAAAATGTCCCCAATTTTTAAATGTTTGATTTGTAGAAAAGATATTGAGCGTTCAACAAAAACTTTTTGGAATAAAAAGGGTCATTTATTATGTTCAACATGCTTAGATAATATTGACGAAAAAACATCTTCAAGAAAATAACTCTAAAATCAATTCTATATAAAAAATATATCGGGTAATATCTCATCAAAATAAAGAGTAATTACTAATTAGAACTAATAACTAAGCAATCTTCGCGAACCTAATGTTATTTTTTTCAGCAAAAAGCCAATATTTTAGTTTGAATAGTTACAAAAAAAAAAGCCAACAAAATTTGTTGACTTTAAAAATTTTCAATAATTCTCGAGGCTCTTTTTTCATAAAAAAGTTCCCCTTAAATTTAATTAATAATAATGATTTAGAACCAACCAGGAATTATTTGGCCAGTTGTGACGTAAGCACCAACAGCTGCAACGAAACCTAACATTGCTGCCCAACCATTAAAACGTTCTGCTTCAGGAGTCATGATAAAAAAATGAATTTATGTAAATGATTGTAACAGGTTTTGTGAAGCTTTGTAAAGTATTTCTTCAGAAATTTGTCTAAATCAAATTTTTGCTCTCTTTAGTGATTTATTTAGCAAAAATGTGACAAAAATGTATTATGTATTTTCTTGTAAGCCTTTAAAACTTTTATGAAGAAAGAATTTGTAGTTCTTCATTTTTTAAAGCTAGTTTGATATTAAATGTAATGTTTTCGACTTTTTCCTCTCTGCGCTTATCTAGAAATTCAAATTTTCTTAATTGCATAATTAACATTGCAAAAAAAAATTATTCAGAGGCTTCAAAATAATTATTAAAATTTATAGTTTTCACAGGATTTATTAATTAAAGTAACTAATCATTTGAATCCTATAAACTAAGGCTATAAAGTTGAAAATTTTGAAATTTTTTTGTTCGAGACTGACTTTACTAAAAATTTTAAAAAAAAACTCAATTTATGGAATGTGGGTCGCCTGAGATTCGAACTCAGGACCAGCCGGTTAAAAGCCGGATGCTCTACCGCTGAGCTAGCGACCCATTTTGTAAAATTGAGTACATATGAAATTATCCCTTTTTAAGGTAAAAAAAACAACTTTTTATCTCAAGTTGAACAATAGAAAAACAATTCTTAACTTATAAAATAAAAAATTAAAATTTCTCTCTAAATTTACAGTTAAAAGTTAAAATAATCTAATAAATAATGTTATTTCAAAAATGCTCAGAACAATCGTAGTTTTTGCTCCAATTATCGCTGCTTTAGCTTGGGTAGTATTTAATATACAAAAACCAGCAAGAGAGCAGTTCAACAGAGACTTTTTGGGGAAGGATTAATCCAATTTGATAGATAAAAAAGTAATAGTTATTGGAGCTGGGCTTGCAGGATCAGAAGCTGCTTGGCAAGTAGCTAATTCTGGGACGCCAGTCAAATTAGTTGAAATGAGACCTATCAAATCAACCCCAGCTCATCATACGGGTGAGTTTGGAGAATTGGTTTGTAGTAACAGTTTCGGTGCTTTAAGTTCTGATAGAGCAGCAGGTTTATTGCAAAAAGAACTTAGAATTTTTGATTCATTAATAGTAAATACAGCAGATAAATTTGCTGTCCCAGCTGGAGGCGCTTTAGCAGTTGATAGATCTAAATTTAGTATCGCTTTGACTGAAGCTTTATCTAATCATCCTTTAATTGAAATTGAGAGATTTGAACAATTGGATCTCCCAAACGAAGAAAATATAACTATTCTCGCAACTGGTCCATTAACTGCAGATGCGTTGTCCTATGAAATTCAAGCTTTTACAGGTATTGATGCGTGTCATTTTTTTGATGCTGCTAGTCCAATTATTTTTGGAGATAGTATTGATAAAGAGATTGTATTTAAAGCTAGTAGATACGATAAAGGTGATCCAGCATATCTTAATTGCCCTATGGGCAAAACTGATTATATCAATTTCAGAAATCAACTAATAGAAGGTGAACAAGCTAATTTAAAAAACTTTGAAAAAGAATCGGCTAATTTCTTTGAGGCTTGCTTACCAATTGAAGAAATAGCAAGAAGAGGTGTCGATACAATGAGATACGGACCCTTGAAATCTATTGGTTTGTGGGATCCAAAATGGGGAGATTTATTTGACAGAGAAAATAGATTGAAAAAGCGACCTCATGCTGTTGTCCAATTAAGGAAAGAAGATTTAGAAGGAAAATTGCTTAATATGGTAGGTTTTCAAACTAACCTCAAATGGTCTGAGCAAAAAAGAATATTTAGGTTGATTCCTGGTTTAGAAAAGGCTGAGTTTGTACGTTTTGGAGTGATGCATAGAAATACTTTTTTAGAATCTCCAAAATTACTTTTACCGACATTGCAATTTATGAAAAGAGAAAACCTTTTTGCTGCGGGTCAAATAACGGGGACTGAAGGTTATGCAGCAGCAGCAGCAGGGGGCTTGCTTGCAGGAATAAATGCATCCTTATTAGCTAAGGGTAAAAAACCAGTAAGTTTTCCTGATCAATCAATGATTGGTTCTCTAATGAATTTTATCAGTAACAAAAATCAAATATTATCTAATCAGAAAAAGAATAAATTCCAACCAATGCCTGCTTCATTTGGTTTAGTTCCAGAACTAACTAAAAGAATAAAAGATAAAAGATTAAGGTATAAAGCTTATCAAGAAAGATCTACAGAAGCCTTGAATGATTTTAAAAATAAACTAAATTCTTGTTTTGATAAAGAACACTTACTTAGCAAAATTTACTAAGATTAATTATCAAAGATCAAAAAATGGAATTAAATAAGGTAAACTTCGATGCAATTATTATTGGCTCAGGAATAGGAGGGTTAGTAACTGCTTCACAATTGGCGGCGAAAGGAGCTCAAGTATTAGTTCTTGAAAAATATATTATTCCAGGCGGGAGTGGAGGCTCTTTTAAGAGAAAAGGCTATACCTTTGATGTAGGTGCTTCAATGATTTTTGGATTTGGAGATAAAGGTTATACCAATTTATTAACTCGTGCTTTGAAAGATGTGAATGAAAAATGCGAAACCATTCCCGATCCTGTTCAACTGGAATATCACTTACCACATAATTTTAATATTTCTGTAGATAAAAATTATGATCAATTTATAAGCAAATTATCAGCTAGTTTCCCCAAGGAAAAAAAAGGTATCAAGAAATTCTATGATACTTGTGCAAGTGTATTTAAATGTTTAGATTCAATGCCTCTTTTATCAATAGAGGATCCAAGTTATCTTTTTAAAGTTTTCTTTAAATCTCCATTATCCTGTTTAGGGTTAGCTAGATGGTTACCTGCAAATGCAGGAGATGTTGCGAGAAAGTTTATAAAAGATCCTGAACTTTTAAAATTTATCGATATCGAATGTTTTTGTTGGTCTGTAATGCCAGCTCTAAAAACCCCTATGATTAATGCGGGTATGGTATTTACAGATAGGCATGCTGGGGGGATAAATTATCCAAAAGGGGGAGTTGGAACCATAGCAGAGAAGTTTGTTTCTGGTATTGAAAAATTAGGAGGAAAAGTTAGATATAAAGCCAATGTGACTGAAATCCTCTTAAAGGATGAGAAAGCGGTAGGAGTTAAACTCTCAAATGGGGAAGAGATATATTCAAATATTATTGTATCCAACTCCACTAGATGGGATACCTTTGGATTAAAAGATAATACTAAAGGATTAATTTCTAGTAAAAACGTGCCAAAAAGTGAATATAGGTGGTCAGAAACTTATAAACCCTCACCTTCTTTTGTGTCGATTCATCTTGGAGTAGAGAAAAATCTAATATCCGATAATTTTAATTGCCATCATATAATCGTTGAAAATTGGGATGAATTAGAAAGCGAAAAGGGAGTTATTTTTGTTTCTATACCTACTTTGCTTGACTCTTCTTTGGCTCCAGAAGGTAAACATATCGTACATGCGTTTACTCCTTCATCGATGAGTGAATGGGAAGGCCTATCAAGGAAAGAATATTTACAAAAGAAAGAAAAATATTTTTCTTTTCTTCTTGAAAAAATATCAACTATTCTTCCTAATCTTGAACAAAATATTGATCACAAAGAAATTGGTACTCCCAAAACTCATAAAAAGTTTCTTGGAAGACATGAAGGTAGTTATGGGCCAATTCCCAGTAAAAAGTTGCTTGGACTTTTGCCAATGCCTTTCAACACTACAAAAATTCAAAACCTTTATTGTGTAGGGGATTCATGCTTCCCTGGCCAAGGCCTAAATGCAGTTGCTTTTAGTGGATACGCATGCGCTCACAAAATAGGTGCAAAGTTAAACATAAACAGTTTTAAATTGCCCGATTAAAAGGATCCTTTTGAAATGATAGAAAAATTTAAAACTCTTATTTTTGTGAAAAGCTCGTTAATTTCTCTTTATTTAGCGCTTACAATTCCTTTACCATTTATTTCAATCGAAGAATTAAAAATCCCCTCTATTATAATTTTTGCCCTAGGACTTTATTTGATAATCAATATCACTAGCGATTATGTAGAAACTTGCAGTAATAAAATTTCATATAAAAGTAGCTTTATTTCTAAATTCTTAGGGAAAAAAAATTGGGAGATTTCTTGGAAAGATATTAAATTAATTAAAACTTTACCCACTAGTCAGGGTAGTAAGGTTTATTACTTTAATACAAATAAAGGTGATAATTTTCTTATCCCACAAAGGTTGGAGAATTTCGAAAAGTTTTTAACAATTGTTTCTAAAAATACAGGCATCAATATCACTGAAATTTCTTATATATCACCTCTTTGGACTTATAGATTATTGACTTTACTCTCAGTTTTGATGGTTATTGGTGAAATTTTTGCTTTTTTAAATTAAATATTGTCAATACTGAATCGATAACCTTGTTGTCTAACAGTGGTTATCCCACCACCTTCTCCTAAGCCTGCCTGCTCCAATTTTCTTCTCAATGTTAGGACTTGAGTATCTACAGATCTGGGCCCTCCACTGAATGGGGGCCAAGCCATCCTAAGAAGCTCCTGTCTACTTCTTACCATACCAGGAGGCATAAGAAGAGCACAAAGCAGTGCAAACTCTCTTGGGCTAAGTTCTACGGGCTTTTCGCTAAGAGTAACCTGCCTTAACAAAAGATGAACTTCTAAAGGACCAACTTCAACTTTTTCTTGTAAACCTATTCTTCCTCTCTTTAGTAAGGTTCTACATCTTGCGGCCAGCTCTTCAAGTCCAAATGGCTTTCTAAGTACATCATCAGCTCCTTCATCTAGGAGATTTACTAAAGCTTCAACGCCTGATCTTGCCGTAAGAACAATAACTGAACACCCCAATTGTTGGGCAAGTCTCATTGCTGTATTTTGTTCAAGGATTTCTGCACTTACCAAAAGGTCAGGTGACTGTTCTCTACATAGGTCAATAGCTTCCATAGCTGATCCAACAGCAGCAGCAAGATGTCCATCTTGGCGAAGTCTTTGTACAAGGACCGTCCTAAGTGTGGGGTGAGGTTCAACAACAAGAACTCTTGATGGAGTCTGAGAGCTCGAAGGCAATTGTGAACTACCAGGGGTTGAAGCTAAGATTTGCTCAGTTGATTGCATTCTTAATTACTATTGGGCCAGGCAATTTTTAATCGTCCTTAATAAGGTATAACAAATGCTAAATAAAAATCAGAATCTATCGAATTATGACATCATTTGAAAATCCTAAGGCAATTCGTCATTTTCAATCAATCTGCGATAGTTGCCAAGACTTGGTTACTCGTTTTCATAGTCCATCAGACCTTAAATTATATAGTGATGGTTATCTCCAAGCCTTAAGGAATTGCAGTACTTTAGAGCAAAGAGATCAAGAGAAACTAGAAAGATTAATTGAAAGATGGATTTTGGATCCATCAAGTTTTATTGAGCCTGAGGGGGGCCAGAATAAAGGTTTTTTTGATAAAAAAAGGATTTAAAATATTAATTTTTATTAACTAAATCAGTATTTATACTTACTTATTGTCTTAAGACGCTAATTCAATTTCTATTTTTTCTTTTAGGGATCCTGAATTATACATTTCGATAAGAATATCTGAACCACCTAGAAATTCTCCCTTTAAATAAACTTGAGGAATCGTTGGCCAATCCGAATATTCTTTGATTCCTTCTCTGACCTCGAAATCGCTTAAAACATCAAAGGTATTAAATTCAACGCCTAAGGAATTTAGGATTTGAACTACATTGTTGGAAAAACCGCATTGAGGCATTAATTTAGTCCCTTTCATGAAAACCATTATGGGGTTAGAATCGATTAGTTTTTGTATTTTTTCTTTTATTGAGTT
Organism: Prochlorococcus marinus XMU1404; assembly: GCF_017696175.1. Lineage (NCBI taxonomy): Bacteria > Bacillati > Cyanobacteriota > Cyanophyceae > Synechococcales > Prochlorococcaceae > Prochlorococcus > Prochlorococcus marinus. Next base: position 432,658 of record NZ_JAAORE010000002.1, on the reverse strand, counting down.
TTCCATAATTCAGTTTGGTGTTTCTGTTTTTAATGCCAGTGCATGGATAGCTTCTGAAGCCAATTCTTCCTTTAATGCAGAATAGACTAATTGGTGCTGTTTAACTAATGATAATCCATTGAATTCGGATGCAATTACAGTTACTTGTAAATGATCATTTCCTTTGATGTTTTCAACAAAAATTTGGGAACTTGGCAATTTTTTAGTTATTAATTTAATAACTTCGGTTTTTGTAATCATAATTAATTTTAATTAACCTTTATATTGAGTATCAACAAATCCCAACTGGATCAATCTTTTATAAGCTTCTTTACCTTCCGGGCTATTAGGAGACATTATTCTAATTGTTTCGATAAGTAAGGGGACAGCAACCTCAGGTTTTTTAGTTTTTAAATACAAAAAGGATAGTCTCTCATTTGTTTTTGCTAAAGCTTTCAATGTTTCCTTACCTTTTCTTTGCATTTCTTTTGGTATCCTTGCATCAACTCCTTTGAAGGAAGTATTTAGATCGGCATAAAACTTTGCAAGTTGCTGTGCTAATTTTCTTGCATCAAGGTAGGAAGATTTAGCTTTATCAAAATCTTCATTTTTTATAAATTTATCGCCGCGCTCTATGAAATATTCTACGTTTGAGATAGAGAGCTTTTTATTCTCATTTGAGAGAACTTTATAGTCTTTTGGACTTTTAATTTCTGCATGAACTAAATTTTTATAAGGAAAAGTTCCAAATACCATAAATATGATTGGGATTAATTTCAAGAATTTCATATTCTCATTAAATTATTAAAACCAATACTAACTTATTGAGGATTCATCTACCGACATTTTTTAATGCTATTTCTTCTTCTTTCATCATGTTTTGATTTAGAAACTTATTAAATTCTTTGATAGTAGTGTTTAAATAATCAGTCATTGCTATAGGTTTTCCAAAGGATAAACAAAACTCGCTCCTAAATTTCGGAGATACTTCACTGTAGGCAATTCCGATTGGAATTATAATTATGGAGTCTGTCTTTTTTGATGCTAGTCGCGCTAATCTATATAGTCCTTCTCTGAGAACTAATTTTCTGCCATATTTATTGATTTTTCCTTCTGGGAAAACAACTAGTTGTTCTCCCTTTTCTACAAGATCGATAGCGAATCTTAACGTTGAAAGAGATGGAGATAATTGGTTTATCGAAAAACATCCAAGCCTTTTTAAGAACCAACCTTGCATTCCTTTCATTTCGGATTTAGTAACCATAAATCTACAATCCTTGTTGGTTATCCTTCTACCCATTGCCATAGTGAGAACTAAACCGTCCCATCTTGATCTATGGGTTGGGGCTAAAATAATAGAGGAATTATTGGGAATTGAAAAACAATTATTAATTATTTTCTTTTTACTAAAAAAAAATCTTAGAATAATATCTTGAGTAACGAACATTGCTATAAATCCCAATACGGGGTTTATTTTATATTTATTTTTAACGGAATTTTTTTTCAAATTCAATTATTTATATATTAATAATTTAAGTGTTTGTTATTTTTTATTAGCTATTATTGGGCGGTTACTAGATTGTCTAGAAACTAAGATTATTAAATTATGACCACTTTAGGAGTAAACATTGACCATATAGCTAATGTCAGGGAGGCTAGGAGAACTGTAGAACCAGATCCTGTACAATTTGCCTTTTTAGCTGAATTAGGGGGTGCAGATTCAATAACAGTTCACTTAAGAGAGGATAGAAGGCACATACAGGATAGAGATGTATTTCTTTTGAAAGAAACAATAAAGACAAAACTCAATTTAGAAATGGCTGCTACAGAAGAAATGTTAGAAATTGCCAAAAAGCTTCTTCCAGATTTAGTAACACTTGTACCTGAAAAAAGAGAGGAAGTAACCACGGAAGGCGGCTTGGATTTAAAAATCAATACTAGATATCTGAATAATATTGTTGAAAGTTTAAAAGATTCAAATATTGAAGTAAGTGCTTTTATTGATCCTGTTCATGAGCAGATTAATTATTCTAAAGAAATAGGTTTTAAATATATAGAATTACACACTGGTAAGTATGCTGAATTAACCGGTCACGATCAATATATTGAGTTACAAAGAATTATAGAGTCTGCACATAACGCAAATGACCTTGGATTAATCGTTAATGCTGGACATGGGCTTAACTACAATAATGTAAAAAAAATTGCATCAATTAACAATATAAACGAGCTAAACATAGGACATAGTATTGTTGCAAGGGCTTTAGCGGTAGGATTAGAGAGATCTGTTCGTGAAATGAAGTCACTTATTACATCAAATTAAATTTCAAAATGACAACATATTTTTTCGTCGCGGCAAGTGAAAAGTTTTTAACTGTTGAAGAACCACTTGAAGAGATTTTGAAAGAGAGGGAGAGAAACTATAAAGAAAACAAAAAAGAAATAGATTTTTGGCTTTTAAAAAATCCATCTTTTTTGCAAACAACTCAATTTATTGATCTGAAGTCAAAAATCCCATCACCTCCAGCTGCTGTTTTGTCGAAGGATAAAAAATTTATAACTTTCTTGAAGCTTCGTTTAGAGTTTGTTGCTGTGGGTGAATTCGAATGTCCTAGTGCAGAAATAACTGATCCATATAAAGTTGAGTAAAATATAACTGATAAATTGCTCAATCTTTATAAGACAAACAAAATTGAAGTTATTAGTGAGCTTTTAGCAGAGGAACTTAAAGTCTGTCCTCCTTTTATAACTGAGAGATTAGAAATAGCTGTTCCCAATTATTTATTGGGGATGTGGTTACGTGAACAAATAACTATAAAAAATAAAATAAGCGCTCTTTATGAATTAAAGACAATATCAAGTTATACCGATGCATTATTAACAAATTTTTTTCCACAGAATGATACGGGCTTATGGAATTTTGAGTCAATTAAATGGAGCATTATTGATTCCTTGGAAGAATTAAATAGCTTTAAAGAATCACTTCCTCTTAGAATTTGGATTGATAAATATTTGGATAATAAAAAGACAATTGATGGAGATATATATAATCTGACAAAAAAGATTACGAATAATTTTATTGATTATCTAATTTTTAGACCTGAAATGATTGATCAATGGAATAAATATGAAATTAATTCACCTAGTCTATTTAAGAATTTAAATTCAGATCAATTTTGGCAACCTATTTTATATAAATTATTAGAGAAAAAGATATCAGAAAAACCTTCATGTCTATACATGATTGAAGTGATAAAGAATTTAAGAAAAATTAAAAACTTTCCACTTAAAGTGCCAAATCAAATTTATATTTTTTCCGATAATAACTTATCTAAACTACATATTAACTTTTATTCAGAACTTTCAAAATTTACTAATGTAAATTTATATTTATTATCTGCTGGGGAAGATTTATGGAATAGAATAAATTGTCTTGAGGGGGAGCTGGAATTTGATAATTTAAAAAGCAGAAATAATTTAAATAATACAAATATTGAAAAAATATTTGGTAAATTTGGAGCCAACTTTCAAAAATTAATTGATGAAAATATTGATACGGAAGGTATAAATTTAAAAAATAATCTAATTTATATTGATCCAACAACTAATTTCTCTGAGAAGAAATATATTCCTCTTCTTAATCAAATTCAAAAAAGACTAATTGATAATAATAACAATGATTTTATAGTAGATAAAACCGATGATTCAATATTACTTTATGAGCATTCTAATCAGAATAGTCAATTTGAATATTTAAGAAATAAAATTATAGAAATAATAAATTCTTGTGAGAATATTAAATATAGTGATATTGCTGTTTTATCTCCACAAACTAATCTAATTAAACCTTATCTAAGGTACATCTTTAATAATGAGTTAATTAATGGTGAAAAGATACCTTATTTTTTTATTGATGAGGATAATCATGACTCTTCAGGCATTTATGAATTTCTAATTGACATCACTGAATTAGCAAGTGAAAAAATTACACTTGAAAAAATAGATTATATTCTTTCGAAAAAAGTAACTCAAAACATTTTTGATTTTAATATTACTGAGAAGGATGAAATTATTTTCTTACTTACCAAAGCCGGTTTTCATTGGGGATTAGATGATAATGAAAAATTTGGTGAAGAGAAAAATACCCTAGATTGGTGCATAAATAGAATTACTTTAGGCTTAATTTATGACAAAGAAGTCAATTTAAGTAATCTTAATTTGAAACCATTTAGCTATAAAAATATAAGTTTGGATTTGAATAAATGGGTTAAAATATTACTTCATTTAAAAAAATATATTAATTTACTAAGGGGGTCCTTTTCCTATTTAAGTTGGGTTGAAAAGATAAAGTTTATATTAAAAAATATTGCTGATTCAAATTATAATTTGAATTTAGAAATTAGTGAAATAAATAGAATTCTTGATAATCACGCAATAACTTTAATACCCGATGATCTTATATTGTTAAAAGTTTTTAGAGAAATATTAATTTCTTGCATAAATAAAGCTAAATATCAAAGCAAATCACGGCTCAACAAGATCCTAGTAAGTGATATTGAGAATTCAAGGCATATTCCACATAAGGTTATCTTCCTAATAGACATGAATAGTGATTATTATCCAAAATTACCAAAGAATGAAAATATTAATTTATTAAATAATAAATATAACCTTGGAGATCCATCTGTTTTTGAAAGAGAGAAATATGCATTTCTAGAGTTATTAATTGCCTGTAGAGAAAAATTTATAGTTACTTGGGTAAAAAATGATAAAGACAATAAAAAATTAGATGTTTCTTTTCCTATAAAAGAGTTAATTTCTTTTTTTGATAGTTTTTTAAACCAATGCCATAGAGAACTAATAATTAAAGATTCTGATTTAAATAAAAATGAAATAATTGATCTTGATAAATCAAAGATTATTAAAAGTAATTATTCTTTAATAGAAGATATAAATTGGAATGAAAAAAAATCTGATATTAAAAATTACAAATTATCAGAATTGATTTATTGGTTCAAGACTCCACAAAAATATTGGCTTAATAAAAACAATATTTCTCCCAAGGAAATATTTATTCATCATCCAGACGAGGAGTATGTAAGCAATCTGGAAAAGTCGCAACTAATTACAAAAATAATCCAACAAATAGAGATTGATAATCATAATATTATTGATCAATTAAATGAATTAAATATTAAAGATCAATTGGCTGAAAATCGTATTATTATGCCCAAAAATAGTATTTTTACAAAAGAAAAAGAAATCAAAGAATTATTAAGCAGTCTATCTGCAAGTTTGAGTCAACATAATAATATTAATAAAATCTATGTTAAATCAAAAGCGAATAAAGAAGAATATTTAATCGCTGATGACACCGTAATTGAATTAATTAATGCGAAATTAAGTTTAAGTCGTTTGACTGAGGCTTGGATAAAATTACTCTTTATTTCTTCTTTAAAGAAGAATATAAAAAGGACTAAAGTAATTTTTAGAACAGAAAATAATTATAAATCGCAAATTATTCAATCACCAGGAGCTAAAGAATCAAATCTAATTTTGGAGGAATACATAAATATTTTTAAAAATTATTCTGAAAAATGTTTACCTCTCCCACCAGAAAGCACTTATAAATATATAGAAGCAAAAATAAAATCAAAAAATGAAAATAAAGCTTTTAAAGATAAATGGATTGGAATTAAAAATTTTTCTAAAGGAGAAAGAGATAATATCGAAATGAAAATGTGTTTTGGTAATGAAAAAGAAGCAGATTTCTTTCTTGGAAATAATAATTTTGATCAATTATCATACAGATTATATGGTCCTCTAATTGAAGCATTAACGAAATAAATAATGTCTAAATTTCAGTTGAAAAATTTTTTTAAAGCTGCTTATGATCTAATGCTTGTTTTTTTACAGTTCTTTATTATTAGTCTCCATTTTTTTAAATGGGGATTTCTTCCTCAAAAACAAATAATTCAAGCAAGTCTTTTTTCTTATCTCATGGGTATTTTAATTATCATAATCGCTTTCATAATAATGTTAGTTTCAATTAAAGACTTAGGTAGAAATTTATCCCCTTTCCCAAGACCTATTAACAATAGCAATCTTGTTACTACAGGTATTTATCGATTTACTCGTCATCCTATGTACTATTCTTTAATATTTATTTCCATTGGAGTTTTTATAATTAAATTATCTATTTATTATCTAATTTTGACAATAAGTCTAGCTTTATTAATTAAATTTAAGATTGCCTTGGAAGAGAAATATTTAGTGAATAAATTTAAGAATTACTTAATATATAAAAATGAGGTCAAAGTTTAATTTAATAAAGATATGGATATTAATCAAATTAAATTAGATAATAAGTTTAAATTAGTAGAAGCAAGTGCAGGAACTGGTAAAAGTTTTACTTTAGCTCACATAGTTCTAAGAAATGTTTTGGAGAAAAAAGTCAAACCAGATGAGATACTCTTGCTAAGTTTTACAAAAAACACTTGTTCTGAATTACGAGATAAAATACTTTCGAGATTTCAGAATTTAAAATTTTATTTGCAAAATCATAATCAAAGTAAGGTAGATAATACTCTTAAGGATTGGTATCTAAATTTTAAGGATAAAGGCAAATCTAAGGAAAAAATAATTTCCGAAATTGATAATTTTATAAATGAATTCTATAAGTTAAAAGTAACTACATTCCATGCTTTTTGTAATAATATTATTGATGAATATAGTATTGAAATAGGTGTAACTCAAGATCCATATATTGAGAATAATATTGATAATTTGTATAAAGATGTAATAGATGATTTGTGGATTGATGATTTTCTGAATCTTAATCATGAGCTTATTTCAGCAGTCAACAAAAAAAAAATAAGTTCTAGATTTGGAAGTAGGATCAATAAGTCATTTTTTGTAGAAATTTTAAAAAATATAGATCAAGAAAATATCTGTAAATTTCAAATAAATAACAAATATAAGATTATTGATTTAAATAATTATTTTAATGAATTTTTTTATTTAAATTGGAACGAATTTTGTGTTGAATGGAATAAGAAAGGAAAGGAATTATTTTTACAACTCATAGAGTTGGGAAAATTAATTAAGGAGAGTGGTGGAAAAAGTCAAATATATGCAGCAAAGCCAAGAAATGATAAGTTTAATCAAATAATTTGTTGGATTGAAGAGATTAACAAAAGTCTTAATTCTAAAAATGTGATTGATTTTATATATGATATTTCTAAAGATGATCTTTTATCTAAATATTTTTACAATGAAAATATATCTAAAGAAATTAATAAACATAATCTGAAATTAGATTTTACTAAATTTAATGAATTACAGGACAAAATTTATAAAATAAAAGAGGGTTTCTATACTGAATTTGTAAGAATATTTACCCAATTAGCTTATATAAAATTAATTGAATTAAAGAAAAGTTTTTCTATTTTCAACTTTAATGATCTTATAAAGACTGTAGAAAATACATTTCTAGATTCAGAAATTAGTAATAGTAATACTCTATCTAGTATTCAAAATAGATTTAAATGTGTCTTAGTAGATGAGTTTCAAGATACAGATATTACTCAGTGGAATTTAATACAAAAGTTCTTTAATACAAAAAATCATTTTTTACTTTGCGTAGGTGATCCAAAACAAGCGATCTACAAATTTAGAGGTGGAGATATTGAAACTTACTTAGATGCAAGATCTAATGCAATCGAAGTTTTTAGTCTTACAGATAACTATAGATCCTCAAAAAAGTTACTCGATGTTCTTAATAAACTTTATAAGAATGGAATTAAACAATCAAAACTAAACTATAGGAAATTAACCTCTAGAATTAATGAAACTTTTAATTCTGAATTTAAGTTTAAAGATGTGTTTGAAATTGTAGAATTTTCAAAAAAAGAGACTGATATAGAGGATCTTGTAACTCATTACATAGTTAACTTTATTTTAAATAATAAAGAAATTGATATTAATAAAATTGCGATTCTTACATTAAACAATTCGCAATGCTTAGATTTAAAAAAAAAATTAAATCACTTTAACCTCCCATGCAAAATTCAAAATAAACAAAATATTTTTGATACGGAAGCAAGTTCTCTAGTATTTTTATTCATTGAATGTTTATTAAATCCGAGGTCTTTTAAAAATATAACTTTGCTTGCCACTTCAAAGTTTATAGAAATAAAATTAGAAGATTTACTTGATGATGGAATTAGTAATAATTTAGAAATCTTAATTAATAAATGCATTACTTGGTCCAAAGAACTAAGAGAAAAAGGTTTTTTAAACATTGTTAATGAAATCCTTATAAATTACAAGTCATCCTCGATTATTCAAGATTCAGATTTAAATTCAAATTTATTTCAACTTTCAGAAATTGTTGAAAAAGAATTAATGAATAATGATTTTAATCTCAATATAGTCTTCAACTGGTATAAAAATCAGTTAGATCATATTTTAAGAATTTCTACTGGAGAAGATTTTTTGGCGAAAGATTATAATCCTCAAAATGGAATAAATCTTTCTACCATTCATAGTAGTAAGGGCCTCGAATTTGAAATTGTCCTATGTCCTTATCTCTCAATTATCTCAAATAAGTCAAATAATATTAAAGGACCTCTTTGGAAATCAACTATTGATAGAAACATATACATAAATATTTCTAATAATTACTCGAAGGTTGAAAAATTTAAATTAACAGAAGAAGAAGATTTATTTAAAGAGAGTGAGAGATTAATTTATGTAGCACTTACAAGGAGCAAATATAAACTTATTGTTTTTAATGATCTAGAAGATAGAAATAATATTTTAAATAATGATTTACTTAGTAATTTGGAAAATATCAATATATATAAGTCTACTTTTGAAGTCAGGATAGAAAAAGAGAAAATAAAAGAAATTTTTTCTAAGTTCCAAACAAACCGATTGAATAATAATCTTTGGAAAATCGATCATGTTAATAAAAAAATATCTAATGAATTTAATTCTGATCAATTTATTTCTTATTCAAGTTATTCTTCTTGGATACGTAAAGATAAAAATATTGATGCAGTCATTAATCAATATCAGGATTATGAAGATAATATATCAATTATCAAAGAGTCTATCATTAGGAAATCAAAGAATTATCCTAATTATTTTTCTTATCCTAATCCCTTAAGTGAATTCCCAAAAGGAACTATTGCTGGGACTTGCCTTCACAAAATAATAGAAAGATTTGAATTTAGAAACGATAATAATCAAGAATTAATTGATTTAATTATTGAGGAATTGAACTTTCATCAAATCGATACTTCTTTGGCTTTTAAAGTAAAAGATGCGATTATAAGAATTATAAATATATCTTTAGGAAGCGAATTACAAAATAAGAAACTAGTTGATATCCCAAATGAATACTTAATTAAGGAACTTAAATATGATTTAACCCTTTCTTATGAAGGTAAAAATATTAATGCTAATGATATATCAAAATGCTTTTTTTTAGATCAGGAATATGAATTTGGTGAAGAATATGCAAACAAAATAAATGATCTTCAAATTATGAATAAAGGCTTTCATTCAGGATGTATTGATTGTGTTTTCCCTGTAGGTAATAAATTAGAAGATAGTAAATGGTGGGTAATTGATTGGAAAAGTAATTTGATTTCTGGTAGTGATAATAGTGATTGTTTACCAATAAACTATAACTATGAAAATATGAGAAATGAAATGATTAAACATCATTATCCATTGCAATCTCATCTATATTTATTAGCATTGCATAGATTATTAAAGTGGCGACTTAAAAATTATCAACCACATAAACATCTAGGAGGATATATTTATTTGTTTTTAAAGGGATTGCCAGATTTTGAATTATTTGAAAATTCTAAGTCGAAAGATATATCTCCAGGTATTTTTATTGGCAAAGCACCTTTAAAAAGAATTAATTATTTAGATAACCTTTTTTAGAATGACTAAAACTACTACTCATATTGAAAAGTTCCAATATGATCATATATTTAATTTAATCTTAGATATTTTCAAATTTAATGAAAAAAAACATGGAAATTTTGTAAAAGATGCAATAAGAATTTTATTAGAGTTTGAAAAAAATGGTGAAACTATTATTGATGTTGATAATAGTTTAATAATCTTTGAATTATTAGAAGATGGCTGGCCCAATAAACATATAGATGTTCTAAAAAATATAGGTTTGATAGGTTCACTTAATTCTCCATTCGTATTAGTAAATAGAAAACTATCCCTATCAAAATGGTCAAAGAAGATAGAAAGAGTTATTAATTCATTTCTAAAAAAAATTGATACCGATAATTTAATGAACTCGATAATTTATAAAGATGATAATAAAATTGATCAAATTAAAAATATATTTAAATATTCAAATTTAGTTTTTCTTCAAGGAGGACCAGGCACAGGTAAAACCACTTTAATAATAAAGTTAATTCTAGAACTCCTTCTAACTGATAACTTTTTAAATATTGGTTTGTCTGCTCCAACGGGTAAAGCTACTGCTCGTCTAAAAGAAGCACTTAATGATAAGAAAAATATTTCCTTTAGCAAATTTCTAAACCAAATAGAATTTCAAACTTTACATAGATGGATTTTAAATTCTCAAAATAAATCTCTTAAGTTGAAATTTAAACTAAAAGAGCTTGATATTTTCATAATTGATGAAATGTCAATGGTTAATATCGATTTGATTGAATCAGTATTAAATTTGCTAGCAAAGGACTGTAAAATTATTTTAGTTGGAGATAAAAATCAATTATCTCCAGTAAATAACTGTTCTATCTGGAATTATTTGTTTGAATATGGTGATAATAATTCAATTAAATCTTGTGTAGTAAATTTAGAAAAAACTTATAGAAATATTGGAGATATAGCATTAATTAGTAGTTTAATATTTAATAATGATTTTTGTTTACTTAATCAAAAGATAAAAGAATTAGAAAAAGATAATTATTCAAAAGAAATTACTATTTCAAAAAGTAGAGAAAAAGATATTCCAAAAGATCTATTTTTTTCGATTTCAAGTCATCTAAAACAGTTAAATCTTTCAACTTCAAATTTAAGTAAAAAAAAATATATATTTGATGAGAGTATTGATAATTTATTGCTCAATGAAAAAGATTTAGTAGATAAGATATTTCTGGATTTACAAAGTCACTTGATTTTATGCGAAAAAAATTCCGGAATATGGAGTGTTGAGTATTTGAATGAAATTGTTTTTGGTCAAAAAAAACCCTATGACCTTAAAACTCTTAAAGAGGGTGTTCCGATCATGTGTACAAAAAATAATAATGAACTTGGATTGTCAAATGGGGATATCGGAGTACTTATAGGTTTAAAAAATAATAGAAAATATCTTTTTAGAAAATTTAATGATAATAACGAAGAAATTGTCTCATTAATTGATCCATCTAATTTAGAAAATGTTGTCCCAGCAATAGCAATTACTATTCATAAATCTCAAGGAAGTGAATCTGAAAAAGTAAGCATTTTGTGGTCCCAAAAGTATAAAAGAAATCAATATGCTGTAAAAGAAAAAAAAGATAATCAAAATATCTTTTGCAGAGATAATTTTGAAAGAAGGTTATTTTATACTGCTGTTACAAGAGCGAAAAAATTTCTAGATATATATTATTTAAATTAAATTTTATTTTTGAGAAATTAGTAATATCTTAACCCCAAGATGTTAGATTAATAATCCGGCTCTGTAAGGCTAATCAACAATTTAAGTCAATTTAGATATTTGTTGAATGCCTAATCAGAAGATTATTAGGCATTTAAAATGGCTTCAAAAAAAGATAGTAACTCTATTGATAGTGAGCAGGATAAATCACAGAATGAAGATTCTTCCCTAATTGATTTCAAGAACTTAGAGAACAAAAAAGAAATTGAATCTCAACCATTGGAAGTATCGAAAGGAAATGATGATGAGAATGGATTTCTCGATTTTGGGTTTAATCAATCGATCTTAAATTCGTTAAGAAATAAAGGATATAAAAATCCAACTCCCATCCAAAAAGCTGCAATTCCAGAACTAATGTTGGGCAGGGATTTACTAGGCCAAGCACAAACAGGAACAGGAAAGACTGCAGCTTTCGCATTACCATTAATAGAAAAACTTGCAGATAATAAAGAATTAAATGCCAAGGTTTTAGTTATGACTCCTACAAGAGAATTAGCAACTCAAGTGGCAGAATCTTTTAAAAGTTATAGTTCTGAATCTAGTAATTTCAAGACGGTTGCAATATATGGAGGTACCGACTATCGAAACCAAATTTCTGCATTAAAAAGAAAAGTTGACGTAGTAGTTGGGACCCCAGGCCGAATAATGGATCATATAAGGCAGGGTACTTTTAAAATTAAAGAAATAAATTGCCTTGTTTTAGATGAGGCAGATGAAATGTTAAATATGGGTTTTCTTGAAGATATTGAATGGATAATAGATCAACTTCCGGAAAATAAGCAGATGGTATTGTTTTCAGCAACAATGCCTAGTGAGATAAGAAATATAGCAAAAAAATATCTAAATAATCCCGCCGAAATATTAATCAAAAGTGTCAAAAAAGAAACTCAATTAATTTCGCAAAAATTTCTATATGTACAAAGGCATCATAAGTTAGATGCTTTAAAAAGAATATTAGAACTTAATAACGAGGGAGTAATTATTTTTGTGAGAACAAAACTACTTACTACTTCAATAGCTGAAGCTTTAGAGAATTCAGGTCATACTGTCGCAGTACTTAATGGAGATATACCTCAAAATCAAAGAGAAAATACTGTAGATAGATTAAAAAAAGGATTTATTAATATCCTTGTTGCAACTGATGTCGCAGCTAGAGGATTAGATGTTGAGAGGATAAAACTTGTTGTTAATTACGATTTCCCTTTTGACAAGGAAACATATACTCATAGAATTGGAAGAACTGGAAGGGCAGGTAGATCAGGAGAAGCAATTTTATTTGTTAATCAAAGAGAAAAACATTTTCTAAGAAACTTAGAAAACTCAACAAGAACCAAGATTGAAGAAATTAATATACCAAGTAATAAAATAATTAATGAAAAAAGGATGGAGAAACTTATAGATAATGTTAATGAGAGTTCTTTAGCTAAAGATGAAAATGAAGAAAATAAAGCTTTGATTATTGATGTACTAGATAATTTAAAAGAAAAATACTCCATGGATGACTCAAATATTGCAATGGCGGCGATTAATTTAGTAATAGGTAATAAATCATTTTTTGTTAATGAAGATGATTCTTGGATTAATAAACAAAATAATACTGATCGAAATAGATCAAATAGAAATATTAATAATCGTATGAGAAATTCAAATAGAAGAAATAATTATCAAAATGATTCTTTTGAAACCTACAAATTTAACTTTGGTAAATTTGATGGGGTTAGAGTCGCAAATATTATATCCTCAATCTGTAATTCAACTAATATAAATGGTAGATCTATAGGAAAGATACAGATTTTTAATGATTACAGTTTGGTAGATTTACCCAGAGATCTGCATAGAGAAACTAAAAATAAATTAAAAAAAATTAAAGTCAGAAACTAGGGATAGAGAATGAAAACCAGCAAATATAAATTCTTTATTTTTGTGAATCTGATAATACTATTCAACTCTTTAAATAGTTATTATTTAGCTCAAACGAAACAAAATTCAATCATAAAATTATTTTGTCTTCAGAGTGTCAAAGAGGAAATGATGAAAGCAAAAATGATATATAGTGAAGAAATTGCGAATGAAACTTGTGACTGTTACTACGAAGAATTTATGAAAACTGCAAGTCATCTAGATTCAAAAACAAAATGTAAATTAGAAACTAAAGAAAATTTAAATCATAATAGAAAAATTTAATTATTATTTTTATGAGGTCTAAGAATAATCAAAATCCAATAATTAGACTTTATTTAAATCTGATTGAAGAAAGAAGGTTACTATTTTTTGCTTTTCTTAGTTCCATAATTAATAAAATATTAGACTTAGCTCCCCCCGTAATAATTGGTCTTGCGGTGGATATCGTTGTTAAGGAACAGAATTCATGGATTGCTGGTTTTGGAATAAAAGAAGTTCCTGCACAATTGATTTTTCTTGCATTTGCTTCAGGAATAGTTTGGTCTGGTGAATCCTCCTTTGAATATTTATATTCGATTTTATGGAGAAATTTGGCTCAGCTATCGCAACATAAACTAAGAATAAAAGCTTATGAGCATATCCAGGAATTAGATATGGATTTTTTTGAGAATGATAATACTGGAAGGCTATTATCTATTTTGAACGATGATATAAATCAACTCGAGAGATTTCTAGACCAAGGGGCTAATCAGATTATTCAGTTATTTATAACTGTCTTAATAATTGGGGCCACTATGATTTTTGTCGCTCCAAAAATCGCTTTATTTGCTTTTTTCCCTATTCCAATTATATTATTAGGATCAATTAAATTTCAAAGGAAGCTTGCTCCAAAATATAGAGATGTCAGAAATAAAGCTGGACTATTGGCATCAAGACTTAATAATAATTTAAGCGGAATTCTAACCATAAAAAGTTTTACTAAAGAAAAATGGGAACTAAAGAGAATAAATAAAGAAAGTCTCGATTATCAAAGAAGTAATAAGGCTGCAATAAAATTATCCTCTGCTTTCATCCCTCTTATAAGATTTGCAATCTTATTTGCTTTTATAGCAATTCTATTAATTGGAGGTTTCCAAACTTGGAATAAGACCCTTGATGTAGGAACTTATAGTTTTTTAGTGTTTATAACACAAAGACTATTATGGCCTTTAACTACTTTGGGTCATGTTTTAGATGATTTTCAGAGATCTATGGCTTCAATAGATAGAGTAATTGATCTCATAGATACGCCTATAAAAATAAAAGATGGGAAAATAAAAATTGAATCTAAAGATATCAAAGGAGAAATTATTTTTAATAATGTAAATTTTAATTATCCTGGAAGAGATTTAACTTTAAAAAATATAAATTTCAAAATTGAAAATAACTCAACATTAGGAATTGTTGGTTTAACAGGTTCTGGGAAAAGTACAATAATAAAATTACTTCTTAGGATTTATGATAGTAATAATGGGTCAATAACCTTGGATGGCATTTCTATTAAAGAAATAAATTTGAGGGATTTAAGAAAGTGTATTTCTTTAGTAAGTCAAGAAACCTATTTATTTCATGGAAGTGTACAAGAAAATATTGCTTATGGCTCAGTCAACCCAAGTCTTAAAGATATCATCCAAGCTTCAAAGATTGCAGAAGCTCATAAATTTATTGAACAATTACCATATGGTTATAAAACTATAGTGGGGGAAAGGGGCCAAAGGCTCTCAGGCGGACAACGTCAAAGAATCGCCTTGGCGAGAGCTGTTTTAAAGGATGCACCAATATTAATTTTAGATGAAGCTACAGCCTCAGTTGATAATGAAACAGAGGCTTTAATTCAAAAATCAATATCTAAGATTACAAAAGAAAGAACTACTATAGTAATAGCTCATAGATTAAGCACTATAAAAAATGCGGATAATATTGTTGTTATTGATAAAGGTAAAATAGTTGAGAGCGGAAAACATGAAAGACTATTAGATCAGAACAAAATATATGCTGATTTATGGAATGTTCAAGTAGGAATCTAGTATAGAATTTCTAAACTATATTAAAAAGTTAAATGATTCAATTACATTACTAAACATACCGTCAACTTTACTCCATCTCTCTTCATTTGTTCCTACAGCGAAAGTGTAAAGTGTTCCTCTATCAATTACGACGGTAGCTAATTCGTGTCTGGCCTGTTCATTTAAATTTAATTCATACTCTAAATCATAGAAAATATGATTGGATGCCTCCCTCTTATTGGTATTTATAAGTTTTACCTCTCTACCCGAACCTTCGGGAGCAATGACTTTATCAATTAATGTTTGACCTACTTCACTCGGGCTTCCTAATTGCTCTAATTGGACTTCTTTATTTACATCAGAAATAACTAAACTTAAGGTCTCATTGCTATTTATTAGATCATGATAAATAATTTCAGGACCTCCATCGACTTTTACTCTAGTCCATCCTGTTGGATACAAAAAGGCATATCTTCCATCTGGACTTTGATAAGCTTCTAATCCTGCATTTAGTCCGCCACTACAAGAACTCAATGTTAAACACAAAAAAATCAAAAATAAATATTTGAAAGGGTTAAATTTAATATTTTTCATTTTGTTTGAAATTACTAACTAAAAACATAATAAGACATTAAAAGCAAACAATTATGGCAATTCAGGATTTTGCGTCTAAATTATTTCTAGAAATAGTTTAATTTTGATTACTTATACCAAACCGCTTTCAAAATTAATTGGTCATTTTGAGAAATTCCCAGGGATTGGTCCTAGAACAGCTCAAAGGTTAGCTTTGTTTATTTTAAAACAACCTGAAAGCACAATAAGGGATTTTTCAAAGGCTCTGTTAGAAGCTCATAGTAATGTTGGTCGTTGTAAAAAATGCTTCAATTTGACTTCAGAAGATGAATGCGAAATTTGTAGAAATACTGAAAGAAATCAAAAACTAATCTGCGTAGTAGCAGAAACCAAAGATTTGCTTGCTTTGGAACGTGCTCGAGAATTTAAAGGTGTCTACCATGTTATTGGTGGTTTAATATCTCCAATGGATTCTGTTGGCCCTGAACTCTTAGAAATAAGGAGCTTAGTAGAACGAGTTAGTAAGTCTGAAATAGATGAAATTATATTGGCATTAACTCCCAGTGTTGAGGGAGATACAACAAGTCTTTATATTGGAAAATTGTTAGCACCTTTTACAAAAGTTACGAGAATTGCATATGGCCTCCCAATGGGCAGTGAACTTGAATATGTGGATGAAGTTACCCTTGCCAGAGCCTTAGAAGGAAGAACAAAACTAAATTAGACAATGAGAAACAATAATCTAATCAAGAAAGAAACAATCTTAAGACTTCCCTCCTGGATAAAATTTCCTATTAGTAAAGCTTCTGAGTTTGAAAAAATACAAGCACTCATCAAAAAATCAAATATTCATACTATTTGTGAAGAAGCGAGATGTCCCAATAGAGCAGAATGTTATGCCTCAGGAACAGCTACCTTCTTACTGGGTGGATCTATATGTTCTCGTTCTTGTGCTTTTTGTCAGGTGAATAAAGGTAGACCTAGTTCTATCAATATTGATGAATGTACTCAAGTTGCTGAAGCAGTAAAAGTACTAGATTTGAAATATGTTGTTTTGACATCTGTAGCTAGAGACGATCTCCCTGATCATGGTGCAAATTTGTTTACTTCTACAATTGATGAGATTAGAAAAATTGATTCAACAATAAAAATAGAAGTTTTAACTCCTGATTTATGGGGTGGGGGCAAAAATTTTGAAGAAACTAATAACCTTCAGACTGAGAGATTGAAGATGATTTTAGAAAAAGATCCAATATGCTTTAATCATAACCTTGAAACTGTTGAAAGACTGCAAAAAGAAGTTAGGAGAGGTGCAAATTACAAAAAATCCCTTAGTTTACTAAAAAAGTCAAAAGATTTTGCTCCTCATATTCAAACTAAATCAGGCATTATGTTAGGCCTTGGAGAAACGTTGGATGAAATAAAAAATACAATTTGTGATCTTAAAAAAATAGATTGTGATCAAATTACAATTGGCCAATATTTAAGACCCTCATTCAATCATTTGGCAGTTAAAAAATATTGGGATCCATCAGAATTTGAATATTTATATCGCTTCTCTAAGGAATTAGGATTCAAGAAAGTATCTTCTGGCCCCTTAGTTAGAAGTAGTTATCATGCGGGTTAATTTTCTTCAATTAAAGAAAGTTTCTTTTCAAGTTTTTTCAATATGGAAATACATTCCCCACTCATAAGTGTACCTGCACCTCCCCAAACCAATCTTAATAAAAGATCTACTGGGCTAGAACCAACTTCTTTAACAATTTTGAAGCCTATTAACTTGAAATATCTCACAAGTTTTTTACTGTATCCTTCACTATCAAAAATAGCTAAAAGTCTTGCTTTGTTGCTTGATTTTTTTTCAATAGCCCAAGCCATAGTTGTTGCCCATATTAATTCCGAAACAAAAGCAGGAGCTTTACTAAGGATTCTTAATGTATCAAGCTGAATACCTTGTTTATTCAAATAAGTCCAACCTTTCATCTCGGCCCAAATCTTAATGATGTTATCTTTCTGTTCTGCTATAACGATTCTAAAGAAACATAATCCGAGAGTTTCTCTAACTTGAATTTTAATTAATAATCCAATGTTACCTGCTAATTTTTCTAATTCTTCAACTTTCATAATTTTGGAAAATTAGTTCTGATAAATTTTATGATTCTCAATTTTTAATCTATCGATCTGTTTTTGTCTTTCTTCAAACCTTTTTCTGTCATAATCACTGAATTGATCTATGCAGAAATGACATTGGATACCCTTTCTATATTCTTTTCTTTTTTGATCTTGAATTGAAATTGGCATTCCACATGCATGACAAATCGAGTAGGAGCCTTTTTCTAATTCTTGATCTAAAGCAACTCTTTTATCAAAAACATAACATTCACCTTCAAATAAGTTTTCTTCTTTTGGTATATCATCAAGATATTGAAGGATACCCCCTTGTAGATGATAAATATTTTTATAACCTTTCTTTCTCAGCAAACTAGTAGCTTTCTCACATCTGATACCGCCGGTACAAAACATTGCTATATTTGTAGATTCTTTATTTTCTAAATGACTATCTAAATGATCATCTACCCACCTGGGGAATTCGCTAAAGTTTCTCGTATTTGGGTTTATAGAATTCTGAAATGTTCCTATAGAGACCTCATAATGATTTCTAGTATCAATGACTATTGTATTTTGATTTTTAATTAATTTATTCCAATCAGCTGATTCAATATAAGTCCCATTATCTTGCGAAGGGTTTATTCCATTAATGCCCATGGTTACAATTTCTTTCTTGATTTTTATTTTTAATTTTTTGAAGACTTTCTTTTTTGAAAAGTTTACCTTCATATTCAAACTTCTATGATCTGTATATTTGTTAAGTAAATCGATAACAATATCAATTACATCTTTCTCAGCACAAATAGTTCCATTAATACCTTCACTTGCAAAAATCAATAAACCTGTAAGATCGTTTTTATTTTCGATTTCTAATAATTTATTTTTGAGATCAAGAATTAAGTTTTCTTGAAATTGGAAGAAAGAATAAAGAGAAACTATTTTATAATCTTTGCCTTTCATAAAGAAGATAATGTTTTTATACAATTTTCAAAATCTTTGTTAAATGATACTCCAACCTCTTTAAGAAGTTTTCTATCTGATTGAAAAGATGGATTTGAAGTTGTGAGTAACTCATCTCCATAAAAAATTGAATTTGCCCCACATTGAAAACATAAAATTTGGGCTTCTTTTGAAAGTTTTTCTCTTCCTGCACTTAATCTGATTTTACTTTTAGGCATAAGAATTCTTGCTGTAGCTATCATCCTTATCATTTCAATAGAATCAATTTCTTGATTATCTTCTAAACCAGTACCTTCAATAGCAACTAATGAATTTATAGGAACACTTTCAGGGTGCGGATTCATGTTTGAAAGAACTTCCAAAAGAGATGCTCTATCGCCATTAGTTTCACCCAAACCTATTATCCCTCCACAGCAAACATTTATTCCTGCATCTCTTACTCTTTTAATAGTATCTAGTCTGTCTTGATAAGTTCTAGTGGTAATAATATTTTTATAATGCTCGGGACTCGTATCAAGGTTGTGATTGTATGCGGTTAAACCAGCTTCGGCAAGTCTAGATGCTTGTTCTTCAGTAAGCATTCCTGCAGTTACGCATGCCTCCATCCCTAGTTTCCTTACACCCTTGACCATTTCAAGCATTGAGTTAAAAGATTTACCGTCTCTAATTTCTCTCCAAGCCCATCCCATGCAGAATCTTTCCGCACCTTCCTTCTTCGCGATTTGAGCTCTTTCTAAAACTTCTTTAACTTCATATTGTGGATGACTTTTAATCTCGCTAGAACTATATATTGATTGGCTGCAATATGAACAATCTTCTTGGCAACCGCCAGTTTTTACGCTGTAGAGCGATGCTAGTTGTACTCTGTATGCATTAAATTTTCTGTGAATTATCTGTGATTTCCACATTAAATCGATTAAGGGCATATTTAAAATTTCAGAAATTTCTTCTCTTTGCCAATCAAATCTTATTTCGCCTGATATATCGCTGTACGATTTAATCATATTAATTTATGGAGAAAAGTAAGAATCTTTAAAAGATTGATTTGGTAATGATTCTATACCGCCGAAACGTCTATTTCTTGATTGGTAATCAATTATTGCTTTAAGAAATTCATTCTCATTAAAATCAGGCCATAGTACTTCGGATATATAAATTTCAGAATATGCTAATTGCCATAAAAGAAAATTACTAATCCTTTTTTCACCACTAGTTCTAATTAATAATTCAGGATCATTGATCCCCTGGGTAAGGAGCTCTGAGTTAAATAACTCCTCGTTCACTTCGCTAGGCTTTATTTCTCCAGAAATGGATTTAAGTGCTAACTTTTGTGCAACTTTTACTATTTCTTGCCTACCTCCGTAGTTGACACAAATATTTAATAAGAAATTTTTGTTGTTTTTAGTTAGAGATTCTGAACTAAAGATTATTTTTTTTAAATTCTCTGGAAAAGGTGTTAAATCTCCGATAAATTTTATTTTAATTAATTCTTGATGAATCTCTTCAATTTCGTTTTTCAAAACTTCGGTAAAGAGATTTATAAGGAAATCAACTTCTTTTGTTGGTCTTGTCCAATTTTCAGTTGAGAATGCATAAACAGTAAGAACTTTACAACCTAATTTTTTTGATACTTTTATAATTTCTTTTAATACACTAACCCCCTTGTTATGACCAAATGATCGCGGTAACCCTTTTTTAGTAGCCCATCTCCCATTCCCGTCCATAATTATTGCTACATGTTCTGGAACTTTTTGCTTATCTATTTTCTTAGATAAGTCATTATTTTTCTTGTAAATTATTTTTTCTAAACTCATTTGTTATTCCTTTATGTTTGTAAAACTTTCAGATTTATTGGTCTCTTTTTCATTAATATCACTGCTAATAATATCACTCGAGTTTGTCTTTTGGGATATGGCATTTTTACTTAAAGGTGATTTACTTGTTCCCATAGAGCTTTGATTTCCTATCAAATTAACTAGAAGTTCTTGTAATCTACTGCTTGTAATTGGTCTTTCAAGTTTTCCTTGGTTTGCTAATGATAAAGTGCCTGTCTCCTCAGAAACAACGATACAAATACACCTATCAAATCTTTCTGTAATTCCTAATGCAGCTAAATGCCTTGTACCGTATCTGCTAATTCCTTGCCTCGAGAGAGGAAGTATTACTCCAGCAGATATTATTTTGTTGCCTTTAACAAGAACAGCTCCATCATGTAACGGTGTATCTGTTGCAAAAAGATTTATTAAAAGTTCAGTCGACAATTGTGCTTCAATATTTGTTCCTGAATATAAAAAGTCCTCAGGCCTTAAATCACTTCCTATATCGACCACTATTAGTGCTCCTCTCCTGTTTTGGGAGAGTTTACCTGCAGTATCAACTAACTGCGTAATAGTAGTTGAAGTTGCTCTAAATTCCTTTGGCGGATTTCCGAGAATTACAGCTAGCCTACCAGTACCTAATAATTCCATTAGTCTTCTTAGCTCTCCTTGCCAAAGGATCGCTAAGGATAGAGAGCAAGCTAGGACTACAGCATCAATTAATTTTGATGTTAACGGGAGATATGCATATCTTTGAATAAACCATGCTGATGATACTAAAAACAAATATCCTCTTAAAAGCCATAATGTCCTCTGTTCTTTTACTCTAGAAAATAATAAAAGTCCGAAACCAATAGCAAATAAGACATCTAATAAAAGTTTTAAATTTATAATCCCCCAAAAATTCACATCAAAAACAAAATTAATTTAAATGTACCTAATTTTGTTTAATAAAGCGATCAGGTAAAACATCATATTTTAAAAGGTCAAATGAACTTTCTCTTTTTTGAATAATCTCTGCTTCACCTTCAGAAACTAAGAGAGCAGCCGGCCTTGGAATTCTGTTGTAGTTCGAACTCATCGAGTTATTGTATGCCCCTGTACCAAAAACACATATTAAATCTCCTGTTTTGCAATCTGCTAGTTCTATCTCCTTAAATAATACATCTCCTGATTCGCAGTGCTTACCAGCAATAGTATATTTATTTTTTGAATTTAAATTAAACGGATTATGTACCAAACATGCAGAATAATTTGATTGATATGTTATTGGTCTTGGATTGTCACTCATCCCGCCATCAACAGATAAATATGTTCTGATCCCAGGAATTTCTTTAAACGCCCCAATTTTATAAATTGTTATTCCCGCTGTAGATACAATAGACCGTCCAGGTTCGCACATTAATGTAGGTAAATCTAAATTATTTTTTTTGCAAGCTTTAACAACTGAAGTGGAAATTGTTTTTACCCATTCATCAATTGAAGGTGGATCATCATTTTCTGTATATTTAATACCTAGCCCCCCACCAACATTCAATTTTTTAATATCGTGGCCAAATTTTTTGGCATCAATTATAACATTCACCATTATTTCTCCTAGATCTTTGTGAGGGTCTAGTTCAAAAATTTGCGAACCAATATGAGCATGTAATCCCGTTAATTTTAAGTGTTTGGAATTACTGATTTTGGCAAATAAAATACTTAAATATTCAATCCCGAAACCGAACTTGCTATCAAATGATCCTGTTCTTATGTATTCATGTGTATGGCATTCTATCCCTGGAGTAAAGCGAATCATGATTTCTATGTCATGATTAAATGAATTTGAAAGTTCCTCCAACCTTTCTAAGTCATAATCATTATCTACAATAACTTTAATGTTGTTTTTGACTGCAAACTCAATTTCTTTGTCTGATTTATTATTTCCGTGAAAAACAATTTTCTCATTTGGGACTCCACCTTTAAGAGCAGTTAATAGTTCACCTTCCGAAACCGCATCAAGTCCTAAACCTTCCGAGGCAACAAGGTTACTCATAAATATAGAACTATTTGCTTTTGATGCATATATTGGTAACGATTCTCCAGGATAATATTTTTCAAGCGCATTTTTATAAGCTCTACAAGAATTTCTTAATGTGATCTCGTCTAAAATATAAAGAGGCGAATCATATTGTTTAACTAATTCTTCAATAGAACATCCACCAACTGATAATTTACCATCACTTCCAAAGGATGTAGTTATCGGTATTATATTTCTATTAGGACTTTTGACGTCAATCTTTTGTTTTAAAAAGGATTCTTTTTCTTCCATAGAAAAATCTAAATAGGGTTTTGCTAAAGATGTCATATTTTATAATGACTTTAATTATAGCTTTTAATTAATTGGCTACTATAAAATGATATCCATTAAACAAATATATGAGAAAGACATTGATTTATGTTGTGAATTAGATTCAAATACGATTTCGTTATGGAGTAAAGAGCAGTGGGTCAACGAATTCAAAAAAGATGGCGTAAAAGTTTTTGGGTTAGCACTTGAAAATTTAATAATTGGAATATGTGTTCTTCAAGTAGTACTTGATGAGGCTCAAATAAATTATTTTGCAGTTAATAAGAAATTTAGGAATAAAGGTTTGGGTACTTCTTTAATGAACTATTTAATAAAATTATGTGAAGAATTAAATATAAATAGATTACTATTGGAAGTCTCTAAGAAAAATATTACTGCTGAAAGATTTTATAATCGCTTTGATTTTTTTACTGTTGGAGTAAGAAGAAATTATTATAAAGATGGTTCAGATGCACTTTTAAAAGAAAAAAAATTAACAACAAAATAATTTATAAATTTAATTGTGCGGATAACCAGAATGCTTGAAAATACTATAATTTATTGCTATATCACCAAAAAAAGTAAATTTTTATTCAATAAAATATACTTTTAGGTCTTCATAAAAGCTCATTCTGAACACAAAATTGACATATTACTGGTAGGTTATTAGTAAGGTTTTAGTCTTCTAATGTTTGAAAGATTCACAGAAAAGGCAATCAAAGTCATAATGCTAGCCCAAGAGGAAGCTAGAAGACTGGGTCATAATTTTGTTGGGACAGAACAAATTCTATTAGGATTAATTGGTGAAGGAACTGGTGTCGCAGCTAAAGTCCTTAAATCCTTAGGAGTAAATTTAAAAGATTCTAGAATTGAAGTTGAAAAGATAATTGGTAGAGGTTCAGGATTTGTAGCAGTAGAGATACCTTTCACTCCAAGAGCTAAAAGAGTTTTAGAGTTGTCTCTTGAAGAAGCTCGCCAATTAGGACATAACTATATAGGTACTGAACATTTATTGTTGGGTCTAATACGAGAGGGAGAAGGAGTAGCTGCAAGAGTTCTTGAAAATCTAAGTATTGACCTCACCAAAGTAAGAACGCAGGTTATAAGAATGTTAGGTGAAACAGCTGAAGTTGGCAGTGGTGCAAATCCAAACAAGGGTAATTTGAAAACTGCTACTCTTGATGAATTTGGAACTAATCTAACAAAGCTTGCAAGTGAGTCTAAACTTGATCCAGTTGTTGGTCGCCATGAAGAAATAGATCGCGTAGTTCAAATATTAGGAAGGAGGACAAAAAATAATCCTGTTCTTATTGGTGAACCTGGTGTAGGTAAAACAGCTATTGCAGAAGGCTTAGCTCAAAGAATACAGACTGGAGACATCCCAGACATACTTGAAGATAAAAGAGTTTTAACTTTGGACATAGGACTTTTGGTCGCTGGAACAAAATATAGAGGTGAATTTGAAGAAAGATTAAAAAAAATTATGGAGGAAATTAAATCTGCAGGTAACGTAATACTAGTTATAGATGAAGTACATACTTTAATTGGCGCCGGAGCTGCTGAAGGTGCTATAGACGCAGCAAACATTCTCAAACCAGCATTAGCCAGAGGAGAACTTCAATGTATCGGAGCAACGACTCTCGATGAATACAGAAAACATATTGAAAGAGACGCTGCCCTAGAAAGAAGATTCCAACCTGTAATGGTAGGGGAGCCATCTATTGAAGATACAATCGAAATCTTAAAAGGCCTTAGAGAACGTTATGAACAACATCACCGCCTAAAAATTACTGATGACGCACTTGAGGCTGCAGCTCATTTAGGTGATCGTTATATATCTGATAGATTCTTACCAGATAAGGCCATAGATCTTATTGATGAAGCAGGAAGTAGAGTTCGCTTAATGAATTCTAAACTTCCTCCTGAAGCTAAACAAATTGATAAAGAATTAAGACAAATCCAAAAACAGAAGGAGGAATCTGTAAGAGATCAAAATTTTGATCAAGCAGGTTTATTAAGAGAAAAAGAGATGGAATTGTCCTCAAAAATAAAGGAGGTTCTAGATAATAGAAAAGAATCTACAGCTGAAGATCAACCTGATATTGATACTAACTCTGTTAAAAATGATTCAAAACTTTTACAAAACCCTTTGGTTTGTGAAGAGGACGTAGCACATATTGTTGCCTCTTGGACTGGCGTACCTGTTCAAAAGTTAACAGAAACTGAATCAGTCAAGCTCCTTAATATGGAAGAAACTCTTCACCAAAGACTTATAGGACAAGACGAAGCTGTAAAGGCTGTTTCTAGAGCTATTAGAAGAGCAAGAGTTGGATTAAAAAATCCAAATAGGCCAATAGCAAGTTTTATTTTTTCAGGCCCTACTGGTGTTGGTAAAACTGAATTAACTAAATCACTCGCATCATATTTTTTCGGTAGCGAAGAAGCCATGATTAGATTAGATATGTCAGAATTTATGGAAAGACATACAGTAAGTAAACTTATAGGTTCTCCTCCTGGGTATGTTGGTTTTAATGAAGGAGGCCAGCTTACAGAGGCGGTTAGAAGACGTCCATATACAGTCGTTTTATTTGATGAAGTTGAAAAGGCTCATCCAGATGTATTCAATTTGTTATTGCAACTTCTTGAGGACGGTAGATTAACTGACTCCAAAGGTAGAACCGTTGATTTTAAAAATACTTTGCTGATAATGACTTCCAATATTGGTTCTAAGGTGATTGAGAAAGGTGGAGGCGGCTTAGGATTTGAATTTTCTGGTGATTCTGTTGAAGATAGTCAGTACAATAGAATCAAATCTTTAGTTAATGAAGAACTAAAACAATACTTTAGACCTGAATTTTTAAATAGACTTGATGAAATAATTGTGTTCAGGCAACTAACTAAGAATGAGGTTAAAGAAATTGCAGAAATTATGTTGAAAGAAGTGTTTGCACGATTGCAAGATAAAGGTATCAAATTAAATGTTACGGATGCTTTCAAAGAGAGACTTGTTGAAGAAGGTTATAATCCTGCATATGGGGCAAGACCCCTTAGAAGAGCTGTAATGCGTTTATTAGAAGATAGTTTGGCGGAGGAGGTTCTATCGGGAAGAATAAAAGATGGAGATAAGGCTCTAGTGGATGTGGATGATAATAAAAAAGTTACTATTAATATTTCTTCTGAAGAATCTCCTCAGGAATTAGCAAGTGCTAATTATTAGAAATTAACTAAAATATGCAATCAATCTCTCCAGAAATTATTTATAGGGGGAATGATGCTTGGGAAAAAGCTTTACCTCAAATTATTAAGTTAACTAAGAGCCCCTTAGTTTTAGGTAAAAGCATTTGTACCAACTATCTAAGAAGTAAAATTTTTAGAGATTTAAAAAATCAAAACCTTAATGTTAATTCTGCTAATTTACAATTTGATTGTTGTGATGAAGATATTTCAAAAGTTAAGAAAATCATCTTAAATAATAATCACGATTCTGTTATTGCAGCTGGAGGGGGTAAAGTTC
This sequence comes from Prochlorococcus marinus XMU1404, assembly GCF_017696175.1. NCBI lineage: Bacteria > Bacillati > Cyanobacteriota > Cyanophyceae > Synechococcales > Prochlorococcaceae > Prochlorococcus > Prochlorococcus marinus. The sequence continues at coordinate 405,723 of NZ_JAAORE010000002.1, read as the reverse complement.
TTGATTGTGGCAAATATATAGCAGAGTGTCTCGAAATCCCTTGTATTACAGTTCCTCTTAGTGCCTCTACATGCGCAGGTTGGACAGCTTTATCAAATATTTATTCAAAAAATGGCCAATTTATAAAGGACGTTGCATTAAGATCTTGTCCAAAAGTTCTAGTATACGATCATAGATTTATTCAAACGGCCCCACCAAGAACACTTGCTAGTGGAATAGCAGATGCCTTGGCAAAATGGTATGAATCTTCAATAACAAGTTCAACAATAGATGATGGCCTTGTTCAGCAAGCTATTCAGATATCAAGAGTTTTAAGAGATCAACTATTAATAGAAGGAGATAAGGCATTTAAGAGTCAATCTGAAAATAATCCTTCTTGGCGAAATACTGTAGAAGCTTGTGGCCTTACAGCAGGATTAGTAGGTGGTATTGGGGGAGAAAAGTGTAGGACTGCAGCAGCACATGCTATTCACAATGCAATTACTCAGATAATTACCCCGAAAAAATTCTTACATGGTGAGATTGTTGGGGTTGGATTATTATTGCAATTAAGACTAGAAGAAATGAAAAATAATAATAAATTAGCTGATCAATCAATTAAACAATTGTTGTCACTTATGAAAGCTTTGAATTTGCCAACTACTATTGCACAACTTGGAATAAATGTTTTCGAAAATAATAATTTGGAGAAAATTGCTGATTTTACTTGTCGAGATAATTCTGAGATTCACTTTTTGCCTTTTGAAATTCACAAACAGGATATCGTAGACGTCATTGTAAATTTTGAACAACAAAAAATTAAAATATAATCATTCTTTTGAATAAAACACATTTCGAACAACTTAGTGATTTAAATGTTGATTTTTTTGATAGTGCCAAAAATTCTTTATTAGACCCTTTAGGTCTTTATTTGGCAAACGATGTTCAGTGGATCAAACTAAATGAGAACTGGAACTCTTTGAAATTCCCTGTAGTTATGGGAGGAAAAGGTCAACCTATACTTCTCCTTCATGGCTTTGACAGTAGTTTTTTAGAGTTTAGAAGAATATATCAATCATTAAAAAGAAATTTCCAAGTTATAATCCCTGATCTATTAGGGTTTGGTTTTAGTCCTAGGTGTGCAACAAATGAATACAATCCCTCTAAAATTATTTCATATTTAATTGATCTTCTTAAAACCTTACAAATAACAAAGAATCTAAAAATTATTGGTGCTTCTATGGGAGGCTCAACAGCTTTAAAACTTTCTTTTGAGATCCCTGATTCTGTTGATAAAATTATCCTTTTATCTCCCGCCGGATTGTTTGGAGAACCTAAGAGTATACCTTTCCCTCTTAATCAAATAGGAGCATCATTTCTAGGATTGCAGCAGGTCAGAAAAAGTCTTTGTAGGCAAGCATTTGCTTTTCCGGATGAATGTGTTGGTGAAATGGAAGAGCAAATTGCTTCAATTCATTTAGGTTGTAAAGGATGGAGGAATTCACTTGCATCATTTGCAAAAAGTGGAGGGTTCGCTGGAACACAGAAATATATTCAAAACATCCCAATCAAAGCAGTATGTGGAGAAAATGATCGCATTCTTGGAAAAAAAGAGATTAAAAATATAAGAAATATTGATAAATTAAATTTTATAGGGTTGCAAAATTGTGGTCATCTACCTCATGTAGATTTCCCATCATTATCTAGCAAAATTATTCAAGATTATTTTTTGGAATAAGAAATTTCATAATTAATTTAGATACTTGAGAATTATGAAGATGTAATACAAAACAGATGGAGTAAAAATGTAGCTATCAATTCTGTCAAGAATGCCTCCATGACCTGGTAAAAAAGTTCCCGAATCTTTAATTTTCGCATCTCTTTTCATCATTGATTCAATTAAATCTCCAACTAATGCCATAAGAGAAATTAATACTCCATATAAAATTCCAACTAATAATGGATATTCCCAATTAAGTAAAAATGCGAAAAATATTGCTAATAAAATTGAACAGGATATTCCTCCAATTAAACCTTCTATTGTTTTGCTCGGGGATATTGGAGAAAGAGATTTTTTACCAAATGACTTGCCAACGAAATAAGATCCAATATCACTAGCTACAATTAAAAAACAAGAGGTTAAAGTTAAATGAAGACCTGAAGTATTAGATAAGTTTTCAAACGAAATAAAACCTTGATTTGAACTTATTATCACTGACTCTAATCCCCTTAATTTAATCCAGTAACTAGGTAAAAAACCTAAATAGAATAAACCAAAAATAGAAGCTGCAATATCTGAAATTGTTCCAGGCTTTGGTTGCAAAAGTAACCAAGTGCATAATGCAACTGAACAGATGGGCAAAATTGAATTTGATATTTCTCCTTCAATCAAACCTATGGTTTCAAGATAAGTAGAAATTATAATAACGAAAGATGAAAATAATGTGGTTTTAGTGGCTGGTTTTATTCCTTTAAATTCAGCCATCCTGAAAAATTCTAATAATGCTAAATAAGTGAGCAATGCTGTTGCAAATGTAAAAAACCATCCCCCTAACAAAACAACAATTAAACCAAATATTCCTATAAGTAATCCGCTTCTCAATCTCATATCTAATTTCTATGTTTTTATGACTCTTATATTAAAATTTAACAGATCGTTGTTGAATAAACTTTGATTATTTATCCAATTAAATCTATCGATATCAATTTTTTCTCCAGGAACTAGTAGAGGTATTCCAGGAGGATAAGGACAAATAATATCTCCAGATATTTTATTTAATGATTGCGAAAAAGGAATACTCCGAGTCTCACTTCTCCAAGCAATTCCAATTTGAATTTCGGGTTCTTCAACTAAATTAAAGGGTGATTGGATTACTTTAAGAGTGTCTAATTTTTTTGTATTTAATAGTAATTTATTCCACAAATTTACAAATATTTTAAGAAAATCTTTTTGATTCGAAAATCCTAAGCAAAAAGTTAGAGTCATCATTTCTGGTAATTCAGCAATAAGACCATTTTTACAAAAAAATTTATCAGCAGTGAAACCATCAATTCCAACCTTAGAGGTATTCAATACTATTTTTAAGGGGTCTTGGGTTTCTATGAGAGGAATATTCTTTTGGATTAATTTTTTGTAGATTCTTCTTCCCTCTAAAATTCTTTTTTGATATTTTGATAAACTTTTTTTATCAAGCCAGTCTTTAATAGACTCTTCACAAGAAGAAAGTAATAAGGAGCTTGGACTAGTAGTTTGCAGCAAATTTATACTCTTAATTAAATTTTGCTCATTTACTAGATTCCCTTTGTACCAGAGTGCAGCAGTTTGAGTTAAACCATTTAGCGACTTATGCAATGAGTGAACGACCAAATCAGCGTTTGATATTAAAGCGGATTTCGGGAGGTTAAGGTCTTGACAAAAAAGGAAATAAGAACCATGGGCTTCATCAACCAAAACAGGTAAATTTTTTTGATGACAAAGATCTATTAAAGGCCCTAAATTTCCTGCGTAGCCCTGATAAGAGGGACTTACAAGAATTACACCTACAATTTTTTTTTCATTAAAATTTACTTTTTTAAATACATTTTTCAACCAGCTTTTTGTGATTGGTTTGTAATGGCCGTTTTCTGATGAAAAATCTAGGTCAAAGAATATTGGTTGTATGTTCTGCATCGCACAGATTTTTATAACACTTATATGGACATTCCTAGGCATCAGGATACTTTCACCAGGATTTGCCATTGCAATTACAGCTGATTGTATTAACCCAGACGCTCCATTAACTCCAAAAAAACATCCTTTCGTACCAAATTTCTCAGAGAATTCTCTTTGAGTTTTGGCAATTAACCCACTTTGGGATAGAGGTGTCCCTATCTCTGGTAATTCTGGTAAGTCCCAATACCCAGGTTGTTTTTTTAATAATTTCACTAATTTCTTGGGTAAAGCTGCACCTCTGTTATGAGCGGGAAAGAAAAGTGACTTTAAAAACTTTTTAGTTAGAAAAGAAGAAATGCTCATAAAGTATTATTGACATATATAGAATGGACTAATTGAGAACCCTTCTTCGATATTTTTTAACTTTAATGACAAGGTCTTATTCGCAATACTCAGCAAAAGGTGACTTAATCTGGTTGATTTTGAGACCATGGATTTTTATCCCAAGAGTTTTATATATCCTTTTAACTTTTGTTTTTCTTTTTTTAAGAATACTTTTTCAAGGTAACAGTAAAAATAAAAATGTACAAAAAAATCTCTCAAAATATCTTTTTGATGTAATAACAGATTTAGGACCTTGTTTTATAAAATTAGGTCAGGCTCTTTCAACTAGACCGGATCTTCTTAGACAAGATTGGCTGACAGAACTTACCAACTTACAGGATAATCTTCCAGCATTTGATCACAAAATTGCTTTGAAAATTATTGAAGAGGAACTTGGAGCACCACCTAATGAATTATTTGATGAGTTTCCTGAGAGTCCTATTGCCTCAGCAAGCTTAGGTCAGGTTTACAAAACAAAAACAAAAAATAATACTTATGTAGCTGTAAAAGTTCAAAGACCAAATTTGTACTTTCTTATAAGAAGAGATGTTGTAATATTGAGGTTTTTAACAACTTTTTTGTCGCCATTTCTACCATTAAATATTGGTGTTGGAATTGGAGAAATAATAGATGAATTCGGCAAGGCACTTTTTGATGAAATTGACTATGAAAAAGAGGGTGAAAATGCTTTAAAGTTTGCAAATTTATTCAAAGATAACCCAAATGTGTTTATCCCTAAATTAGAAAAACAGTTTTCATCAAAGAGAATTATTACAACCTCTTGGATTGATGGAGTCAAGTTAAGAGACAGAGTTTTATTGGAGGAAAATAACTTAGTACCTTCATCTTTTATAAAAACTTGTGTGATCAGTGGTCTTCAGCAATTATTTGAATATGGATATTTTCATGCTGACCCACACCCTGGGAATATGTTTGCACTTAAAGGTGGAAATGCAGATTATGGAAATTTAGCTTATGTAGATTTCGGAATGATGGATACAATTACAAATTCGGATAGACTCACTCTCATTAAGGCTATTGTTCACATAATAAATGATGAATATTATCTGCTCGCAAAAGATTTTCAGAAATTAGGTTTTTTAACTAAAGAACAAGATCTTCAAAAACTTGTTGAACCATTAAAAGAAGTTTTAGGTGGATCTTTTGGAGCTGAAGTCGGAAATTTTAATCTTAAAAATGTAACTGATAAATTTTCAAAACTTATGTACTCATATCCATTTAGAGTGCCTAGTAGGTTTGCACTAATAATAAGAGCAGTTGTTAGTCAAGAGGGTTTAGCACTAAGACTAGATCCTGAATTTAAAATTTTAAAAATTGCATATCCTTATATAGCTAAAAAATTACTTACTGATAATTCTGAGGAGATTCTAGAAATTCTTTTAGAAGTTGTTTTTGATAAAAAAGGTCGAATTCAAATAGAAAAGGTAAAAAGTTTATTAAATATATTATTTAAAGATTCTGAAAATATTAATTCAGACCTCATCCCGGTCGCAAATGCTGGATTAAAGTTAATTGTCAGTAATAAAGGATCAGAAGTTCGGAAGAATCTTCTATTAAGCCTTATAAAAGATGACAAATTTGAATTAACTGATGCAAAAAAACTTTTAAGTTTAATTAGAGATACATTTAGCCCTTTGAATATTGCAAAAAGTGCAGTTCAAAAAATTATTTCTCCAGTTTAGTTTTTATTCGCTTCCAATAAATTTACTTATAAATTTAAAAGGATTAAAATTAAATATATTACTTACTTTTGAAAGTGATTAGTCAAATAATTAATGAAATTGGAGATATGGAATGAATATTATTAAAAATCTTTTTTTATTTAAAAAACAATCTGTTATTGATAACGAAGTAAATCATGCATTAGTTGATCAGTATGGAGAAATCGCAAGATTAGTAAAAGAAGCAAGAATTCAAAAAAATATAACAATTCAAGAATTGTCAAATATTTCAAAAATTCCTGAACAAACGATAATTTCTATTGAAAACAATAAAAAAAATATTAGACCAAAGTATCCATTTATAAGATCAATATTAATCAAATTAGAGGAATGCTTAGGATTAAAAAAAAATACATTAGAAAAATTAGCAATTAGAGAAAGAGAAACTTCTAAGAAAGAAAACAATGATTTTATTCTCAACAAATTTGATATTATAAATACTTGGCAGGGAAGCCTTTTGTATTTTTTTATATTAATTCTAACTGTGTTTATATTGAAGAGATATTTTATTTTGAATGTAAATGTTATAGAGATTCAAAATATTGAAAACAAAATCATTGATAAATAAACTTCAAAAAGTCCCTATCTCTTAGTCCTCCCCAAACTATTTCCAAGATCACTAAATCTCTTTATGTTGTCTTCTATTTCTACAAGGGGTCTATTTAACTTCCATTTCCAGTTATTTTTTGTAGTCCCTGGAATGTTTAATCTACTTGAGTCATCTAGAGACAAAATATCTTGGATTGGAGCGATAAAGAGATTGGCCTTTGTATCCATGCCAATTTTTATTAAACTCCATGAAGGATTTTCGGAGAATTTATATTCATCTTTTATTCGTTGTTTGACGTTATTTTCTAAACATTCCCACCATGTGATACTAGTAGAGTTGTCATGGGTACCTGTATAAACAACCCAATTTTCTCCTTCAATATTGTTAGGTAAATATGGGTTATCTTCGTTTCCATCAAAAGCGAACTGTAATATTTTCATTCCTGGAAGTTCAAAATTCTTCCTTAATTTTTCTACGTCAGGTGTTATTACTCCTAGATCCTCCGCGATTATTGGTAGGAAGTCAGTCCCTAAATCAATTTTTAGTTTATTTAATAGTGTTCTTCCTGGGGAGTTTATCCATCTACCCGAAATTGCTGTTTTAGAATTGCCATTAACTCTCCAGTATCCAGCTAAACCTCTGAAATGATCTAATCTCAACAAGTCCACAAGTTCAAATTGCCTCTTAAATCTTTTTCTCCACCAATCGAAATTAGTACTCTTATGTTTAGACCAAAAGTAAGTTGGAGTTCCCCATAATTGTCCTGTTGAAGAAAAGTAATCAGGAGGTACACCACTTTGAAAGATTAAATCTCCATTTTTAAAAATTGAAAAAAGTGATTTATTACTCCATACATCTGCGCTATCCCTAGAAACATAAAAGGGCAGATCTCCAATTAACTTGACATTATATGATTTTGCAAATTTCTTGATAGCACTCCATTGCTCATCTAAATGCCACTGTATTAATTTTTTAATAAGTACCTTTTCACTTTTTGTATTAATCCATGATTTTAGAAATTCTTTATTTTTTATTTTAAATTCTTTAGGCCATTGCCACCAAGGCAACATATTAAATTCCTCCCTAATAACAATAAATGTTGCATAATCTTCAACCCAAGAATTCTTTCTAATCCATTTATGAAAATCTATTTTTCTCTCTTCAGATTGTGACCCCCAGCCTTTTAAAAGGAGTTGACCTAATTTGTTTGTTAATTCATCAGCAAGATCAAAATCAAAATGATTCTCATTCTGATTTGTCTTTCCTAATTCTTCTACATTAGAAATGAAGATAAAACCTTTATCGATTAAATAATCTATATCGAGAAACCATGGGTTTAATGCAAAACTTGAAGGTGAACTATATGGAGAGCCTGTAGAGTCGGTTGGTGTAAGAGGTAAAAATTGCCAGTATTCGATCCCATGCTTATGAAGCTTTTTTATCCATTCTTTAGCTCCTCTACCAAAAGTGCCACATAATCTACCTCCTGGTATACATGAAGGATGCATAAGTACGCCTAATGATTTATTTGGAAGAACTTTTTGAAGAGACATGTTTAAATTATATTTTGAATCTTTACAATTAAATTGTTTTTAATTCTCCAAATCTAAACATATACAAATTTTTATTAATTGACAAATAATAATTTTATTGTTTTTTAGACGAATTTAAAAAAAATTCTGATGTTCATTGACTAAATTTGACGTTTTGTTTAAAAGATGTGAATTTTGAAAAGATCTAGTCATTATCTTTTGCGAAATTCACATAAACGACTACGATAAGGATATAGTTTTATAGTGCTAATTTCGTGACAAGTTTTATCACGGCAGTGCAGAATAAAGAATCGAACTTAAATCTTACTAATAGTAGATTAAGGCTGGTAAGCGGAACAACGAATCCTAAATTAGCTGAAGAAATTGCATCATACTTAGGGATTGAAAATGTACCTTTAATATCTAAGAGATTTGCTGATGGAGAACTTTATGTTCAAATTCAGCAATCTATAAGAGGCTGCGATGTATTCTTAATACAGCCTACATGCGCTCCAGTAAACGATAGTTTAATGGAGCTGATGATTATGGTTGATGCTTGTAAGAGGGCATCTGCTAGGCAAATAACGGCCGTGATCCCTTATTTTGGATATGCAAGGGCAGATAGAAAGACTTCAGGGAGAGAGTCCATAACTGCAAAACTTACTGCTAATTTGCTAGAAAAATCTGGGGTCGATAGAGTACTTGCTATGGATTTGCATTCAGCTCAAATACAAGGTTATTTTGACATTCCATGCGATCATATTTATGGCTCACCGGTTTTGATTGACTATTTAGAAACTTTAAATTTAAAGGAAGTTGTTGTTGTCTCTCCTGATGTTGGGGGAGTTGCTAGAGCAAGAGCATTTGCTAAACAAATGAAAGATGCCCCTTTAGCAATAATTGATAAAAGAAGAGCAGCTCATAATGTCGCTGAAAGTTTAACTGTAATTGGAGAAGTTAAAGGTAAGACAGCTATTCTAATAGACGATATGATTGATACTGGAGGTACAATTTGTTCTGGAGCGAATCTATTAAAACAAGAAGGTGCTAAAAGAATATTTGCTTGCGCTTCACATGCTGTATTTTCTCCGCCATCTTATGAAAGATTAAGTACTAAAGATTTATTTGAGCAAGTAATAGTTACTAACAGTATACCCGTTATAATTAAAGATAGTTTTCCTCAGTTAAAGGTTCTATCAGTTGCAAATATGTTAGGTGAAGCTATTTGGAGAATTCATGAAGAGAGTTCAGTCAGCTCAATGTTTAGATAATTATCTGAAATCATCTCTTTTTATTTGTTTGTTTTTTTAATTTCTTGAGAGTTTCTTGAAAACTTTTCTTAACATCATTAGGTATTTGTTTAGGACAAATTTTTATTGCGCTGTTAAGAATCTCAATCTCCCCGATATAAAGTACTTTTTCCGGAGTTAATTTTTCTTTGCCGGCTTCTTGAATTAAATTACCATGCTTTGAGAAAATAACTTCTGCGAATGTATATGTTGAAACTGCAAGAGCTTTGTTGAAGTCAAAATCTATTTTGTCATTAATAGATTTGCAGAGATAAGACGCACCCATTTGTTTATACAAGAAGACATCTTGCTGAGAAGCTTGAGGTTTTGTATTTGCATGTAATCTTTTGTTGAAAATATTTATTTCACAGATGGCTAGGTAAAAAAGTAAAGAAATATTTAATAAATTTAAGAACTTTTTTGATTGAAAAATAGTGTCCATAAACATATAAATCTAATAATTAAGATAACACTTTTATTTTTACTTTATAATTTACAAGAATTCTTACTTAATAATTTTAATTTCATGATGATTCTCTACTATTTTAAGCTTATTTTTGTTCCATGAATATATTACCCGAAATCTATAATTGTCCAAATCTACAAGTCTTGTATGTTCAATAATATGCCAATCTTTATAAGAAGATTCAAAAATCATTTCATGTTCATCGACTTGCCTAATATTTGAAATCCCTTCATCATTACTTAAATAAAAATTTTCCCTCATAAGTTGGTGTCCTCTTAAGAATGCATGCATTTCTCCTCGTTCTTTATATTGTGGATTTTCCAAGAAAAATTCATAATTTTTTTCTGGGTACCATGTGAATTTGTAGTGTGACTCCCACTCGGACCTATTCTCGAGAGCTTGAATATTTATATTCATGCATAAATTATAAGTTTTTTGTGTTTCATCAAGAAAATAAGTTCTATTAGATTTCCACGAACCAATATTTCTCGAAAACCATCTTTTTAAATTGCTATTTAAACAAATTTCTGGAGAATTATTTTCTCCAAAATTTGGATTTTTATTTTGATTAATAACAACCATATATAAATAAGTCTTATTTATTTCATAGCTTATTAGTAGAATAAAAAATAATATCTTAATGTGTTCATAAGGATTAACAGCTTTTCAACACTTCAGGGCAAATCATTTGAATGATAAAAAAGAGTTAAAACTGATACTGGTGGCAGCTAGAAATCAACTTTCTAGTAGTGATATCAAGTCGGTGATAGCTTATTTAGAGTCAGATGATTGTAAATTTCAGATATCTCTTCAGATTTCTGAGCCCACTGAACAGCCGGAATTACTGGAATTACATAGATTAGTCGCAATTCCTGCTCTAATAAAGGTTTGCCCATCTCCAAAGCAAATATTTGCAGGAAGTAATATTTTCTCTCAGCTGCAGAAATGGTTACCAAGATGGACACAGGAAGGTTTAACAAAAAATCTAGGCATTAACTTGCAACCATCCAAAATCGATTCAATAAGAACTCAAAAAGAATTTCTTCTAGAAGACGAACTTCTTGTTTTAAGACAAGAGAATGAAACCCTAACAAAAAGAATAGAATCTCAAGAAAGATTATTAAGAATGGTCGCGCATGAATTAAGAACTCCATTGACTGCAGCTACTCTGGCTGTTCAAAGTCAAAAACTTGGCCAAATAGATATTTCAAAATTGCAAGAAGTGATAAAAAGACGATTAGAAGAGATTGAACTCTTATCTCAAGACCTTTTAGAAGTTGGAACAACAAAGTGGGAAGCTCTATTCAATCCTCAGAAAATCGATTTAGGCAATATTAGTGCTGAAGTGATACTCGAACTAGAAAAATTCTGGAGATTAAGGAATATTCAGATTGATACTGATATCCCATCTGATTTGCCAAGTGTATTTGCAGATCAAAGAAGAATGAGGCAAGTGTTTTTAAATTTAATTGAAAATGCTGTTAAATTTTCTGAAGACTCTGGATCTATAAAAATTACAATGATACACAAAACTAATCAATGGGTAGAAATAACAATTTGTGACAAAGGCGCTGGTATCCCTTTAAGTGAACAAAAAAGAATTTTTCTTGATAGAGTTAGGCTCCCACAGACTTCTGAAGGAACTTCAGGATTTGGGATAGGGTTATCTGTTTGCAGGAGAATAGTGCAAGTACATGGAGGAAGAATATGGGTTGTATCTGAAATAGGCGAAGGTTCATGCTTCCATTTCACCGTCCCTGTGTGGCAAGGACAAAACAAAGAGCAACAATACTTGACGAAAGGCTAGTCTTACTCTTAATTTTTAATTAAGCTGTTATGCTAAATTCCTGGCCCCATCGTCTAGAGGCCTAGGACACCTCCCTTTCACGGAGGCGACAGGGGTTCGAATCCCCTTGGGGCTATCGATTAAAAATTTAAACTAATTTATTGAGATTTTTGCTTGTCTATCGACAGCTATTAAATTTTCTGAAAGATCTTTTTTTAGCCTCTTCTCTATCATGCCTATAGGCATCCACTGAAAACCTTGAACAGTTAGATCGTAAATTAATGAATTTTTTGAAGTATCTTTAATATTCTGAATTTTCCAACTTCCTTCAAATTTTCTGAAATCACCTTTAATCAAATTGAATTTTAAAAGGCCAAGCTCTTTATCTTCAAATAAATCAATAGTTACTTCAGCTGAAAATTTCATCCCAAGAAAATCCTGAGCCCCAACTTGTTTAAGGTGAACATTATTGTTCTTTTGATATATTTTTTTGCTTGAAAGTAAATTTGGTATGTAAAGATTTAGTCGATCATAGTCTGTTAAAACATTCCACAAAGAGTCCAAACTTGCGGAAGTTGTAAGTTGAGCTGCAAGTCTTCTTGTCCCGCCTGAAAGCTTTTCCATCGTTTGCTCAATTGTCCTGTAATCATTGCTTTTAGAATGATCAACTGATTCTTGAGGATTATTCATAAATGAATTTTTTAACTAGATAAAAAATTATTTCTGTGTAACTATACAGATAAAAACAGCAAATACTGAAAAATAAAAATAATTTCATTAAATTATTCCGATCTCAAAACGTAACCATTTTTATAAAATCACTACAAATTAAACTACAAATTGATAATCTTTTATAAAAGAAATCTTAAAAATGTATTCACAAGCAAAAGTAATCGCAGGCGGATTAGCTCATATACCAGTAGTAATAGCTGTTTTTTATTTTATACTCACGACTTTTAATAAAAGAGCCTTAAAATTTGTTGAAGAAAATAAAACAAAAAAACTTGACTCAAAAGGAGTGGAACCTAAAAAAGTCTCTGTATTGAAAACAGAAGCTCCAAAAACAGAAGCTCCAAAATTAGTGAAGAAAAAACATGCAGACGTTCCAGTAAATATTTACAGGCCTAAAACACCATATGAAGGTACAGTAATTGAAAATTATAGTCTTCTTAAAGAGGGAGCAATTGGTAGAGTAAACCACATAACTTTCGATCTCAAAGATAGTGATCCATTCTTAAATTATGTTGAAGGTCAAAGTATAGGTATAATGCCTGCTGGGGAAGATGCGAATGGGAAACCTCATAAGTTAAGACTTTATTCAATAGCAAGTACTAGACATGGGGATAATTTTAATGGAAACACTGTTTCCCTTTGTGTTAGACAGCTTCAGTACGAAAAAGATGGAGAAACTATAAATGGCGTTTGCTCCACTTATTTATGCGATATTAAGCCAGGAGATAAAGTAAAAATTACAGGTCCTGTAGGTAAAGAGATGCTCCTCCCAGATGAAGAGGATGCGAATATCGTAATGTTGGCTACTGGAACTGGAATAGCACCTATGAGAGCTTATTTAAGAAGAATGTTTGAGGCAACCGAAAAAGAAAAAAACAACTGGAATTTTAAAGGTAAAGCTTGGTTATTTATGGGTGCTCCAAAATCAGCTAATTTGTTATACGAGGAAGATCTTCAGAGATATTTAACTGATTATCCAGATAATTTTAAATACACTAAGGCTATTAGTCGTGAGCAGCAAAATACAAAAGGAGGAAGAATGTACATTCAAGATAGAGTTTTAGAATCAGCAAACGAGCTTTTTAACATGATTGAAGATGATAAGACACATATTTATCTTTGTGGATTAAAGGGTATGGAGCCTGGAATAGATGAAGCTATGACAAAGGCTGCAGAAGAAAAAGGCTTGAACTGGTCAGAATTAAGACCACAACTAAAGAAAGCAGGAAGATGGCACGTAGAAACCTACTAAATCTTTGATATATAATTTTCAAGATACTTTTTGGTTTAGACACAATATGTAGCTAATCTTCGAAAAAAATAGGATTTTAAAAATAGAATATTAAAAGTATGCCTTCAATTTTAAGTAATCCTCTTAGATTAGGTTTACGGCAGGAAAGAGTCATAACCCCACAATGCTTAGTAATCTTTGGAGCTAGTGGAGACCTTACTCATAGAAAATTAATACCAGCCTTATTTGAACTCTATTTGCAAAGGAGAATTCCTAGTGAATTTGGAATAGTTGGTTGTGCGAGAAGACCTTGGACTGATAATGAATTTAGAGAAAAGATGAAAGTAAAGCTCTCCAAGCAAATATCTGGGAAAGAAAAGGAATGGGAACAATTTTCTAATTATCTTTTCTATGAACCAGTCGATTTACAACAAAGTGATCATGTTATAAGGCTTTCTAAAAGATTAAATGAAATTGATAAAACACAAGCTACTCATGGAAATAGAACATTTTATTTATCAGTATCTCCGAATTTCTATGCAAGTGGATGTAAAGCTCTAAAAGCAGCTGGCCTTTTAGATGACCCTAAGAAAAGTCGTTTAGTGATTGAAAAACCTTTTGGAAGAGATTATTCAAGTGCAAAAAAATTGAATAAGATCGTTCAAAATTGTGCTGAAGAAAGTCAGATTTATAGGATTGATCATTATTTAGGTAAAGAGACAGTTCAAAACATTCTTGTTTTGAGGTTTGCTAACACTATTTTTGAACCAATCTGGAACAGGAATTATATATCAAGTGTTCAAATCACATCATCTGAAACAGTAGGTGTTGAAGATAGAGCAGGTTATTACGAAAGCTCTGGTGCTTTAAGAGATATGCTTCAAAATCATATGACACAAATGCTTGCTGTTACTGCTATGGAACCTCCAGGGAAATTTGAACCAGAAGCAATAAGAAATGAAAAAGCTAAGGTTCTTCAAGCTTCAAAACTTGCTGACGAAAATGAACCTTGGAATTGTTGCATAAGAGGTCAATATGGAGAAGGAGGAAATATCTCAAATCGACTCAAAGGATATAGGCAGGAAGATGGTGTTAATTGTAATAGCACAACAGAAACTTATATCGCGACAAAAGTTTTCGTTGATAACTGGCGTTGGCAAGGGGTTCCTTTTTATTTGAGAACAGGGAAAAGACTCCCTAAAAGACTTGGAGAAATAGTCTTGACTTTTAAAGACGTTCCTGTACATTTATTTGAATCAACAATAATAAATCCTGCTCCAAATCAACTTATCCTTAGAATTCAGCCAAATGAAGGTGCTACGTTCAAATTTGAGGTAAAATCTCCTGGTTCTGGAATGAAATCTAGACCTGTTGAGATGGAATTTTCTTATGATGAATCATTTGGAGAACCCTCAGATGAAGGCTATGTAAGATTATTGGCTGATGCAATGCTTTCTGATCCAACCTTATTTACTAGAAGTGATGAAGTAGAGGCAGCCTGGAAACTTTATACGCCATTAATAGAATTGATGGATAATTCTCCCTGGAAGTTGCCTATTTATAATTATGAATCAATGACGTGGGGACCTCCTGAATCTGATCAATTACTTTCAAAAGATAATATTTTCTGGCGCAGACCTTAAGAATGAAACCTCAACTAACACTCCAAACCCCATTAGAGCTACCTTATCAGGAAATTTCTAATTACCTTAATAAATTATGGATTTCAGAAGATAAAGATAATACTGGAGCTAATACTTTTACATTAATAGTCTGGCAGCCTGCTTGGTTAGAACAATGTTTGGTTCAAAAAGGATTAGTAAATGGACCAATTACTGGAAATTTAAGTCCAGAGATAATTGAAGTTGCTAAAAAATTTATATTAGATCAAGGACTTCCTATTACTACTTCTCTTAATAGTGAAGAATTACTAAATTTGTTGAAGGAAAATTTATCTAATAAAGACTTTGAAGACTTTAGAGGACAATTTTTTGAATCATCAATAAGTATATTGAACCCAAGAAGATTAATAACTTTAGCGCCAACGTTAAATAAAAATTCAGATATCAAAACTTTTGTTTCCGCTTACTGTCCATTAAGTGATACTCCAGCTATGCAACCTATATGTGGGGATTTAGTTGTTGTTAGGGGTGACTCAGCCTCAATATCTCATAAAGGATTAAAAATAATTGATGAATTATCTATTGATGAATTACCTTCTTGGTTGTGGTGGAATGGAAGCTTGGATGAATCACCTGAAATTTTCGAATATTTTACTAATTATGGTCTAAGGTTAATAATTGATACTGCTCTTGGATCTCCTAAAAGATGTTTAAAAGTTTTAGATCAATTAAATAATTCAAATAAAGCTATAAATGATTTGAATTGGGTTAGGTTGAAAAATTGGAGGGAATCATTGGCAATGATTTTTGATCCGCCTTCGAGGAGACCAATTTTAGATCATATTACTGATATTGATATTGATATAGCAGGAGATCATATTATTCAAGCTTTGTTTTTGATCTCATGGATTAGCGATAAACTTGGTTGGTCTTTTCTAAGAGTTGAAAGTGATAAAGAATCAACAAAAATAGAATTTGAAAGAATTAATGGCGAAATAATTTCTGCCTCAATTAATCCCTTATCTTTGGGGAATCCAAGTATTCATCTAGGACAAGTTATTGGATTGAGGTTGATTTCAAAAATTAGTGAGGTTCAAAAAAATAACACTTGTGTAATACTAGGCTGTGAATCAGTGGAATGTATGAGACTTGAAGCAGGGGGAATGGCTAATATGGAATTAATAGAACAAGTTGTTCCAAATTCTTTTTCCTCATCAGAGTATGACGTTAGTAAATTATTGGGAAGTAGTAGAGGTGATACAAGTCCTCTTTTTGAAAATTCTATTAAAATAGCCCTTCAAATATTTAATGGTTTTAATAACTAATAAATGCCTTGTGTAATTTCTTCTCCTTCAACTGATAGTGGGAAAACTACATTATCACTTTTGATATCTTGTTGGGCGTTCTCAAAAGGTATAAAGATACAAACTTTCAAGGTTGGCCCAGATTATCTTGATCAACAACAACTTAGTTCAATTGGCCAACCTATTTGTAGGAATTTAGATATTTTTTTAAGTGGTGAGGAATGGGTGCAAGAAATTTTTTTTAAACATTCTTTTAAATATGAATTCTCATTAATTGAAGGAGCAATGGGCCTATTTGATGGATTAGGGTCAACAACCTACTCAAGCACAGCAAATATCTCAAAACTTCTTAGTGCCCCAGTAATTTTTATTGTTAATGCTAGAGGTCAAGTAGCTTCTCTTTTGGCGACTGTTCGAGGTTTTAGAGATTTCGATAGTAAGTTGTCAATAGCAGGAATTATATTTAATAACGTTAATTCAGATAGACATAAAAAATTAATCGAAGAAGTTTTTAAAAATGAAAATATCGAAATTTTTGGTTTTTTACCATCTGACTCAAAAATAACTTTAAAAAAAGCTAGTTTGGGTTTGATATCTCCATTGGATAATGGTAAAGAAATTGATGTTGAATATTTTGCAGATTTTGCCGAAAGAAATCTTGATGTATTTTCTCTTATTAAATTCCTGAAATCTCCTCAAAAGAGAAAATATAATTCTGTCAGTTTTGAAGATATTAAAATAGACAAAATTAAACCCATCGCAATTGCAGAGGATAAAATCTTTCATTTTCAATACCCTGAAACTAAGGAGTTTTTGAGTGAAATAGGAATTCCATTGATTTCATGGAGTATTTATGATGATGAAGAAATACCTAATGAGGCATCTTCTTTAATTATTCCTGGGGGTTTCCCTGAAAAATATGCTAATCATATAAGTAACTCTAAAAAAAGTTTAAATTCGTTAAGGAAATTCCGCAAAAATGGATTTATTTATGCAGAGTGCGGAGGGATGATGATCTTAGGAGACTTTATAAAAGATGAAAATGGTAATAATCATAAAATGAGTGGGATCCTGCCTTTCAGATCAAAAAAAAGTAAACTTTCAGTAGGTTATAGATACATTGAGGGTTTAAAAGATACTCCGATCATCAAACAAAATCAATTAACTAGAGGACATGAATTTCATTATTGGGAAATTGAAAATAATTTATCTGAACTTGATTTAATAAAAGCTGAGCATGGTAAGAAACTTTCTTGTCCATGGAAAATTAAATCTTGGAATACTGAATACAAAAATGAAGGTTTTTTTGATGAAAAATTACATGCAAGTTGGATTCACTTACATTTGCCAAGTTCTCCAGAAGTTGCAAAAAACTTTATAGATGCCACTCAAATAACTATTTCAAAGGATTCTTAATTTATTATCAAATTAATTATTTTGGTAGGAGAACCTAAAAAAAACATTCCAGGCAAAGTAATTAACGGTCCTAAAAAACTCCCCACCATGACCTCAATTTTTGAATGGCCAAGGGTTTCTTTTAAAAGTAATTCAGATTGGGGGTTTAGTTTTTTTGATAGTTTATTGATTTCAGCAGCTTGAATTCCAGCTGATTTTCGCACACCACTAGCGTCATACATAACTATTAGTGCAACAGCGACTGATAATGCGAATATTGAGCTATCAAATCCTAATTCATAACCTATACCAGATGAAGCACCAGTTATTAAGGCGGAATGACTTGAAGGCATACCACCCGTCTCGAACATAATTCCGAATCTTATCTCTCCTGTTGAAAAGAAATTGAATAAAATTTTAAAAAATTGAGCTAGTAAGCAGGATAATAAGCTCCAGAAAAGAACTGAATTATTAAAAAAGGCAAAAAACTCTGACATAAATTAAAACTATTTATCTGTCTCTATTTGTAATAAAGTCGGCTAATGATATTAAGTATTTTGCATCTGTTCCCCAAGGTTCAATGGCTTTTTTTGCTTTTTCAACTAAATCAAATGCTCTTTTCTTTGACTCCTCCATTCCAAGCAATTTAGGGTAAGTAGTTTTGTCAGCTAAAAGATCTTTGCCAGCTGTTTTACCAAGCTTTTCACTACTGGAAGTTAAATCAAGAATATCATCTATTATTTGGAAGGCTAAACCAATTCCCTCTGCATATGTTGTTAGAGCTTGTAATATTTTTTCATTAGCGCCTGCGATCATAGCGCCCGTTCTTACGCAGGCCTTTAATAAAGCTCCTGTCTTATGAAGATGTATATATTCAAGAGTTTCAAGGTCAACTTCTTTACCTTCGCATTCTAAATCAACAACTTGTCCCCCGACTAGGCCTGGTGCACCTGCAACAAGGGATAATTCACCAACTACACTTAATAATCTAGTTGGATCGACTCCAGGGCTTCTTAAGGAGACCATTTCAAATGCCCTTGTTAATAAAGCATCGCCCGCAAGAATAGCTATTGCATCTCCATATACTTTATGATTCGTTGGTCTGCCTCTCCTCAGGTCATCATTATCCATGGCGGGCAGATCATCATGAATCAAGGACATTGTATGTATCATTTCTATCGCTACTGCAGTAGGAACAGCTAGAGATGGTTCTCCTCCGGCCAGTGAACAAGATGCTAAACATAAAATTGGACGTATCCTTTTCCCTCCGGCTAAGAGGGAATATCTCATTGATTCTCTTAAAATTTCTGGATTCTCAGGGCCCAAAGAAAAATCAAGTGCTTCTTCTACAACCTTTTTTGTGTTTTTAAGATATTCTTCAAAATCAGAAATACTATTTATGACTTCAATCATTTTATGACTTTAGTAAAATTTTTTTCATCTTGGAGTTTATGGCAAAAGGTCATTAAGATTTGATGATAAACCAAATTGTTTTTGCCAGCTAAAAATAGTATTTACAAGTAACATTGTTACTGTCATTGGTCCAACACCTCCAGGTACAGGTGTGTAAGCAAATACTTTAGAAATGATATCTTCTAATAATACATCTCCACATAATCTGGATTGATTTTTATCCGAACTTTTTAATCTATGTATTCCAACATCAATAATTACTGCTCCTTCTT
This sequence comes from Prochlorococcus marinus XMU1404, assembly GCF_017696175.1. Lineage (NCBI taxonomy): Bacteria > Bacillati > Cyanobacteriota > Cyanophyceae > Synechococcales > Prochlorococcaceae > Prochlorococcus > Prochlorococcus marinus. The sequence continues at coordinate 386,374 of NZ_JAAORE010000002.1, read as the reverse complement.
TCACAAAACTCGAATCTACAAGATTGGGTTTTCCTGCAGCCGCAATTAGTATGTCAGCTTCTTTACAGACTTTATTCAAATTTAATGTTTTTGAATGAGTCATTGTTACCGTGCCATTCAGATTTAACAACATAAGCGATAGGGGTTTCCCAACAAGTAAACTTCTTCCGATAACAACAATTTTCTTTCCTTCAATTGTAATATTTTGGGATCTTAATAAATTAATAATTCCTGCGGGTGTACATGATCTCATTGCAGGCTCATTTTTTACTAATTTGCCGATGTTTATCTCATTCAATCCATCTACATCTTTGCTTGGATTAATTTGACTTATCAGTTTTTGCTCATCAAATTTCTTTGGGATGGGAAGTTGTAGCAACATTCCATCAATATCCTTATCTGAATTAAGTTTGATTATTAATTGTTCAACTTCTTTTTGCTCTACAGCATCTTTTAGATGAAAGATAAAGCTTTTTATTCCAATCCTTGAACATGCTTTTTCTTTGTTCTTAACGTAAACACCGCTCGCAGGGTCTTCGCCTATTCTTATTACAGCTAAACCGGGAGCTCTTTGTGCAATTTTTTTATTACTAGAGATATAATCTTTTAATCTTTCTTCAATTTTAAGAGATAATTTTTTACCGTCTAATTTTAATGACATTTAGAAAAAGATCTCCTTTTTACACCTAGCATGCCTATAATTTTAAATTATTCAAATAGATTTATTTATATTCTGTGCAAAACATAACAACCACCCTGAAAAAAATGTTTTATCTGTGGAGGAGGAGTCAAGTTCCACTAAAAGAACCAATTAAAGTTTCAAGAATAGATAATCTCATAATTTTTTTAGTATGCATTTTAATTTCTATAATTTCTTCTTATAAACTTCTTCTTATCTCGCCTTTAAATATCACAGATATTTTTTCTTGGCTTTGGACCTTTACTGAAATACTTATTAGTTCCGGAATTTTGATATTAGTTTCAAAAAAGGAGAATCCCACAATCTCTTCAAGACAGATCATCTTGATCATTACTCTTCTTTTAGCAGTACAAACTGCGAAATTAGTCTTAGCTTCTACCATAAGTCCATTATCTATGATAATTCCTCCTGCGTTAATAATATCTCAAGGAATGGGAAGCATAACAGCTTTAGCTTGGGTATCAATAGCAAGCCTTAGTTGGCCAGACCCAGCAGTTACTATAAATAATAATTTATTTTTTATTTTGTTAATTTGCGCTTCAGTAGTATCTCTTCTTGGAGGAAGAATAAGAAGTAGAGCTCAATTACTTCAACTATCTATTTTTGTCCCCATAGGATCATTATTGAGTCAATGGGTATTAATAGGTAAAGATAAAATTTATTTTTTTAATAAGCAAGATTTTGTTTTAGCTAACCGGGACATATTTTCTGATTCCTTACTATTGGCAATAGTAATGCTTTTTACTATTTTATTTATTCCTATTTTTGAATCGATCTTTGGATTATTAACTAAAGCAAGATTACTCGAATTGGCTGATAAGGAGAAACCTCTTATAAGAAGATTGTCTCTTGAAGCTCCCGGTACTTTTGAACATACTCTACTTATATGTGGCTTAGCAGAGGAAGCAACAAGAATGATTGGAGGTGATATTGATCTAATTAAAACTGGAGCGCTATATCATGATGTTGGTAAGTTACATGCCCCTAATTGGTTTATAGAGAATCAGGATGGTTCAAAAAATCCACATGATGAAATAGATGATCCTATTAGAAGTGCAGAAGTTTTACAAGCGCATGTTGATGAAGGATTAAACTATGCAAGAAAAAATAGACTACCTAAACCAATAGCAAATTTTATCCCAGAACATCAAGGCACTCTAAAAATGGGATATTTTTTTCATAAAGCTAAAGAAAAAAATCTCAATATTAATGAAAATGATTTTAGATATAAAGGACCTGTTCCTCAGTCAAAAGAAACAGCTATTTTAATGCTTGCTGATGGATGTGAAGCAGCACTAAGAGCTATGAATATTAATGCATCAGATAAAGAAGCTTTAGAAATAATATCTAAAATTATCTACTCACGTCAAAAAGATGGTCAATTAGACGATAGTAATTTGTCGAAAGGTGAAATTTTTTTAATAAGAAGAGCGTTTTTAAATGTATGGAAAAGAATTAGACATAGAAGAATTCAGTATCCAACAAGCAAGAACAATACTTTTTCTTGATTTTCTTTTAGGTTGTTTGGTTATAGCCTAATACTTCTTCGATGTTTTGGATTACACCAATAAAAAAGAGCTAACGTGCTTAATATAGTTGTTAAAAGAGTAAACCCACCAATTCCAAAAATGTCTTTAAGGGTTATGAGTCTTACCACTGAATAAGGACCTGTTCCTGAAATTACCATTGATAGTGATACTAAAGTTAATGTTACTCCCCATTTTCTCTCTGCTAAAAGAGCTGCTGATGAAACTATTCCAACGATCGCAGCAGGCCATCCAAGACTTATGGCAAGAGTTATATTCGCAACTTTTAGTGGAGGTCCATAACTAATTATTAATGCGATTATTGGAAGTGCAGTTATATTGCTGATTAACCCAACCCATGAAAGTACCCAATATCCTAATAACCTTTCTCTCATTATTTACTGCTTTAACTATTAGATTAATCTACAATATTAAGAGACTATTTTTAATGCTACTTAATATTCCTAAGAAATAATTTATATTCTTAAGAAATAACTTAATTGGTGTAATTAGATAGAAATGTTTTATTCGGGTTTTCTAGATTATCAAATTGCGGGTGAATTGAATTTTTTTTCTCGGAAAATACAAGCCTATTTAAAGCATTAACGTAAGCATTCGCTGCAGCAACTACAACATCCGTATCAGCAGAGTGACCAGAATATATTTTATTATCCCTTCTAATTCTTATTGTTACTTCGCCCAAAGCATCAATTCCTTCTGTTACTGATTTAACAGAAAATTCGATTAATTCGTTAGGAACTTTTGCTAATTTATTTAAAGCCTCGCATACAGCATCAACGGGTCCAGTCCCTATTGATACGGCAGTATCCTCAGTATTATCTTCTGTGTTTAGAAGCGTAATGGTGGCAGTAGGTTTAGATGCGTTACCGCAACTTACTTGTACAAGACTTAATTGAAATTTGGCTTCTGGGAGCTGTACTTGTTCACTAACAATTGCTTCTAAGTCTCTATCAGTGATTTCTCTTTTCCTGTCAGCTAAATCCTTAAAACGAGCAAAAGCATCGTTTAAATCTTCTCGACTCAAATCATATCCCATCTCTTCTAATCTTGCTCTTACTGCACTTCTTCCGCTAAGTTTTCCCAAAGATATTTTGTTGTCACTCAATCCAACAGTTTTTGCATCGATAATTTCATAAGTTAGCCTATTTTTTAAAACCCCATCCTGATGAATGCCTGACTCATGTGCAAAGGCGTTTGCTCCCACAATTGCTTTATTAGGTTGTACAGTCATTCCAGTAAGGTTGGAAACAAGTCTGGAGGTTTTTGTTATTTCTTCTGTTCTTATAGCAGTAAGTGGAGTTGGTGAATCTGGATTTCTTTTGAAAAAACTATTAAAAAAACTTTTCCTAACGTGCAGTGCCATTACTAATTCTTCAAGAGAGGCATTCCCGGCTCTTTCACCTATTCCATTAATAGTACATTCTAGTTGCCTTGCTCCATTTTTTAATGCCTCTAGAAAATTGGCTACCGCTAAACCTAAATCATTATGACCATGAACCGAAATTACTGCCTCATCAACATTTGGGACATTTTTATTTATATCGGCAATTAATTTGCCAAATTCACTAGGAGTTGTGAATCCAACAGTATCAGGAATATTTATTGTTGTAGCTCCTGCAGAAATTGCAAGTTGAATTACTTCGTATAAAAAATCAGGATCACTCCTCGAAGCATCTTCACAAGAAAATTCAATATCGTCTACCAATGATTTTGCATAATTAACCATTTCTGGAACTATTTGAAGAACATCTTTTCTGGATTTTTTAAGTTTATGTTTAAGATGAATATCACTTGTGGCAATAAAAGTATGTATTCTTTTCTTGGGAGCTGGACTTACTGCTTCGTAACATGCTTTTATATCTCCTTTAGACGCTCTAGCTAAACCACAAATTATAGGGCCATTTTCTTTCCCTACGGCATTGGCAATTTTATTAACGGCTTTAAAATCACCTGGACTTGCGAAAGGGAATCCAGCCTCAATAACATCAACTCCTAATCTTGCTAATTGATGGGCGATAGCAAGTTTTTCTTCAAGATTTAAACTGGCACCAGGAGATTGCTCTCCATCTCGAAGAGTTGTATCAAATATCAAAATTCTTCCGGGATCTTTTGACATAAGATGGAGTAATTTAAACTTATTTTAAGCTAATTAAAAAAATTTGACTAGATTTTGTTCAATAAAAATTTGATGCAAGTTTATAACTTAACAATATTGGTTAAAATTCTGAAAAAAAAATAAAATTTTTTAATTATTAAAGTATTCTTTTAGGATTAAAGCTTCCTTTTTATAGAAGGTTAATTTTGATTTTTTATAGAATTAAAGGCATAAACTATAACAAAGTATGAATGGGCAATACCCCAAAAAAAATGTTTTAGGTCAGTTAGCGATAGTTTTACATGCTCATCTCCCTTATGTCAGAAAAAATGAAAAAAACTCCTTAGAAGAGGATTGGTTATTTCAGGCGATTTTGGAATGTTATATACCACTACTTCAATCAATAGAATCTTCCAAAAATGAAAATCCTGACAATACAAAACTTACTATTAGTTTGTCTCCAACGTTACTATCACTTCTAAATAATAAACAAATTCAAGAAACTTTCCCAAGCTGGATTGAAACAAGGAATGATTTCTTAAACGAATTGCCACTAGAAGAAAAAAATGCCTCTGCATTTTTAATGAAGAATCTTAATGAAAAATACTTATATTGGCAAAATTGTTCTGGAAATTTAATTGAGAAGTTTAGGGTTTTAAATAACTCTGGAAATTTGGATATTATTACTTGTGCGGCTACTCACGGATATTTGCCAATTCTAAGGGAGAATCCTGAAACTATTAAAGGACAAATTAATACAGCTATTAGAAGCCATGAAAATATTTTTGGAACAAAGCCTTTAGGTATTTGGTTACCTGAATGCGCATATTATGAAAATTTAGATGAAATACTATTTAATTCTGGAATTAGATATACAATCTTAGATGGTCATGGGATTCTTAATTCCAGACCAAGGCCTAGGTATGGTGTATATGCACCAATATGCTCAAAAAAAGGAGTTGCATTTTTTGGAAGAGATAGTGAGTCAACCTTACCCGTTTGGTCAGCTAAGGATGGATTCCCGGGCAATAAAGTCTATAGGGAATTTCACAAAGATTTGGGGTGGGAATTACCTGTCTCTAAGCTCCAAAAGAAAGGCATTTCAACACAAAGACCCTTGGGTTTAAAGTTTCATAAGATTACAGATGAAAGCGCACCATTAGGGAAAAAGAAGTTTTATTTAGAAAATGAAGCCAAAAATAAGTCTGCAGAACATGCTGATACTTATCTTTTAGCGAGATCCAAACAATTAGAAAAATTAACTTTATCCTCTTCCTTTAAGCCTTTATTGGTAGCTCCATTTGATGCAGAGTTATTTGGTCATTGGTGGTATGAGGGACCTTTTTTTATTGAAAATATTTTAAAGAAATCAAGTAAATATTCAATTAAACTTACAAATTTAAAAGAATTCTTAATGCAGAAGCCAAATATTCAGATTTGTGACCCTTCGCCGTCAAGCTGGGGACAAGGTGGTTACCATAATTATTGGATTAACGATGCAAATGCATGGATCGTTCCAGAAATCACAAAAGCAGGCTCAACATTTGTTCAATTATGCTCGAAAAATTTTAATAATGATTTATCTTCAAGACTCTTAAAGCAAGCTGCAAGAGAACTACTTCTTTCTGAATCCTCAGATTGGAGTTTTATTCTAAGAGCTGGGACCACAACTGAACTTGCAAAAGAGAGGATAGAGAGACACTTATTCAGGTTCTGGAAATTGGTTGAAATGATTAAAAATCATTCCATTATTAATTTAAAACTTCTTGAAGATATTGAGAAAGAAGATAATGTTTTCCCAGATATTAATATTGATGATTGGCAAAAATAAAAATACTAATTTAACTTAAGCATTCCTAGTTTTACTTTTAAAGGTGAATTTATAAACATCTTACTCATCACGTAAATCAGTTTTGGAAGTGGAAGTGTATTAGTAAGAAAACCTACCCATTCATTGGTCGATAATCTAAAGAAATTTGAAAAAAAGCTTCTTAATTTACTTTCGTCAAAACTCATTAATCGTCTTAGACCATATTGGTAAAGTTTGTGCCTTTGTATTAATTCGTAAGGCCATAGGATATCCCAACCTTTTGTCGCTAGCTCTATAGAACTTAAATTAGTGTCTTTTAAGAAGATTGCTAATTTTTCTGCAAGGAGTGGAGCCCTCCTTAATAAAGATCCGATCATATATCCTGATGCAGGATGAACCATACTTGCGGCCCCTCCGAAACCAAGTACAAATTGTTTTTTAAATGGCAGGGGTAAATTCATAGGAAAAAGGCAATTCTCTTCATGAAAAATTTCACTTACCTTAATACTCTTACTATTGAGTCTTTTAAAAAGTCTTTTTTTAAGATTTTCTTGCGATAATGCAGGATAACTAGCTAGTGAGGTTTCTTCAACAAAAAAAGTTTCATTTCCAAGATCCATTGCATAAAGAAAGGATGGAGATGCTAATTTTTCTTCATTATTTAAATGATTTGAACGAAAATCCATTAAAACAAATTGTTCTTTATTAACAGGTGGGGATGTAAATTTACCGACGATTCCGTAAGCAGCTTGTTGAGCAATTTCATTTTGATTTGGTCTTTTTACGAAATTAGTTTTATGGCCACTTGCGTCAATAACTAACCTTGCTTTTATTCTTAAACCTGAAAAACAAATTACCTCAGATAGTTTATTTTTTTCTTTAATATCTTTTGCTGTTTCATTCAACCATTCAATCCCTTTACATTTTTTTAAAAGTTCATTTTGAAAGGCTTCTTGATTTATTAAACCATAATCGTAGTTGTGTTTTGTTGGAGTATCACCTTTTTTATTTTCACCATTACCAAAAAAACTAACTGTTTTACACCATCGGTGAGATAACAAAGACTCTAATCCTAATTCCTCTAATTCAGATGCCCATATACCGTATGTATTCTCCCATTTTTCATTTGGAGATTTAGTTGATATTCCCTTAATTTTAAGATCCTGCTTGGCTAATTCTGAAGCTAAACATAATGCTGCAGGACCGGAACCTAAAATTAAAATATCAAGTATTTCCATATAATTTAATTAATAATTGATTTTTTAATTTCCTTCCCCAGAGCTAAGTTGATCTTTTTCATCTAATTGTTCTCGAGGTACCAATACCACTTCAGATAAATGATCACCTTCGTCTAATCTTTGTAATTTTACTCCAGTAGCCGCTCTGGATTGCTGGGAGATTTTATCGGCGTTTGTTCTGACTATTACACCTTTTTCGGTGACAAAAAGTAATTCTTCTCCCTCGCCAAGTACCTTCAAACAAACCAGCTCATCATCTTTAATTCTGAATTTTATCGCTCTCAAACCCATGCCTGCTCTTTTTTGTAATCTAAACTGGGTTACAGGTACTCTTTTGCCTAGTCCAAATGCACTGGCTATTAATACCCACGGACCATCTGAAGAGTTAACTTCAAGATTCTCATCAATTTCTTTAGTAATATCGTCAAATTTAGCTAATTGTTCAACTAAATCAGATGTCAAAACATCCATGGATACAAGATTATCTCCCTCTTTAAGGTTCATTGATTTGACCCCCCTAGCTGTCCTGCCAAGTGGCCTTAATTCGTTTAAATTTAGTCTGAAATGAATTGCCATTCCGATTCTTGATCCAATTAAAACACTATCACCTTCTTTTGATAATCTGACCCATGTTAGGGCGTCTCCATCCTCAAGATTAATGGCGATTAATCCATTCGAGCGAATTTTTGAGAAAGCAGAAAGTGATGTCCTTTTTATGAATCCAGCCTTTGTTAACATTAATAGATAACAGTCATTCTCAAAAGAATCCACTGCGACAAGTGAAGTTATTTTTTCTTCTCTTGGTATTGGGAGAAGTTGAACTGATGGCGTACCTTTTGCAGTTCTGCTGCTCATGGGAACTCTATATGCCGGGAGGGCATAAGCAACCCCTCTATCGCTGAAAAGTAAGAGAGTATCATGATCGTTACAGCTTATAAAAAGTTTTACGTCATCATCTTCATGGGTCTTTGTGCCCGCTTTACCCCTTGACCCACGACTGGTAGATTCAAACTCATTAACAGGCATTCTTTTTAAATAACCTGCTTCAGTTAATAAAACAACAGATCTGTCATTAGCTATAAGATCTATATCATCTAAACCACCACCTAAATCAAGTATTTCTGTTTTTCTTGGAGAAGAAAATCTTTCATTGATTTTATTAAGTTCTTCATGAATGATTTCGAAAATTTGTTCTTTACTATTCAATATTTGCTGATATTGGATTATCTTTTGAGTTAATTCATCATGTTCGCTTTTGATTTTATCTGATTCTAAAGCTGTTAATCTTCTTAACTGCATTTGTAAAATTGCTTCTGCCTGGGTAGAAGATAGCTCATGATCAGATTGCAATTTTTCTCGAGCTGAAGCTGTATCTTTTGCGGATCTTATAAGATTGATAATTGCGTCCATAGCTTCCAGTGCTACTAAAAGGCCTTTTACAATATGATCTCTTTCTTCTGCCTTTTTTAATAAAAATCGAGTTCTACGCTTTATTGTCTCTACCCTAAAATCTAGAAATACATCTAACATTTTCCTTAGTGAAAGAGTCGTTGGCTCTCCTTTAACTAAAGCTAAAATGTTTGCACTAAAGTTATTTTGTAGAGGAGTTAACTTAAATAAGTTATTTAAAACTACTTGGGGGTATGCATCTCTTTTTAGCTCGATAACAATTCTCATACCATCTCGATCACTTTCATCTCTGATATCAGAAATACCTTCTAATTTTTTCTCATTAACCAAGTCAGCAATTCTCTCTATCAATGCTGCTTTATTAGTTTGAAAAGGAAGTTCTGTAATTATTACTGCATCTTTTTCTACCCTTCCAGCAGATTTAACTTGCTCAATATTGGCTACACCTCTCATGGTTATTGAACCTCTTCCTGTTTTGAAGGTTTCTCTGATACCCTCTCTTCCTAAAATTTGACCTCCAGTAGGGAAGTCAGGACCCTTAATTAATTCAAAAAGTTCTCTATCTTCAATAGCAGGGTTTTTAATTATTGATTTGAGACCATTAATTAATTCTCCTAGGTTATGGGGTGGAATGTTAGTCGCCATTCCTACGGCTATTCCAGATGATCCATTTAAGAGTAGTTGAGGAATCCTAGCGGGTAAAACTGTTGGCTCTTGTTGAGAACCGTCAAAGTTATCGGCAAAATCTACAGTTTCAGATTCAATATCCTCTAATAAGCTTTCATCTGTAAGGGACTGTAGGCGCGATTCTGTATATCTCATAGCTGCAGGAGGATCGTTATCTACAGAACCAAAGTTTCCATGACCATCTATAAGTGGCATCCTCATGGAAAAATCCTGTGCCATTCTAACCAAAGCATCATAGACAGCAGTGTCTCCATGAGGGTGGTATTTACCAAGAACTTCTCCAACAACTCTTGCACATTTCCTGTAAGGTCTTCCGCTAGTTAATCCAAGTTCATACATTGCATAAAGAATTCTTCTATGCACAGGCTTTAATCCATCCCTTGCATCTGGAAGCGCACGACCAACTATCACGCTCATTGCATACTCAAGATAAGAGCGAGACATCTCATTCCTTAGGTCGGTCTGAATAATTCGATCGTTATCTTCGCTATATCCAGATTTGCCGGAATCTATAATATCAGACATACAAAAAACCTTTCTTTAATAATAATCCCTGATTGTCATAATGAATAAAAAAAAATATATATTTAATTCCCAAATACTCACATTTACACACAAATTAAAAAAAAACCTGTTGTTTTTGAATAAACCTTGGCTTATTACCCCTTTAGTTGTTAATTTAATCAAAATAAAGGCAAAATTCCGTGAATATTGAACTTGGTTTAAACAAAAAAGTCAGAAGGGCTTATGGCATTGACGAAATAGCTTTAGTCCCTGGTAGAAAAACACTTGATTATGATTTGACTGACCCTTCCTGGGAAATAGGTGAGATAAAGAGAGAAATCCCAATTGTGGCAAGTGCTATGGATAGCGTAGTAGATGTTAATACGGCCGTAGAACTCACTAAATTAGGTGCCCTAGGTGTTATTAATATGGAGGGTATACAAACTAGATATGAAAATTCAGATGAAATACTAAATCAAATAGCATCAGTAGGGAAAAATGATTTTGTCCCTTTAATGCAAAAGCTATATAGTGAACCCGTTAAGAAAGAATTAATTATTAAGAGAATAAACGAAGTTAAAGAAAGAGGAGGTATTGCTGCCTTTAGTGGTACTCCTCAAGCAGCAATTAAATTTAAAGAAACACTAAACAATTCGAAAATAGATTTATTTTTCCTTCAAGGGACAGTCGTTTCAACTGAGCATCATGGTAAAGAAGGTAAAGAGACCCTCAATATTCAAGAACTTTGTCAATCTTTGAAAGTCCCAGTTGTAGCTGGTAATTGTGTTACTTATGAGGTTGCCAAACTTCTTATGAAATCTGGTGTTTCAGGATTAATGGTTGGAATAGGCCCTGGAGCGGCATGTACTTCAAGAGGTGTTTTAGGAATTGGGATTCCTCAAGCAACTGCAATTGCTGATTGTAGTTCTGCAAGAGATGATTATTTTAAGGAAAGTGGTCGTTATATTCCTATTGTTGGAGATGGAGGAATTGTGACTGGAGGAGATATTTGTAAATGTTTAGCATGTGGCGCAGATGCTGTAATGATTGGCTCACCAATAGCTAAATCCTCAAATGCTCCTGGTAAAGGATTTCACTGGGGCATGGCCACTCCAAGTCCTATATTGCCAAGGGGTACAAGAATTGAAGTTGGGTCTACAGGATCATTAGAAAGGATAATTAAAGGACCTGCCTTGCTTGATGATGGGACTCATAATTTATTAGGGGCTATTAGAACATCAATGAGCACTCTTGGGGCTAAAAATATCAAAGAAATGCAAAAGGTTGAAATAGTTATTGCACCATCTCTTCTTACTGAGGGTAAGGTTTATCAAAAAGCTCAACAGTTAGGAATGGGTAAGTAGTTTATTTAGGTAAAATTATAAAACCTTAGTGATTTAATTATTTAAATTGAACAAATTTCACATTAGGAGTTATCATTAAAAAATGGGGGAAACCCCATACTCCTCACACACTTAATCGCCCGATTAATCGGGCTTTTTTTTGATATTTTGTTACTTATATTATTTTATCTGTAATGAAATCATCACTTAAAAGAATTGCCTGCTAAATTCTCTAAAGGAATATTTAAATTATGTCATCAGCTCCAGCCGTAACTGATTCTTCATTTGACAAGGAAGTACTACAAAGTGATCTACCAGTATTAGTCGATTTTTGGGCACCATGGTGCGGTCCATGTAGGATGGTTGCACCTGTTGTAGAAGAAATCTCAAAAGACTTTGAAGGGAAAATTAAAGTTTTCAAATTAAATACAGATGAGAACCCGAATGTTGCTAGTCAATATGGAATTAGGAGTATTCCAACATTAATGATCTTTAAAGGAGGTCAAAAGGTTGATACTGTAGTTGGGGCTGTACCAAAAGCAACGCTTTCGAGCACCTTAACTAAGCATTTATAAAATAAAGAGCTTTGCATAAAATTGGACTTATAGACTATGGGATGGGAAACATTCATTCCGTCACCAAATCTCTTGAAAGTCTTGGAGAAGAAATACTTTTAATTAAAAACTTTACTGAAGCAAATGTTTGTAAGGCCATAATACTCCCTGGAGTTGGATCATTTGATCCTGCGATGATAAATCTTATAAATACGGACTTGATAACTGATTTGAAAAATTGGATTAAAAGTGGGAAGTCTTTTTTAGGTATTTGTCTAGGCCTTCAACTCCTTTTTGAATCTAGTGATGAGGGAAAAGTTCAAGGATTAGGCGTTTTAAATGGGAAAATACATAAAATACCAACTTTAGTTAACCAAAGAATTCCCCATATGGGTTGGTGCCAACTTTTACCTACAAAGACAAATACTCTATTAGGTTTAGAAGAATTAAATAATTGGGTGTATTTTGTACATTCTTATCATGCAATCCCAGATGACTACAATATTATTGCAGCACAGGTCAATTATGGTCCTGAAAAATTAACAGCGATAATTGAGTATGAAAATTTATTGGCATGTCAATTTCATCCAGAAAAATCTGGTAAAACAGGAGAAAAACTTTTGAGAAGATGGCTTAGCAATATTCAATAACTGATAATTACTGATGAAGACAAACTTAAGATTAATAGGTGGTAAAAAACTACAAAGTCCAAAGAATATTTATACAAGACCAACAACTTTGAGGGTTCGAGAGGCAATATTTAATATTTTGAATGATAGAGTTGAGAATAGTAATTGGTTAGATTTATTTAGTGGAACAGGAGCTATTTCTTGTGAAGCATATAACCATGGAGCAAGAAAAATTATTGCAATAGAAAAAAACAAAAATAACTCAAAAATTTGTTTAAAAAATCTACTTTCTTTGCAAGATGCAGATAATAGAAAAAATGATATTGATGTTATTTGTAAAGACGTTTTGAATTGGACAAAACCAAATTACGATAGGAACTTGTCTTCTCGAATTATGGATTTGAACAAATTAAAATTTGATTTTATTTATTTAGATCCACCATATGACGTTGATTTCTATGAATTAGTTTTAAATCAAATATTTAACTGTAATTTTTTGAAAAAGGATTCATTAGTTATTTGTGAACATTCTCCAAACCTAAATATTGAAAAAAGTGCTTTATGGGAGATTATAGATGTTAGGGACTATGGTCAGTCTAGATTAACATTCTTAATCAATGTCTAACATTCCTGAACCTCTTCTATATTGATTCCATGCACTAACGAATAATCCTAGAAGAGTTATGGGAACTAACCCTAAAACAATTCCACATAGAAGAGGCTCGATCATTTTTTTGCCTTTTTTGAATTTCTTATTCACAATTGTTACATAGAGATTATTTTTTGTGTCAACATCTTCATCATCTGCAGCAGAAAAAGATCTTAAAAAAGAATTCTTGAAAAAGTTTCTTATTGTTTTAGCTGTTTTCTTAGTATGTTTTTCAATATTTTTCATTAATCAGCCTGAAGATAATAAATATATTCTTGAAACTCTCGAGCTTAGTGGATCTACTGAGGAAGGAGATGCTCTTTTTAAGATGAATTGTGTTGGTTGTCATGGAATTACAGCAAGAGGATTGGTGGGCCCAGATTTACACTCAATAACTCAACGTTTAAATGACAAAGAGATAATAAAACAAGTTACTGGCGGGCTTACACCTCCCATGCCAAGTTTTGAAATTGATCCTTTAAATATGTCTAATTTATTAAAATATCTACATAGTCTTGAATAATTTTGGTGAAGAATTTTTCTAATTTAAAAGTCATATTAGTTGAACCTCATGGTCCTTTAAATGTTGGGAGTGTTGCAAGATTATGTTCAAACTTTGAAGTTGAAGAATTAAGAATTGTTTCTCCAAAATGCGAAATATTTTCTTTAGAAGCAAAAAAAATGGCTCTTAGAGGTAAAAAATATCTTGATCATTGTAAGATTTTTGAAAATCTTGAAAAAGCAATATCTGATTGTGATTTAGTTCTCGCATCTTGTGGAAGGATTGATGTAGGTAAAGATTCATTTTTTGAATCTTCTGAAGAAATATTTAACTGGGTTTCATCTTTTGAAAAGATAAATAATTTAGCAATTGTTTTTGGAAGAGAAGATAGAGGCTTGACTAATTATGAATTACTTCTGGCAAATAAGACTTTTAATATTCCTACATCTAAGAATAATCCCTCTTTAAATCTTTCTCATGCAGTTTCAATAGCTTTGTATGAGTTGTATAAATCTCCAAAAAGAAATTTTAATCAAGAATTAGAAGTTTTTAATCTTGCATCATCAAAACAAATTCATGATTCGTTTGTGGAGATAGAGGAATTGCTTCTGGAAGTTGGATATCTTTTAAAACATACCTCTAGAGCAAAAATTGATAAATTCAAAAATTATATTTTAAGGACAAATACATCAACCCACGAAATAAATTTATTAAGGGGAATTGTTCATCAAATAAAGTGGTTTTTGAACAATTCAAAAATAAATTAGCTACGTAATTAATTTAATTAGATTTTGTTTTTTGTAGTTTTAATTTGATAAGGATATTTACTAAAAACATTTTCTGAAGTAACATCTATTGATTATTTGAATATTAAAGAAAACAAAAACTGTGACTGCAACAAAGAAAAGAAGAGTTTTTCCTTTTACAGCTGTAATTGGTCAGGAAGAAATGAAATTAGCACTATTGTTAAATGTTATTGATCCAAGAATTGGAGGAGTGATGATAATGGGTGATAGAGGGACGGGAAAGTCTACTACAATCAGAGCCTTAGCTGATTTGTTGCCAGCAATTGATGTTGTTAAAGATGATCCATATAATAGTTCTCTAATTGATCCTGATTTGCAGAGTAAAGAAGTTTTGGAAAAAATTGTCCAAGGAGAAAATCTAGAGATTATTCAAAAACAAGTCCCTATGGTTGACTTACCTTTGGGAGCTACTGAAGATAGGCTTTGTGGAACTATCGATATTGAGAAGGCCTTGAGTGAAGGTGTTAAGGCATTTGAACCAGGGTTATTAGCAAAAGCGAATAGGGGTCTACTCTATGTTGATGAAGTCAATTTGCTTGATGATCATTTGGTTGATGTACTTTTGGATTCGGCTGCTTCAGGATGGAATACAGTTGAGAGGGAGGGAGTCTCAGTTCGACACCCTGCTAGGTTTGTCCTCATTGGATCAGGTAACCCAGAAGAAGGTGAGTTAAGACCACAGCTACTGGATAGGTTCGGAATGAGTGTAGAAGTCAAAACAGTAAGAGATGCTGAATTAAGAGTTCAAGTAGTAGATCAAAGAACTTCTTTTGATGATAATCCAGATGAGTTTTCATTGAGTGTTGAGAAACAGCAGGATGAACTTCAACAAAAGGTTATTAAGGCACAAGAAATATTAAATTCTGTTCAAATGGACGATGATCTAAGATTGAATATTTCTGCAATCTGCGGAGAACTAGATGTTGATGGTTTACGTGGAGATATTGTCACAAATAGATCGGCAAGGGCAATTGCAGCCTTTGAGGGCAGAACTGAAGTGCAAGAAGATGATATAGCGAGGGTCATTTCTTGTTCTTTAAGACATAGACTAAGAAAAGATCCTTTAGAACAAGTTGATTCAGGTGAAAGAGTCATTCAAGCTTTTTGTAAAGTATTCGATTTAGATGAAAAAGAAAATATTTCAAAATTTCAATTGTCAGCTGAAGCTTAATAACAGTGAGAATAATTGGGATTGACCCCGGATTAGCAAGAGTTGGTTATGGAATTATTGAAATAGAAAATGAAAAAAAGATATTGTTAGATTGCGGTGTTATTGAGACATGTAAAAATAAAAAAGAAGAAGATAGACTTTATGAGATATTCCAAGATATTAATGAATTAATAAATCATTGGAACCCAACTGCAGCGGCGGTAGAAAAATTTTTCTTTTATAGATCAAGCACTACCATTAGTGTGGTGCAGGCTAGAGGCGTGATTATGATGGTATTGGCCTCTAAAAAAATTCATGTTAGTGAATATTCACCCGCTCAGATTAAATTAACCATTGCTGGTTCTGGAAAGGCATCTAAAAAAGATATTCTTGAGGCTGTTATGTATAACTTAGAACTTAAAAAACCTCCAAAACCTGATGATTCCGCAGATGCATTGGCCATAGCACTAACAAAACTAAACGAAGATGGCTTTAACTGAAAATTTAATATGACTATCTTTGTAAAAAAGAAATTGGAGAGGGACAAGTTTAGAAAACTAAGAGATGAGATTTCTCTTAATCAAAGAGAAAATGTAGAAAAGAATGTAAGGTTGTATGTGGATTCATTTGTTAAGGGATATAAAAATATTGGTTATATAGCAATATATTGGCCTCTGAAAAATGAAGTAGATATAAGGAGTCTTAAGGAAAAAATTTCATTAGCTTTGCCTAGATGTGAAGATAAAAAAGAGTTGTTATTTTATCGATGGGATGAAAGACCCCTTACCAAAGATTCTGAGGGGATACTAAGTCCAAATAACTCTTTCCCTTTAAGTCATTTTCAGATAAGCATGATACTTGTTCCATGTCTTTCTGTTGATAAAAATTTAACAAGATTAGGTTATGGAGGAGGTTATTTTGATAAATTAAGAAGAGATAAAAATTGGAGGAATGTTCCATGCATTGGAGTATTAACTTCTAATTGTGTAAGTAAGATCCCATTAACCAGAGCTGAGTGGGATATTCCTTTATCAGGCTACATCACAGAAAAAGAAATATTTGTATAATAGAACATTAATAAAGTGACAAATTTATAGTTTTAAAAATGGAAATTCAGGAAAAATACAATAATTTATCAAAATTAGTAGAAAAGTTGAAGAAATCAGAAGATCCGAAAAGAAAATATGAGTACATTTTGTGGTTAGGCAAAAAATTGAAAGAACCAAATAGTGAAATCCTTGTTGAGGAAAATAAAGTTAGGGGATGCGTTTCAGAAGTTTTTGTTAAGGCAAATATTAAAGGTGGTAAATTATTTTGGGAAGGATATTCTGATGCCCTAATAACCAAGGGTTTATTAGCATTTTTAATTACTGGCCTAAATGAATTAACACCAAATGAGGTTGTTAAAATAAATAAGAAATTTATTGAAGATACTGGTTTAAAAGCAAGCTTAACTCCTTCACGATCAAATGGTTTTTTAAATATATTATTGAAAATGCAGTCTCAAGCAAATGAATTTTTGTAGGTCTAATAATATAAAATTAAACTCAAAGTTAAAAGAAATAAAAAATGAGAAAATGCAAAATTGGAATTGTAGGTTTTGGAACTGTAGGTTCAGGGATTTATAAAATATTAAGTTCTGAAATTGATTCACATCCAATTCTAAAAGAAATAGAAATTGCAAAAATAGCAGTTAAAGATCTTAATAAAAAAAGGGATATTGAGCTAGATAATAATTTATTAACTGATGATCCATTTAAATTAATTAATGACCCCTCCATAGATGTAATTGTTGAAGTAATGGGAGGGGTTGATTTGGCGAAAGATATTATTCTGCAATCATTAAAATCAGGTAAATCTGTGGTTACTGCAAATAAAGCAGTCATTGCAAGATATGGAGAAGAAATATATAAAACTGCATCTAAAGAAGGAGTTTATGTACTGTCAGAGGCGGCAGTTTGCGGGGGGATTCCTATAATTGAACCATTAAAAAGATCATTAAAAAGTAACAGCATAAAAAAAATGGTTGGGATAATAAATGGCACAACAAATTTTATTCTTTCAAAGATGACAAATGAAAAAGCTGATTATAAGGAGACCTTAAAATTGGCACAAAGCCTCGGTTATGCAGAATTTGATCCAACTGCAGATGTTGAAGGCCATGATGCTGCTGATAAGATTTCAATTCTTAG
The DNA here is from genome assembly GCF_017696175.1 of Prochlorococcus marinus XMU1404. NCBI lineage: Bacteria > Bacillati > Cyanobacteriota > Cyanophyceae > Synechococcales > Prochlorococcaceae > Prochlorococcus > Prochlorococcus marinus. The sequence continues at coordinate 368,558 of NZ_JAAORE010000002.1, read as the reverse complement.
TGAACTTGCATTTGGAGGGAAAATCAGAAGAGAGGAGATAAATTCTGAGGGCATTAGTAAAATTAATCTAAAGGATATCGAGTATGCCAATAAATTAGGATTTGAAATAAAACTTTTAGCGCTCTCCGAAAGGGGACAAATTAATAGTAATGATTCACTTGCTTTAAATATTTGGGTAGGACCTTCTTTGATTCCAAAATCTCATCCATTGGCAACAGTTAAGGGAGTTAACAATGCTTTATTGATAGAGGCTGATCCTCTTGGAGAGATAATGTTTTATGGTCCAGGTGCAGGGAGTGGCCCAACTGCGGCATCAGTAGTATCAGATATATTAAATCTGCATGCCACCTCAGTAAAAAATAATAATTCAATCGATCCATTATTATCTTTTGATTTCTGGAGAAAATGTCATATCATAGGATCTTCAAAAATAAATAAAAAAAATTACCTCAGAATTATCTGTCTTGATAGTCCAGGTGTAATAGGAAAGATTGGAGATGTTTTTGGAAAGAATAATGTATCCATCGAATCAATTGTTCAACTAGATGCAAGTGTGGACAAAGCTGAAATTGTCGTTATTACTCATGAGGTGCATAATGGAGATTTTGAGAAATCGAAAGATGAAATTAATTCGCTAAATGAAGTAAAAATTATTGCAAGTCAATTAAGTTGTATTTAAAAAAATAGTTTGCAAATTTCTTTATAGCTTGTTAAACCGAAGAAAGTAAGTGTTTGGTTTTAGCACCTTAATGATTAATTCAAAACTATTAGGCAATAAAAATGAAAAAAATAATATAATTTGCTCTGAAAACCTTTACAAAGGTGCCTGTGTAAAAATTAAAAATAGTAATAAGACTTTTCAAGTAATTGGTATAAATATAGGTAAAAAAATTTGTTGGGTAAGAGAGTGGCCTTTTGCCTGTAATTCTAATAAAACATTTGCTTTAGAAATAAGTCAAATAACCTTACAAATTTTCTGCTCTAATAATTCTTCAGAATAATTAAGTACTTAAGAAATATGAAAAAAAAAGGTGTTTTATTAATGTTTATTATTTTAATTTCTTTTTTACAGACTTCTTGTGGCTCAAAAAGAATATCAAAAAAAATCATAGTAGCAAGTTCTGGGAAAATTGAATCTTTAGATCCAGCTAGAGCTAATACTCTTAAAGCAATTCAATTAATCAGTTCTCTGGGAGACACATTATATGAATTAAATTCTAAAGGAGAATTAATACCTGAATTAGCCTCGGGGATGCCAATTATTTCAAAGGATAGACTTCAAATAATTGTCAATTTAAGAAAAAATGTTTTTTTTCATGATGGAACTTCATTTAACTCAAATGCAATAAAGTTTTCTTTTGATAGATTCAAAAAAATTGGAACGATGAACTATATTTTAGGAAATAAGATTAAATCAATAGAAACACCAAGTGAATATTCAGTCATAATAAATTTGAATAAACCATCAAGTTCTTTAAATGGTTTACTTACATCAGTAAATTTAACTCCAATATCTCCCTCATTTTACAAAGAATATTCTGACAAGTTTCTAAATGAAAAATTCGTTGGGACTGGTAAGTATGTGTTAACCAGTTTTTCTAATGAAGTTCAATCAATTGATCCGCATTTGAATTATTGGGGCGAAAAACCTTTAAATAAGGGCATTAATTTTGTGGGATATTCAAATTCATCATCTCTTTTTGGGGCTTTAAAAAGTAAACAAATTGACGTGCTCTTATCAAACTCAATTGATGATATTCAGAGAAAAAGTCTAAATAATTTAAGTAAAAATAAAAAGTTTAAAGAAGGTAATAGCCCTTTCATTGAATTAAGTTTTATAAGCCTTAAAACTAGTTCTTATCCCTTAAGTAATCTTAATTTAAGACTGGCTTTGGCAAAAAGTCTTAATAGAAAATTAATTAGTGAGAAAATAAGTTATGGATTAAGGAAACCATCTAGATCAATTATTCCTCCGATATTAAAAAAAGATAATCAAGAACTGTGGCCTAAATATGATTATTTAGAAGCGAGAAGGTTATTGCAAAAAGAAAATTATTGTAATGGAAATATTCTGAAAATACCTCTTACTTATAGATCTAATGTGCCAGCTGATAAGCTTATTGCCCTGACATGGCAGGAAGAAATTAAAAATTCTTTGAAAGATTGTATTTACATTGAACTCAATGGGGTTGAATCTACTACAGTTTATAAGAATCTAAGTTTAGGAATTTATACAGCAGTTATTCTCGATTGGACGGGTGCTTATTCAGACCCAGAAGCCTATCTCACACCTCTTTTAAGTTGTAATAAAATAGTTGAGGGAATATGTAAAAAAGGAGAATCAGTTTATAGCGGAAGTTTTTGGGGATCTAATAAAGTGGAAAGTTTATTTATTGAGAGTGAAAAAATAAGTGGAATTAAAAGATTAGAAAAACTTGTTGAAATTGAAAAAATAGCAGCAAAATCAATCCCTTATATTCCTATTTGGATATCCTCTCAAAAAGCATGGTCTCAAAATAAAATATCAAAACCTATTTTTAATGGCGCAGGAATAATTTCATTGAGTGATCTTAGGTTAATTGATGAGTAGAAATTTAAATAAACTACTAAATTATTCCTTATTAAAAATTTCATTAATACCAATAATGATATGGATAATTTCTTCATTAGTTTTTATTTTATTGAGAGTTGCTCCAGGGGATCCTGTTGATGCCATACTTGGATCTGGTGCCGATGAGGTTTCAAGGGAAATTCTAAGAAATAAGTTGGGGCTAAATCAACCTTTAATAAATCAATATTTTTTATATATTAAAAATATATTGCACTTAGATTTTGGTCAATCTCTTAGTACCGAAGAGCCAGTCCTTAATATTATTCTTAAGTCATTGCCTGCAAGTCTTGAGCTTGGATTCTTTTCAATATTAAGTGCCACATTAATAGGATTCCCATTGGGATTTATTGGCTTGAGAAATAGAGGTAAAAAGACTGATTATATTGCGAGAATATTAGGAATTGCCACATATGCTATCCCACCTTTTTGGGGTGCAATGTTAGCGCAATTAATATTTTCTGTATTTTTTAATATTTCCCCAATTGGGGGTAGATTTCCAATATTTCAGCAACAACCTCAAATTACAGGTTTTCTAGTTTTAGATAGTATTCTTTCAAATAATTTTATTGCTTTGAAAGATAGCCTTTATCATCTCGCACTTCCTTCTATTACCCTTGGCTTTTTATTAAGTGGTATATTCAGTAGATCATTAAGAGTGAATTTGGATAAGACATTAAAAAGTGATTACGTAAATGCTGCTAAATCTAGAGGAATATCAAGTAAAAAGATCTTTTTAAACCATGCATTGCCCAATGCTCTATTGCCAATTGTCACTATTTCTGGCTTGACTTTGGCCTCATTAGCAGGCGGTGCTCTATTGTTCGAAGTAACTTTTTCATGGCCAGGTATAGCTTTAAGATTACATGAAGCTATTTCTCAGAGAGACTATACTTTGGTTCAAGGGATTGTAATTTTTACTTCCATGCTTATAGTTTCTTTAAATCTGTTCGTGGATATTTTAATTGCCTATTTAGACCCAAGAATAGAGTACTAATTTTTAGAAACTTCTTTAATAGTTTCAAGATCTAAAAGATGGAAATCAAGTCCGAAATCTCTTTGGTTTTTGACTACGGTAGGGATCTTTTGGTCCTTAATATTTTTTAAAAATTCAACTATAAATTTTGCAGATAAATCTTGAACTAATATTGGATCTGAACCAATAAAAAATTCACTTATTTTGAAGACATCATTATTTTCTTTATAACCATCATTAATTCTTATGGGAGAAAAATGACTTGCGCCTTCAATAATTAGAAACCTATTTGATAAATTATTTAAAGCGGAAAAAACTACAAATTGTTCATTTATTAAAGGCGTAATCAGATCATATGTACCTCCTATAAGGAGAGTTGGTATTTTAATACCAGAATCTTTTTCTGTTGGCCATAATAGACTGCCAAATGCATTAAAACCTATTATCGCACTGGCCTTATTAGTATTATTTTTCTCAGGGAATGGTATTTCGCTCAATTGACATTGAAGTAATTTAGATAAATTTGTTACCGCAAGGTCTTTTAATGCCGAATCACATTTTTCTTCTAGTTGATCTGTCGGTTTATTACCTTCATACAAAAGTGCTATTAAAGCACCAAGTGAATGCCCCATCAAAATATAAGAATCATTAGGAAAACCAAATTCCCCATTTTCATGAGCTTTTATTAAAGCATCTAAATCTTTAATTCTATATAAGAAAAAGTCTGCACTTCCTGGGATTGCTTCCTTACCTTCAAGTACTTCTACGAAGGATTCTAAATTACTTCCTCTATGATCTAAGAAGGCTATTGGCCACCCCCTTTTTGCTAATTCATTGCCTATCCATTTGAAATTATTAATTTCACCTCCAAGTCCTGGCATAAAAATTATCAGTTCTTTATCATTCGTTTTATTACTTTTCCATATTTCAATTTGAAAAGGTTTTGATCGATGAGGAGCATAAATTTTTTTGTCAATCTTTATTAGATTTTGAAATGATTTTTCTTTAGTATTTTTAAAGTTATTTTTGTTCGTTCTTTCAAGATTATTTAATTTGGATATAAGATCTTGTTGCTTTGATAATTCATTTTTCCAAGATGAAATTATTAAGATTAAATTATCAAAATCTAGTGAAATATCTTCAGAAGGTAATGCCTTTATGATTTCTAAAATTGAAATTTCTTTTTTTTCATCTAATAAATTTTCTATAGTGTTATAAATTTCTGTCCCATTATTATCATTTGGAACTGTAATAGTTTTGCTTAACTCCGTGAGAATTTTACGCCCTATCCAACTTCTTAATACTTCTCTATTTAATCCTTCTTCCTTGAAAACTGGAAATTTTAAAAATTTGGAAAATTCAAAAAATCTTATTAAATCATTTTTTTTTAACCAATCTATTAATTCTGTTGAATCATCTTTGTATTTTTCTAATTTTGATAATTGTTCTATAGTAAGAGGGATTTTCATCTCTTCAAACTTAATATTTATTTTTTCAGCAGCCTTTGAACCATTATTAAAAAATAAACCACAAAAACCTAAAAAAATTATAAAAAAGTTTTTCACTTGTGATCAGTCCAAATAGTTTTCAAATTAGCAAAAATTGGTGGATTCAATTTCCATATCATTTGAGGTTAATAACCAAAATAAGATTCTACTCTGCATTTGGTGCAGGAGGTGTTATTTATTTAACTTCACTAATTTTTAATAATATTGGATTAACGGCAACAGATATTGGCTTGGGGTTTACCATCTCAGCAATAATAGGTACCGTAACGAGACTTATCACAGGCAATTATCTAAATAAAACAGGGGAGATACAATTTCCATTAATAGCTTCATCAATACTAAGTATTGCTGCTAGCTTATGCCTCATCTTTTCAAAAGATACTTTTTTTTACATAATTGGACAGTCATTTGTTGGGGCGGCTGCAGGTATATATTGGCCTGCAGCCGAGTTTGGGGTTCCCTATTTTTGCCATCCCACGGATACACGCAAAGCTTATGCTCTTGTTAGAAGTTCGGAGGCTTTAGGAATATTTCTAGGGGTATTCTTAGGTGGTTTTATGACGAACTTTTTGTATTCCAAATCAATTTTTATTAATGATATATTTTGCATGTTAGTTATCACATATTTAATTTCTAGAAATAGTTCTTCTATTAAAAGAAACTTAGAAAAATTTCAAAAAAAAATAGTAGATCCAATTAATCAGGGACAATTGAAATGGAATAAAAATTCAACAATGATAATTTTATCTATTTTATTGATAACCACTTCTTTAGCTTTGATTCAAGTAACTTTGCCTTTAGATCTTGTTAAAGGTGGAGTATATCGGAATCCATTAAGTAAAGAAATTACTAGTCTTATAATTTCTATTCAGTTAATTTTATTGTTGTTTTTACAATGGCCTGTAGGTTCTTGGATATCAAAGAAAGAAAGATTATTTGGATTGAAATTTAGTTTGATAAACTTCTCTTTTGCTTCATTTTTATTATTCATATCTAGTTATTTAAATATACTAGCTTTTTATTTTATTTCTTTGGCATTGATATTAGTTAGTTTAGGTACTGCTTCATTTCTTCCAACATCAACAGATGTTGTTTTCAGAATAGCTCCTTCAAACAAGAAAGGTTTTGCGCTTGCAATATTATCACAATGTTTCGCAATGGGTTATTTTTTTGGACCATTTATTTCGGGACGCATTTTAGATATATTTGGTTATGCTTCAATAATCTGGCTTGCCATTTCAATTTGTTGCTTTATTATATTTGCAATTTTATTTAGGAAATTATTTTAATTAATCTTTAAAAGTTAATTTTTTTCTAATTCAATAATTCTTCTTTCTCTTAGAAATAAGAAAAAAGGTGCAGAAAATGCAAAAGCTATAAGAAAAGTTCCAATATAAACAACCCACATGTTCTTCATATTCAATTTTTTTGATTCGTTCACTATCCATATGAAAATAGCGCTAGCTCCCACTAATAAGTCTCTAGAAATTGACTGAGCTGCAGGGTTTGCGTTAGCTAAGGAAATGAAGTTATTGATATCAAAACTATTTCCATATTCTTTGGCAAATTCGAAATTTGACATCATTGGAAGGATAGCTCCTAAAATAGATAGAAAAAGGTAAAGATAAGATAGGATCTGTTTGTTATCTTTTAGAATGTTTAATAAATTCACTTTTTCAAAATATTTCTTTTAATAATAGTATTTAAAAGCTTATGGCTGTTGAAAAGAAAAATAAATTTGAAGGATATAAATTTAAAAAAGGGAATTTAAATTTGGCTGTAGTTGGCCATATTGAGTGGATAAATTTCTTAAGAGTAGATAAATTGCCGAAGCCAGGAATCATCTCTCATTCTACAAAGTCTATTGAATATCCAGCTGGCGGGGGCTCTATTATTGCGAAAATACTTTCTGATTTAACTTTAAACCAAATTCATTTTTTTACTTCATTAGGTAATGATGATTATGGAGATAAGTGTTTCAAGATTCTCTCAAAAATGGGAATTAAGTTGCATGTGGCTTGGCGTGATAAAGCAACCAGAAGAGGGTTTAGTTTAATTGACTCTCAAGGTGAAAGAGCAATAACAGTTATTGGAGAAAGGTTAGCTCCAACTTATAAAGACAAGTTAGAATGGGACATTTTAAAAAAAATGGACGGAATTTTTATTACTGCATCTGATTCAGAGATTTTTAAAATGGCTAGATCAGCTTCAATACTGTGTACAACACCAAGGGTAGGATTAAATACAATTAATAAATCAAATGTCCTTTTAGATGGATTAATAGGCAGTAATCTTGATCCCGGTGAAGATTTTTCATTTTCTGAATTATCGTTAAAACCCAAATATACTATTAAAACCGAGGGAGAGAAGGGAGGTTTAATATTTCCGGGAGGAAGATATAAGGCTCTTAAAAATAAAAAATTAAAGGTTGATTCTTATGGATGTGGCGATTCTTTTGCTGCTGGTTTTCTTTATGGAATGGCATCTAAATGGGATATAGATAAAAGTTTAAATCTTGCTAAAGTAATGGGAAGAGATGCTAGTGAATTTTTCGGCCCATATGCAAATAATGATAAAAAATAATTGAACTAACACTTTCATGAGCAACTTAGATAATAAAAATAAAAATATTCTTGTAGAAAACCTTATTTTTTTCTTTTTATTTACTGTTTTTCTAGTTTTTAAATCTTTGAAAACTTTATCTGGAATTTTTACTTATGGAATCTTAAAAAAAGAAATATTAACGACTAAAAGTAACTTAGGCGTAGATATCAAAATAAAAATTAATTAGGTAATGAATATATTTGTAATTTTTCTTATTTCAGGAATTATTTTTTTAGTCTACAAAAAAGTTAAATCTAAAAAACCAAAGAACTTAAAATTAGACAAATTTAAAAATAAACTGCAGAGCACGCAAACAAATATTGAAAGAATCTTTCTAAGGGAAGAAGAAAAAACCTTCTCAAATCCAAATATAAATATTTATATTGGAGCATATGATAATGAAGAAAATATAAATAGAAAATCCAATATACACAGAGCAAGACTTTCAAAATTTAAAAAATCCAAATTAAATGGAGAAATGATATTTCAAGACGATGAACAAAGGATTTATAAATTTAATAATGGTAAGAAAGTTTACTTATAATATTTATCGTTAACTACATTCAAGACTTTCTCTTGTTGAAACTCCTGTTGTTGGATTGATCCCATCAGCAATTTGACAAAGATTTCTTTGATCCTCGCTGTCAAGTATGGCGTAAGAAAAATCTGCTCCTTCTATTTGAGCACCTGCAAAACTGCTGCCTGATGCAATCATATTTATTAAAACAGCATTTCTAAGATCTGTTTTTTGGAAATTAACTCTATCAGAAAGAGTATCGGTCAAGTCGATTCCATTTAAATTAGAACCTTTTAAATCAGATAGGGTTAATGTAGTTCCATGTAAATCAACATCACTAAAATCTGCGTCTCTAGCAACTGCTCCAGCTATAGAAGACAAATGAAGATCCTCTCCATGGAAATCAAATCCTGTAATATTAGATCTTACATAACTTGGGACTTCATCTCCTTCTCCCTTAACAGCAACATTCGCCCCAGCAAAAACTGGAGATGAAAAAACTAAGAAAGAACAAATTATGCATAAAAAATATCTTAGAAAACTAAAAAATTTCATATTAAAACTTTGAATTATCTTATTTTATAACAATTAGATAAATTTTAAAATTGATATCTAAATTTGGAACTCCTTTTTAAGATTATTTAATACTATAAATTTTAAATCTAGGCTCTAAATTAGTTATACAATCTAGAAGTTTTTTGTTATCTTTGCTATTCGTAACCTTGAATTCAGATTCTACAGTCCCGGATTTATCTCTAATGGCTTGATTTAAAACTATGGAACCATTTTCGTCAGATACTGATCTATGAAAAGTTCCTCTAGGTATTTTTAGAATGTAGCCGCAAGATTCTAATCTAACTTTATAAAAAGGATAATCCCACCCAAAATTAACAAGAAAAAAAGTTCTACCCCCAGAGATAGCCAATAGATTATCTTCTTGATTGTGATGAATGTAAAATTGCCAATTTTCAAAATCTTCATCATTTGGCGGACTAACTGCAGCCCCACTGTGAATAACTAGATCTCTATAATTTGATTCATTAATACTAATATCAAAAAATCTGACATCTTTTGTGTCGCGAAATTTTTCATAACTTATCAATTCAAACATTTTTGATTTGTTTGGTTTGATTACTGGAATTTCTAAACTTGAATTCAATTTTTTTTAAAGATTAAACAAATGAAAACAGATATATATCTCTTAGAACGTATCAATTAACACTAAAAAGGAAACATACTTTTATTTATCTTTTCTTATTGTTTTTTAGGAGGTTAAATATTAAATATATATTTTAAGTTTTATTTTATTTCAATAGGTTTGATTTCCCATGATAAAGAATTTTCTAGATTATTTTTTCCTATAAAGTTTCCTGTAATTACAGAAGTTAAATTAGATTTGGAAGAGGATACCAATGTTAAATATCTTTCATCTATTAATCCTTTTCCGCTTGGATCAAAACCTCTCCAACCTGCACCTGGAATATATAACTCAGCCCAAGCATGTAAATCCAGATCAGAAGGCAACGGATCTTCGAAATGATAACCACTTACAAACCTACTAGGGATACCAATAGACCTACAAGCTTCAACCATGAGCATTGCTAAATCTCTGCATGAACCTATACGTTCTCTAAGTGTTCTACTCGCTGGCCATGCAGGACCTGTGTGCCTTTTAGTATATTTAACTCTATCTTGAATGATCTCTATTAGTTGGTAGGTGAATGATAAGGCGTTATTAATACTTCCTGCCAAAGCTTCCTGAGCAAGTTCAACGGCAGAAGGGTCGTGTTGCCCATTTGGCATCCACCCTTCGAGTGCTCCCTGTAAATCTCTATTAATAATACTTCTACAAAAAGGTAATGTTAAATCTCTATTTTTAACACCATCGATAATGTTTGGATGTTTAATAGTCTCAACTTCGCTTATTGATTCAATAATTAAGTTATCTGTAAATCCATTGAATCTGATTCTATTAATTTCTTCTCCACTGGCAGCTAGTAATGGATAAATAATTTCTGGTTCTGGAGTTATTTTTAATTCAAAATCCTTCAATTTTTGGAATCCATTTGATCTTGGTTTGATACATAATCTATGCTCGCCTAATTGAACAGCGTCTTCATATTTATATTCAAGTTTGTGAATGTATTTAATTCTCATTAATAAATTTCTTAATTAATAAAATATTTTTCTTGAATGAGATCATTTAATTTATTTAAATCAATTTGCAATGAGTCGATTGCCTCATGTAAACCATCATTGATTATATCTTCAATTCTGATATAACTCCACTTTGCTTTAAGCAATCCTCTCATGCATTCTAATTCTGAAGGATTTTCTTGTGGTGGAGAGGTATCAATCATCTTAAGAGTATTGCTTATCCCATCAAGACAGTATCTTACTGATCTTGGAAAAATTGGATCAAGTAAAAGAAATCTTGCAACTGAATTAGGCTTTATAGAATTTTGTTCTGCTTTCCTAAACATTTGATAAGCACCAGCTGATCGTAAAAGTGCAATCCATTGCAACTCATCAAGAACTCCTCCAAGTTCATCTAAGCTGGGTAAAAGTAAATAATATTTAACATCTAGAATTCTCGATGTTTTGTCAGCTCTCTCAATTAATCTTCCAAGAATACTAAATCTCCAGGCAAGGTCCTTGCTGAGAGTGGCATCTGTAATTCCATAAAAAAGCTGGCACTCCCTCCTTATTTCACTTAATTGTTCTTGTTTTGGTTTATTCCATATTGCCTCTCCTTCTTGCATATTCCAATACAAAATATTAATTTGTTCCCACATTTCTGTGGTTAAGACGTCTCTGATTTGTCTTGCATTTTCTCTTGCCATTTGAATGCAAGAAATTATGCTGTTTGGATTCAAACGATCTCTTATTAAAAAATTAATAACGTCATCAGGTTTCTTCTCTGGGAATCTTTTATCAAAAGATTCTCTGTCACTTGAGGCTTCAATTAAAGGGAGCCATGGTTCTGCACTCCCTGGTGGACAATCTAATGACATTGCTTCACTTACTTCCACAAATCGAGATATATTTTCTGCGCGTTCTAAATAACGATTTATCCAATAAAGAGATTCCGCTACACGACTTAAAAGCATATTATTTACCTACTACCCAAGTATCTTTGCATCCTCCACCTTGAGAAGAGTTTACGACTAAAGATCCTTTTTTTAAGGCTACCCTCGTTAGCCCACCTGGGCTTACCCATGAATCTTTTCCTCTTAATATATATGGTCTTAAATCAACGTGACATGGATAAAGCTCTCCATCGCATAACGATGGCACAGTGGATAATTCTAATGTTGGTTGAGCAATAAAATTTCTAGGATTTTGTTTAATTTTATTAGCGAATTCATCTATCTCATTTCCGGTTGAGTGAGGCCCAATTAACATTCCATATCCACCAGCTTCAGAAACAGATTTAACGACAAGTTTTGATAAATTTTCTAGAACATATTCTCGATCTTTTTGGTAGTGGCAAATAAATGTTTCTACATTTTTAATAATCATTTCTTCATCAAGATAATATTTAATTATTTTTGGAACAAAAGAATAAATCATTTTGTCATCTGCTATTCCAGTCCCAGGTGCATTTGCTAAAGCAACATGGCCAGCCTTGAAAACATCGAGTAATCCTGGAACACCAAGGCAGGAATCTTTTCTAAAATTGAGAGGATCTAAAAAATCATCATCAATTCGCCTGTAAATGACATCTACTCTTTTTAATCCAGAGGTGGTTTTTAAATATACATAATCATCATTACAAACTAAATCATGACCCTGAACTAGTTGGATACCCATTTCTTGAGCTAAATAACTATGTTCAAAATACGCACTGTTAAAAATTCCAGGAGTTAATAAAACTATCTTTGGAGTATCAGTCCAAACAGCAAGTTCTTGAAGAGTTTTTAATAGATATGATGGATATTCATCAATTGGTTTTACTATTCTTCCAGAGAAAAGATTAGGGAAAATATTTTTCATAACTAATCTGTTTTCTAAAAAATAAGCAACCCCAGAAGGGCACCTTAAATTATCTTCTAAAACATGCCAATCCCCTTCTCTGTCCCTTATTAAATCTAGTCCTGAAATTTGACACCATTTATTTAATGGGGTTTTAAAACCTATCATCTGAGGTCTCCAACCTTCTGAACTTTCTATTAACTCTCTAGGGATTATTCCGTCATTTATTATGTTTTGGGAATTATAAATATCGTCTAGGAATAAATCAATTGCCTCAAGCCTTTGTTTTAAACCTTTTTCTAATTTTTCCCAATCATCTTTACTTATTATTCTTGGAAGCGGATCAAAAGGTAGTATTCTCTCAGTCCCCTTTAACCCAGTATCATTTAATCTAAAAGTTGCACCATGTCTTAGTAATAATTTTTTTGCTGCAGAATGATTTCTATTCAATTCTTCGAGACCCATATTGTCTAAAGAAGAAAGAAGTGGAATTAATATTTCTCTAGCAGAGTTCACATTATCCTTAAAGTACTCATCAAAACTATTTTTAGGACGATAACTTGAAAACATATATTTTTTCTTTTAATAATTTTTACTTGAGCTTCAGATCTTTATTCGTATTTATGGCTACCAAAAATAATATCTCTCGAATCGATCTATTTCATTATTTTGATCATTGAAGTATATTTCTTAAAAATCTAAAAGTTATGACTTCTAGTAATTGGCAATTTGTTTTTTTTAGATATTTCGCAAGCTTTCTTTTTATCCTCTCTCACAGTTTGCTGGTTCTTGATCATCTACCAGTAGGGGCGGCTCTTCACGGACTTGGGGAAGTTTTTATTGCGCCTTGGGCTTTTAGGGAAAGAGCATGGGATCTTGTAGTTATTGCAGTTTTATTTTTCTTTTTCGATATCTGGGGACTTATAAACACTCCTTGGAATTAACTGATATTATTTATTTATTAATTCTGGCGAAATGATATTAAAAGTGAAGTCTTATTTTTATCAAATTTATAAAATAATTTTTATTTTATTTCTAATAGATATTTCTAATTTATATGCACATAATCCTATTAATGGTGGTTGCAAAGAGCATTGTGGGCAAAAAGTTAAAGTAATTAACAACAAAAACAAATTTATTAATCTTGATGATCAAATAAATATTGAAAGTAAAAATTCTTGTTTAAATAAATCACTATGTAGAGGATGACCTCTCGAGATTTTTAAATTTTTTTATCAAATTGTTTCTTTGATAATTATCAAAAAAGTACTATTTGCTTGGTAATTTTTATTAGGAGGATTTATTTGATTTTTAATTAAAAAAATAAAAGTATATATTAATGGTAGAAGTAATGATGATGCAGCAACTAAAGCAATTATCTGGTTCAACCTAATAAATGGTTTTTTTACAAGATCCTCTCCGCACAAGCCACAAATCAAAGTACCTTTTGAGGATTGTTTTTGAAATTGATATTTAGGATTGCAATATGGGCAATAATATCGAACCATTTTTTAATTTTATTCTTTTAATCATCATTATCCATAAAACTAGAAGAAAGTCATAATTATGAAAAAAAGAGGGCTTATTTAAGCCCTCTTTTATCTCTTACTTATATTTTTTACTGAAGTTAATAACGCACCTAAATCATGGATCCTTGTTGCTAACTTCTGTTAAGCTAATGCTCACCAAAATCAACTAATTGTCTTTAACTGGGGCAAAAACTCTAGAATTAAGCTTGTTTCTTAAAGGGCACCTAAACGATGCAGAAGAAGTAAGCTTAGACATTAATAAAAAATAATTGGAGCAGTTAATTAAATTAGTTCGGTTTATTCCGAAATTTCAGGCAGGCTATCGATCATTTTGAAAGACCTCCTAGAACTCAACAATATAAAATTAGGAAAATATTTCTCTAAAGACAATCCGTTTTTATACGCATTGCTTTTTTATTAAAAATGTCCGAAAGTAGTAATCTATTGCGTTAATTTTTTTGGGATATTTTTAGTAAGTTTTGCTTATTTCTTTTAATATTTAATTCGACTATCTTGATTTTAAATAATTGAGGAACTCTTTTATGAATCATTCGAAAGAAGTTAGTAAAAATGATAAACCTAATCCTATAGACGAATATTTTCAATGTCTTTCATATTGCGATATTCACCCAAAAGGAATAGATAATGACTGTGAAATCATTTGTATGGAAAGACATTTAAAAGCAAACTATTGGTAGTTTGAATGATTTTTATTTTCCTGCTTAAATTCCTTCAAAAAGAATTAGTACGAACTTTAAATTTCCAAACATTTACCACACCTTTTGCGTTAACTGCAGCTAGTGCACAATCATCAGGTCTCCACGAAAGTGCACCCACTAAATCGCCTGCGAATGCAGCCCCAACAGGATCTCCATTACCGTCTTTTTTTAGAAAACTTGCGACAACAGAACCATCTCTAGATCCGGAAGCTACAAGCATGCCTTTATTTGAAAAGGCTAGGCTAGAAATAGGTTCGGTATGGTGCCATAGCTCTCCCGGCATAGTTCCCTCGGGACCGTCACCTATAAAGCTCCACACTGTAATTCTTTCACTGCCACTAGTTGCCAGTAATTTTCCACTGTCATCAAAAGAAAGGTGACTAGGTTTTCCTGGGTATCCTGTCATTTCAGCATCCATTCCTGTTGATCTTCTCCAAAAATGAACTGAATTGTCTTGACTCCCGCAAGCGACTATATCACCATCAGGACTTAATTCCATTGAGACTAATGATCCTTGCCACTCGAGCTTTTGATTCGTTTTATTATTTAATATGTCAAAGAATGTCACTCTCCCATAGCATGCTGTAGCTAGCTCATTATTATTTGACCATTTTATTGCACTTACTGTGCTTGGATGTTCTTCTGAGGTCCATTTCTCTTCACCAATTTCATTAAAAACATATACTTTTTTTGAAGAAGCTGCTGCAAGAAATAAGCCATCATTTGACCACTTAAGATGCTCCACCCAAGCCTTGCCAAGATCGAGAGTTTTAATTACTTTACCTTCGTGGCAATTATATATTTGAATATTTCCATCTTGACCGGAAGTTGCAAAAATCTCTCCTTCTGGATGAATGGACATTGCTAATAGACCAGCAGAGTGTGTATTTTCTTTTTTCCAAATAATTTTCCCAGTATCTCCTTCAAAGGCAAAAATACCTCCTGCTACATCCCCAACAATGAATAACTTTCCTTTAATAGCCCAACCACAAACTATGGCATAATCATTAACTTCAGCTGTCCATCCCTCGTGGAACATACCTCTTGGGCTAAATGATTCTATATCAGGCATTTTTCAAAACCTTCTCGCATCTCTTTCTCGTCCAAATTCCTACCTATAAAAACAAGTTGGTTTCTACGGGGTTCGTTACCCCATTCTTTATCAGGTTGTGCTGTAAATAACATATGCACCCCTTGGAAAACTATTCTCTGTGGGTTCCCTGAGTAGCTAATGAAACCTTTAGTTCTAAATATATCCACCCCTTTTTCAGAAAGAAGTCTGCCCAACCAAGTATTAAGTTTTTCTGGATCAACATCTCCAAATCGTTCAATTGCAATTGACGTTACTTCATCATCGTGCTCGTGCTCGGCTTGCCAGAATCTTTCAATATTAAATGGGATCTCTTTTGAATTATTGTCTTCACTTTTAATGATTTTCATATTGAATTCTTCAGCGGTGTGCTGTGTAAACAAACCTATTTTTGTAGGCTTTTCTATGTTCAGGATGAAGGATTTATTTCCTTTATCCTCCAATTTAAGGTTTATATGTTCTCCAAATGGAATAATATTCCCAGGTTCTAAGCTTTTAGCTTTTTCTGCATAAAGTCTTACGCAGGATTCAGCACCATCTTTAAGTTCTTCTTCACTCTCACCTTGATTAGCGAAAGCTACTAATGACATTTCTGGATCGGGACCTTCTTCTAGCATTAATTCATATTTACCTGCAGCAAGGTCGTAAACACCTGTCCATTCAAAAGGATATTCTGGTTCAAGAAATGTTGGTCTGCGTTTAAGGATTTGATCGAGATCAAATGCACTTAGATTTAGGACTGTTTCGATGGGTACTTGGGCATTCTCGGCTCGAATGATTCGAGTCATTCGGTTCATATCTCTCAATCTCGATTCAAGAGTATCTAGAGCATCATCAGAAACTAAATCAGTTTTATTTAGGACAAGAACATCTGCAAACGCAACTTGTTCTGCACTTTCATCACTTCTTCCTAATTGCTGATCAATATGTGCAGCATCAACTAAAGTCACAATTCCATCGAGAGTAAATTCGGAACTGATTTCTTCATCCATGAAAAAAGTCTGAGCAACTGGGCCTGGATCTGCTAATCCTGTGGTTTCTACTAAAACATAGTCAAACTTATCTCTTCTTTTCATAAGGTTGCCAAGGACTCTTATTAAATCTCCCCGAACAGTACAACAAATGCACCCATTTGACATCTCAAATACTTCTTCATCGGCATTAATTACGAGCCCTTGATCTATACCCACTTCTCCGTATTCATTCTCAATTACGGCTATTCTTTTCCCGTGCTCTTCACTTAATATTCTATTAAGAAGAGTCGTTTTCCCTGAACCAAGGAATCCAGTGAGGATTGTTACGGGAACTCTATCTTTGATGCTCATTTACTAATTTTTACAAAATAAATAATAGTTTAATAATAGTAAAAATTGGCAATGATAACCGTTTTTAATGGAAAAATTTAATCTGAAAGTTTGTACCATTCAGACTCAAGATTGGAGCCAGATTCTTTATCACAACTTCCTCCTAATGAATCAACAATTGTGCAAGTGTTGTGAACAGCTACTGAAACCGTATTCCCGTCCATCATCAATCCATCAACGAATATTTGATTAGAAGCTAAAGGGACCGAACTTTGCCTACTTAAGTTTCTTAATAACTTAGATGCTGGAATCTGTTCAGGAAATATTGCCTGAACTTTCTCTTCATCTAACATTTTCAAAGTAGAACTTATGTTATCTGGTCTTAAGCTTGAGGAGTCTCCAAGAAAGTCAAGTAAACTAATAGTTTCAAAACCAAAAGCATCACCGTAGTATTCCATTGCTTTGTGTTTAGAAACAATTACTCTGTTTTCCTCAGGAATAGAGCTTACTTGTTCGACGATCCAACGATCTAAGCCTTCTAAGATTGAATCAGCTTTTTCGAATCTTTCATTAATTAATTTTCTGTCCCCTCTATTAAAAACTGAAATATCTTTCTTTAAACTTTTGCTTATAACATCTCCCATTTTTATGATGTTATGTGGATCATGCCATACATGTGGATCTAGACCTCCATGGTCATGATGGTGATGATGCCCCTCTCCTTCATCTGGTACTTGTGCTATTGGCTCGACATCACTATTTAAAACGTCTTTAAAGAAGTGTTGAGTTGCTTCAAACTCAAAAGGCATGTGTTCAGTAAAAAATATATATTCACCATCTTCTTTGATATCCACATTAAAAACAGTGCTTTCTTTTCTTTGATCAAAGTTAAGAACAAAAGCTTTATTACTTGCAATCAAAGTACCATTATTTTTTCTGCTTATTGAGTCTTTAGATCCTAATAATTCTTTAGCTAAATCTTCAGACCCTTCTATATCATTTGATTTGAGAATCACCATCTTCATTGCAGGATCTGCATATTCGCCATCGACTTTTTCAAATGACCATTTGTAAGAACCCTTAGAAAGTTGGAATTTACCTGCCCATTCGAAAGCACCCTCAGCATGATCATCATGTCCACCATGATCAGAATGATCATCTACCTTGGCTGAATGTTCAGCATGATCGTCATGTCCACCATGGTCTGAGTGGTCATCTTGACCGCCATGATCAGAATGATCATCTACGTCTATTGCACTAACACCTACAACAACAGTATCCTTTTTATTTTCCCAATTTCTCATACTTGGAGTCATTTCTTTCCCAAGAGTAAATACTTTGTCTGCGCTATTTAGTAATTGAGCTTGCCTTGGATTGATCTTTAAGTCATGAACATCCTGTTTTCTATCTACTAAGCATGTAACTTCGTCAGATGGTAATGCAATTGATTTAACTAAATCACAAACTAGTGGTTCTACTGCTACGTATGACTTCCCTTTAGCCATGACATCCTGCCCAAAACCAGAAAATATAATCGTTCCAGCGATTACGGAAGTTTTAATAATTGACTTACTTGAACCTGTTTTATTTGATAAAAGTCTTTTAAAAATTGACATAAAAAATTATTAAATACTTAAAAATGATAATCATTTTCATTGTGCCTGGCAATCAGAGGTATCAAATGTTATGAAAATAATATGAAACTTGTATTATTGGTAAGCTTATAAAGTTACTTTTTTAAAAATTAATTAATGGCTACTTTAGTCGCTGAAAATTTAACCTTTGCATACACAAAAAAAAGTAAGCCAGTTTTAAATAAGGTATCGGTTGAGATTAAACCTGGGACTCTAACAGCGTTAGTTGGCCCAAACGGTGCTGGTAAATCCACTCTTTTGAGAATATTGCAAGGACAAAATACTCCAGATAAAGGCGAAATAAAAATTGACGGTGAAAATTTATATAGATCTAGAGCTTTAGTGGCACTTATGCCTCAAAGAAGTTCTATGAATTGGAAGTTTCCCATTACAGTTGAAAAATTGGTATCTCTTGGTCAAATTAAGTATTCAAAATCAAGAAGTAATAACCCCTTTCAAATTAAGACTCTTCTGGCATATCCAAATTCTTGGATTAATAAATGTTGTGAATTAGAGGCGACATTGCAAAGAGTAGGCATTGCAAATTTGGCTAATAGAAGACTCGATTCTCTTTCAGGAGGACAGCAACAAAGAGCTCTATTAGCAAAAACTCTGATGTCCCCTGCAAAAATATTTCTTCTTGATGAACCTTGTGCGGCATTGGATCCCCCCGCAAAAGAGGATTTTCTGAAAATTGTTCGGCAACTTGCGGATGCGGGACTTTCTTTGCTTGTAAGTAGCCATGATTGGGGCGAGTCTTTAAATAACTATGATCAAGTAATAGTTCTTGATAAAAGTGTTTTGGCAGTTGGTAGTCCTGATCTAATAAAAGATAAATTAGATGCAATAAACATTAGCTCTATAAAGAAAAATAATTTCTGTAATTAGAAAATGTTCCTTTTTAATTCTGAGCTTGATAACAGTTTTGGCAAAGCCCGAAATATTCGAGGGTATGAAACAACAATTGGAATTGCTTTGGGTTTGTTTTGGGTGTCTGAATATCTTTTACCGGGCATCCTTCCATTTTTGATGTCTCACCACATTGAACACAGGTCAAATGATGAATATCTCTATCTACGGGAGTGTAGAGAACCTCTCCTGTTGGGAGATGTCTAGAACGTATTAAGCCATGCTTTATCAGAGCTTGAAGATTCCTGTAAACAGTCGTCAGTCCCATAGCCTTTCCGCTTTCTATCAATTGTCTATGCAACTCTTGACCACTCAATTCATCCTCGCATTTATTAAGTTCTTCAAGAAGTTGTTCTTGTCTTTTGGTAATGTCAGACTTAGTTACCATTGTTTCCGAAATCTTTTTTTGTCCCGTATTTTTGATCATACCGAATCATTCGAATAATGTCTTTTATTAATAACAACTGGTGGCTTGTCCCATTAATAATAACTATTTTCTCAGGGATCTTATGTCCAGCAATGGGAACTGTATTAATCACTCATAAGAGATTATTACAAGTTAATTTAATCTCTCATTGTGTTTTGCCTGGACTTGCTTTAGCCTTAGCGGTTGGCATTCACCCCTCAATTGGTGGTGTTATCAGCGGTCTTTTAGGTTCTGTAATTGCGGAAAGTTTAACTAATAGAAAAAGTGAAAATTATGAAGCAGTTATGAATACTATTCTCGCTGGAATGCTTGGGTTTGGAGTCCTAATTATCCCTCTACTCGGAATAAGGATTGATTTGGAAGCAGTATTATTTGGCGACTTATTGACAGCAAATTTTGGAGATTTGCTTAGAACAATAATTGCTTTTTTAGTATTTATACTTTTAATGACTTTTGGATATGAAAAGGTTGTTTATGTGGGATTAGATCCAGAAGGTGCATCCGCCAGTGGTATAAACGTTTCTTTATTAAATCTTGCTTTGAGTTTTACAACTGCATTAGTAATTGTTAGTTCAATGTCGGCAGTGGGAGTAATTCTTGTTATTGCTCTTCTTTCTACCCCAACTCTGTTAGGGCTAAATAAGGCTCATAGTTTAAGAATTGCAATGATGAGATCTTCATTTTTTGGATTATGCATCTCACTTCTGGGCTTTTTTCTCTCTATAGTTTTTAATTTGTCGCCTGGGCCTGCAATTAGTGTTATTTGTGTCGCATCTCTTTTGATTCCTAAACTTCGCAAATAATTAAATCTTAAATGTCCAATCAGAGTTTAATGCTTGAGCTTCTGGATTGTTTTTTAAAGCTACTTCCATAGCCTCTTTTTTATTATTAGCTATAACAACTTCATCAAATTCCTTTCCATTTTTTTGGAGACTTACTTTGAATCGCATAAAAATTTTTTAATTAATCAAAATTTAACCACTAAGCAACTAGATTTAAATACTTTTAAAAGTTAATTGATGAAATAGAAACTTTAGTTATTTTGAAGTTTTTCTACTACAGATTCTTTCTCAATCTTAGCTACATCCTGTAATCCATTAGCATCAAACCAAGGAGCGTTTTCCCAATTAAATCCTTCCCCAAACGTATTATCGGGAGCAGCTACGTACCAGTGACATGATGAATCAGGAACATCTACAGCACATTTTGACCAGTCAGCTTCCCACTGTGGAACTTGTACCCACATAACAGATGCTAATAAAAAAGAAAAAATAAAATTCATAATCATCGTTTAGCAAAATTTAGAAAGATTTTTTTCACATTCTTTCTTTCTTTTCTTCCAGTAATTTTCAAGTATTTGATATTTATGCTTATTTTTAAATTGACTTATATGAAAATTATTCTGATTAAGAACTGAAGTGTTTTTTATTTTCATGACACAAGCTGTGTATGTAGAACATATTTAATACACTTTATAGATTTTTTGAAGTGAATTTATACTTAATTTTTGTCTTACTTTTGTGTAGGTAAGTATTTTTCAGGATTATTTTCAATATAAGTAAGTGAATATTTGACAACACCCACTATTAATGAAAAAAGAGCAAATGCCAATATAATAAAAATGATTTTTTTATAAATGCTTTTCATGAATTATTTATGTTTCTGATTATTCTTTTCATCAACAGCTAATTTTTTTGAAGAATTGAAATAATTAGTAATTTATACTGTAGCCTTTTAAATTAGCCACAGAGTAGATTAAATATATCAGAAACTCCTCACACACTTTTTTCTGATAACTTTAAAAGTACTCGACAGCAATGTTTGGGTACTTTTTGTATTTTATTGATGTGACAGTTAAGATAGAGGTCCAGCAGGGATTACATTTTTCTTATTTAATGTAAAATTTATTATGTGTGTAGGAGGAATTGATTTAATTCAGTGGAAACAAGGAAACACTTGTTTTAAATCAATTTTTAAAAGATCTCTCTCAGAGAGATCTTTTTTTTATGAATTATTAGAAATATATATTTAATTATTGGATATAAATAATTGTATGTTTACTCCAAAAATAAAAAGAACCACTATTACAAATTAGTCACTTGATTAGTTAGATTATGATCTACTAAATTCCTCTGTTTATGAAAATACTTTTTTTAGCAATTTTAATTTGTGCAAGCTTTTTATTCCCTTCTTCATCATTTGCCTCACATATAGAGCTAAAACCTTGTGTAGAGATTGCTCATTGTGTTCGAGAAGAATGGGAGGTTAACAATATTGCGAAACCTTTTGAAGAGATAAAAACATTTATCGAAAACACTCCAAGAACTGAGATTGTAGAAATTGATGGCGATTATCTCCATGCTGAGGCAACCAGTAAATGGATGAAGTATGTAGACGACTTAGAAGTATCCTTTCTACCTGAATCAAACATTTTATTAATAAGATCAGAATCAAGAGTTGGAGAAAGTGATTTGGGAGTGAATCAAAAAAGAGTTGATTTATTAAAATCGAAAATGTTTTAAGAATAAATGTTCAAAAAATTAATTTATTTTTATTGTTTTTTGTATAACTTTTCTGTCATTAAAAAAAATCGGCATATTAAAAAGTGATAATTATAATCATGCCTTGATAATGGCAAATTTATTAGATTTTCTCTAAAAAGATGATCATAAATTTTATATATTTTTTGTTATCTATTTTTGTTTTTTATTGGTTTTACATAAACATTAAAAAAAATGGACTTAAATGGATAATCAAAGGTCTTTTTCAAATTGGAATATTGGTATTATTCATTGGAGGGTTTTTCAAAATATTTTTCAACTTACCCCCTAATTTATTTATAAAAATAATTTTTCTAATTACTTATACATGGTGCACTGTTGGAATAAATGTAAATTTCATGATCCCTTTGCTAAGTTTGATTGACCAAAAAATAGTGAAAAAATAAAGCTAAAATGTGTCTTAATTGTTAGTACAAAAATAAATCTATTTCCTGAATTTTCAATAGTAAAATTTAAAAGATTTACTTTTTTCCTTTTGAAAGTCTTTTCCTTTTATACCTAGTCTTTAATGCCAAATCTGTCATTACATATATTCCAAATAACAGAATGATTATTCCAATAGAGTATTTCATTTTTTTTTTATGTGATTACTATTTTTGATATTTAATCATGATGCCAACTAATTTTAATATCTATTTCTTGAGATAAATTTCTTGTAACTGGACATTCTTTCGAAGCTTTTTTCAAAAAATCAATAGTTTTAATAGAAGTGCGCTCTGGTATGTAAATATCTATTATTAGTTCTTTTATTTTCCTCTCGCTATTTTGTGTCATTAGTTTTTCAATATTTAAATATATACCTTTTAAATCAAATCCTTTCGATTTAGCTTTAATTGCCATAATGGTTAGCAGACAAGTACCTAAAGATGTTGCTAATAAATCAGTTGGGGAAAAACTTTCACCTTTACCACAGTGATCTAAAGGTGCATCCGTTCTAATAAGACTTCCAGATTGTAGATGAATAGCCTCACAGTTTAAATTTCCTAAATAAGAACATTTTACTTTAGTCATTTTAAAAAATTAAATTAGCAAAATATTATTAAAAAAAAATTTTATGGAACGAAACAAGATTATTGATCAAAAACAAGTGATTACTTGCATATTAGTGGAGTATTAAGGAAATTCATCATCAAATCTTGAAATCAGTTTTTATATCCATATTCCTCTAAGCAATACTCAATTAATTCAATTGATTTTTTAAGAGTTCTTTTATTTTTATTTTCTAGATCGAAGCATTCATTTAAAACACGTATAGATTCATTTAAGATTGATTCTTCTTTATTTTTTAAATCTTTAACTTGATTTATATAAATTAATTTTTTAATTCCAATAAGAGATAATATGATTATTGATATTGTGAAAATCGCTATTTTGATTTTATTCATATAATTGGTTTTTACAAATATTTTAATTTATTTAACATCTAAAACTTTACATAGCAGATAGAACTAAGTAATTACGTATGTAACTGCGGTTATCACTATCGCAGTAATTGAAATAAAGATGTATGGAACAACTTTTAAAGGAATATGTAGATTATTTTTAGACATAACTGAAACCTTTTTAAGAATTTTTACATTCCCTTTAAACTTTATAAGTCTTCAAATATACAAATTAATTTTCTTAGCAAAATTAAATCATTTCTAAGGATAAATAAATATTATATTCATTGATTTTTCATTAAATAAAGTATCTCTAAATCCTGTCTTGAGTCCGATATTTTTCTTTTTAAGAAGATTAATTCTTCTTGGTTCATTTTTGATTCTTTTATCATCAATTCTGCTTGTTCAATAGCATGCTCTATATTTCTAATTTTAATTTCTCTTATTGAGGGATCATCTTTACATGCTTTTTTGGTATTCTTATCTAACATATTTGAAAAAATCACCTTGACTATAAAACAATTTAAAACCCCATAATTCTAATACCGCAAATTTAATTAAAATAAATTATTATCAAGGTAGGAACTTTAATCTTAGCTAACCCTCTCCTCATTTGATCGGGTGGGTTTTTTTTATGGTGTAATATACTCCTAGCATTTACTACTAATTTGGAAGATTCAAAACTTAATCCTGAGGAAAATAATTCAATCGAATCGTCTCCCAATCTGAATGAAGAGAATAAAGATCTTAATGAGGGGGCTAAAAAAGAGGATAATGTTAAGGCATTTACAGAATTTCTAGAGAAAGCAAGTAATCAAGATTTATCAGAAGAAAAAGTAAAACTTGATTCCAAGCAACAAAAACTTAAAATTGACAAATCACTTTTTAAAAGATTTCTTAATAATGGATTTGATGGCATTTCAACTAATCCAAACTATAAAATGTTGGCATTATTAATAATCCTTTTAATTAATTTGTCTCTATTTTTTGTAATTGGCAATATGGGTAAAGCGTTTTTAAGAAATGCAGGAATTATGGATTAGAAATTATTTATTTCTTTTTGGATAATCATCTTTACAATTTTGATTCTTCAAATGAAACTGTGATATTTTCTTGTCTAATTAATATTTAAATAAAATTTGGATAATAAAGAGCCAGAAAATCCAGTCGTTTATCTTTCTAATTTAGTCAAGAAATTAGATGTAAAAAACAGAAATGGTTTAGTAGCCTTAGCAATAGTAAACCTTTTAATAATTCTTTTATTTAAATTTTATTTGAAAGGATCTGGATTATTATCTTGATTTTGCCTGCTGGTATTATTATTCAGCATTCTCAAATTGCTTTGCTAATCTAAATGCCTTCTTAATTATTAGAAAGCCACCATATGCTCCTGCCAGTAAAGGTAATACTATTAAAGGGTTAGGGGAATAATCTGAATAATTTTTCACACCCTCAACATATTCATAACCTGAACATTTAAAAAAGATAAAGCTAAAAAATGTGATACTCCAACCAATGATTGATAAAAAGCCACCTTTTTTATCTCCTTCGTAGAATCTGTCTAGACCTAAGCCCCAACCTCCTATTAGGAATATTCCTCTAACAACTGAATTTTTTTCTTGATTTCTGAGCATAATAAAAAAATGTTCATTATGAACATAACCTATTTCTATTTAAGATGTGAGATGTTTTTATTAATTAATCTTTAAAATAAATTTTTAATGGATTTATTCATAAATTACAAAAATATTATTCATTGTTTTAATTAATTATTAGAGATTGTATTTGAATTCAACAAGGAAATTGAAGGCCTTATATAAATAAAAATAGACCCATACATATCCTGCATAATTCTCATTTCATCGTCTAAATATATAATTGAAATCTGGCAATTTGGCGACTCCTTATTCCAAGGTAACTTATTCCATACCTCTTTAACTGGATACCATCTATCCATAAGTAATTCACTAAATAATGGAATCTTATTAAGTCCATCAACTTTGGAAACTTTTGTCTTTTGTAAGTTCATATCAAGTAAATTATTTCTTAAAACCAAATTACTTGCTAGGGTTATTACTCTTCCACCAAAAGTAGGCAATAGTTTGAACCAACCTAAGATAGGAATTGTTGTAAGCCCAAATATTGTAGTGTCAAAAGTAGATATAAATTCTTTTTTGTCAAAATCAATCTTTTGAGCAATTCTCCCAATAGTTGATATGCCAAAGGATCCTACTTGCAATTGATGTAATTTAAAAAAAAGATTACTTTTAAATTCATCATTTAATGCCTTTTCAATAGCAAGGAAGAAAGGAGAACTTCGAAATAATTCAACATTAGAAAAAATCAATTCCCACTCTCCAGACAATAATTTTTCTGATATTTCAAAACTAAAGTCTTTAAGAGCATCAATCAATGCATCCATTTCATTAGCTTTTTCCTCATACATAGGAGAAATTAATTTATTTAATCTTTGCCCTCTATCTGTAACAGCAGCTATTTTGTATATATTTGACTTTATCTCTCCAATTTCTTTCATAACTCCAAATACAAGAAATACTAATTTATCTTAGGAATTTAATTTGAAGTTGATGGTAATTTTAATAATGCAGGTAATAAAATCAATTAATATTCTCCCCACCTTTTACCAATATCAAAACCCCATTCAGTGGTTAATCTAATTACTTCATCATGATTCTTGCATTTTGAAAGGGATAACTTTTTACTAGGATTATTTTTTATTAGCTCAGCAATTTGATTAAGTTGCTCTATTTTTTTTAGAAAATTACTTAGATCTTTATCTGACATTTATCTAGGAAGTAAATTTTTGATCATAAGTAAATATGTAATAAAGAACCCAGGCAACACCAATAATCAGAATTGCAATCATTATATTTACTGACCAAACTACTTCTATCATGTAATTTTTTTATATATTTTTAATATATCTAAAATTTAAACTAAATTAACCGTTAATAATTTAAATCTATAACAATACACTACTACTACTAAGTATATAAAATAGTCTTAAATAGTATAAAAAATTATGGGAGAAGCTAAGAGAAGGGAAGAGTTAGGCTTACCACCTAGAGAAAAGAAAAAGGAAAAACAAATATCGAAAAATCAACTATATAAAATTTTAAATAAATATCCTTATTTACCTTTCATTTTAGGTTTTTCATTACTAGCAATATTAATTATCGATTTAGTTAATTACTACAAATAGATATATAAAAAGGAGATACTTTTAGCAGAAAAGAAGATTATCTTCGCAATTGCGAAATTATTTTTCCATAATAAAAATAAAACTAATGAAACTTATTAACACCTCATGTGCCTTAATTTTAGGGGTACTAACTTTGTTTTCAATATCTAATGCGAATGCAGGTGGCTGCAGTTCTCATACTGAGAAGAAGGCAGAAATGGAATGCTTGTCTGATGATAAAAAATGTATAGATACGAAAGAAAATGAATCACTATACAAAGTTGAGGCCTAAATGTTTGATAATCTTGGAACTGCTTTAGTACAGGCATTAGGCTTCTTTGCTGTTTTTGGTTTTTTTGTATATCAAACATTATTTGCAGATAATAAACCTAAAAATTCAAAATTAAATCCTAAAAAAACAAAGATTTCAGAAACAAAAGAATCAATAAAAAAAGAGCCTAAAAAAGGATTATTCAACAGAAAATCTAAACCTGTTGAAGAGAATTTACCAGTCCAAAAAAAGGGATTATTTGGGAGAAAAAAAGAAGTTGTTAAAGAAGAGATTAAGCCAAAGAAAAAAGGTTGGTTTAAATAGGTAAAGGTACTTAGACTCTATTTTGATATCCTTTATACAAAAATTTTTTTTAGTAACTTTATAATTTACATAGGATAATATTAAAAATGAATCATAGAGAAATCACAAAAAAATATAGTGACTTACTCAACAAGGCCGAGTTTGCAACTGGCCGTAAGGAAGTTGTAGGCCTTTTAAAAAAAGCTGCCAAATTGAAATCTCAGATTGAAATCAATTATTAGATCTAAAAATTAGTTTAATTCTAAATGTAAAAAATCTTTTTAAATAAGTTTTTACATGAGATAATCTGCATAGATTATTTTTCTTATGAATAAAAAAGGTTATACAACCGAAAGCGGTGGTAGACAGAATGGTTTCGCAATTGAACCGGAAATTAACCCCATATCAGAAGGCGAATCAAAAAAATCCATATATTTATTTATTGGAATATTATTACCTTTTCTAATAGGCGGTTTTTATTATTTAAGGACTCTAAATATATTCTGATATTTTATAAGCCATTTTTAGCAATATATTCTTCTGAACTAACTATATCTTGCATTAAGCTCTCTGATGAAGGATTAAATCCGTTTTGCTCTAAAAAAGATTTAACCTTTTCAAATTTTTGCTGAATTTTTTTTGTATATGGAGTTGTCATCAAATAATCATCTTTTTCTGTTGAATAGTTCATTTGATTAACGAATTACTTTTACACTTAAATTTTGCAAAATATATTATTGCTAGTGAAGTTATAAATATTACATAAATAATTTAATAGTAATAAATACTTATAAGTATTTATAAGTTGTTTGTGTGAGATCGCTATTGATTGTTTAAAGAGTACTTATAGTAACTAGTTCCATTAAATTTCTGGACTGCAGATATTTTTGAAATACTTCAGAATAAAATGCTTTTTTTGCGGCAAATTTTGATTCGAATTCTATTACTAGTCCAAGCTGCCCTCCATCCCATTCATTTGAAGTTGATTCTTGTATCAAATCTCTTTTTACTATTACTCCTCCCACAGATTTAATCCAAGGCAATACTGTCCTTATATATTCCAGAAATAAATCAGCATTTGGAATTGAAATTTTCTTTAGCCAATAACTCTTTGTCATCAAATCAACATATTCTGGGTAGAATATAGCACATGGAGGTAAGTATTTATCCTTATCTATTTGCTCAGCGATTATTAAATGGAATCCGAAGATGATTTATTAAATTTACTTCTTAAATCTCCAAATTCAGAGAGTATACAGACAATTGCCGAAAAACTTGAAATTGATCATAATTTTTCCTTTAGCAAAGATAGAAATGATTTACAGGGTGTTTGGGTGCTTAGGTGGAGTAGTTCTAATAGTCCTTTTTTAAAATATTCTCCTTTAAAAATATAAATTAATTCTTTATCCAAATAGACTTTAATACGAAATAAATTGGAAAATATTTAAAAGATTCTTTAGGTATTTCATAACTTAAGAATTTTAATGCTTCTTCTAACCAGTAACCAATATCAAATCCTAAAAGAATTTTTTCTAAAACAAACCAAAATTCTTTATCAAATATAATTCTGAAGTTTAAGTAAATATATTCCCAATGAAAGGTATTCCAATATTGGGTTAAAAATGAGGTTAAAATAAGCCAAAGTGATATGAATAGAAAACTTTTAAGAAATTTATAAAATTTTTTCATATACCAGCAACGGTCTTATTTAATTTCAAATATCCCTTATTATTATTTGGATCAAATTTTATTTCCATGAAATATATCCAAAAAGATATAAAAATATTCAGAAGATAGTAAATTTGGGGGGCATTATTAATCTATTCTTCTTTTTTTAGATTCTGGGCCTTTAGATTTTTATTCTTAAGAAAAAATCCTAAAAATAGAAAAGCAAAATATATTAGTAAACTTATGCCAAAAATTAAAACTATCTTTGAAATATCCATAAATGATTTTATTTATATAAATTACAGCATTTTTTGCAAAGTTTTATCTATGGTAATGATTTTTCATTTATCACGATAACGAGCTTCAATTATTAAGCTAATAATATTATTTAAATCATATGCAAGTAGCTTTTGCCTGGAGTCTTTGTCTATCAGTTGGTGTTGTTTTATTATCAATTATTCCATTAACTATAGGGAGAGTTAAAGCGGGATATTCTGTTGAAAATATGACTGCTCCAAGGGCTTTATTCGATGAATTACCTTCTTTTGGAAAAAGAGCAGTTTGGTGTCATCAAAATTGTTGGGAAAGTATTTCCCTACATGCACCCGCATGTCTTCTATGTTTGATTACTTTAACTGACTCTAATATTGCAATAATTGCAGCATTTATTCATCCCATTTTTCGTTTTTTATATATTGGTGCATATGTATTTAATATCCCAACAGCTAGAGGTTTAATGTGGGCCTCAGGAATTTTTACAACACTTTTGCTTTACAAAGAGGGCTTAACACAATTGATATAAACTATTTAAACAATAAACTTTTCTAAATCTTTTAATTGATATTCATTGATTAGTTCCACTTTATTTGATTTTGCTAGTTGATAAGCAGACTTTGTAAAGCCAGATTTTGAAACTATTATTGCATGTGTACCTTTCCAAAATAATTTACCAGCTGAAATTTCTTGAACTGCCTTATTTCCAATAGCTTTTTCATGATCTTTGCATTGAATACATATTCTCAAATCATTTATTGAAGCAATTAAGTCAACCCCTTGATCTCCTGTATTAGGGGTTTCTTTTACTTCCCAGCCATTTTGTTTGAGAATTTCCATACAATGATTTTCAAATCTAATACCTTTTTTGTAGTTTTCCTTGTTTTTACTTGAGTAGTTTTTTTCTATTAGGTTTAAGCATGATTTCTCTATTTGACTTGCTATGAATACAAACCAATCTTCAGTCTCGAGCTTTCTAATAGATCCAATTATCTCATCATCAATAGTAGGATTTTCTTTACAATACGATCTCCACTTTTCGAAAAATAATTCCATACTTCCAAATTTTTTTAAAATTACTTTTTCCCAGAAGTATGGTATGCCCTCTTTAAATCGTTTGGATCCATTAAATATATTTTTCTCAATGGATTTTTCATCAAGAGGTGGATTGCCAATCCATTTTTTATAATCCTCGTTACCGTAAGCATCTATTTCCCTTAATCTGATCCTCTCCTCTAACAAATTGTATTTGTTTTCTTCTATTAAATTATTAATTGTTTGAATAAAGAAATTGGAATTTAAGGCATTATTTAATTTAAACTTTTTCTTTTTAATTTGATAATCTCTTACAATTATAAAAATTGAAAAAATGATAAAAATAATAAAAATTAAAAAATTTTTCATTAAGATTTTTTATTTTCGATCTAAAAAGTTTTTGTTTTTCTAATAACAAAATTATTTTTTGTTATTACTGAAGATTCATTTACTTCAAACCCATTAATTGCTGATATTTCTCCTTTTATACCTTCTAATGTTAATTGCTCGATAATGCCTTTTATTACTTCATCCTCGACCAATTTTCTATCAATTCTTTCAGGAGTAATATCTGTAAGCCATTTTGAAGTCTTTTTTTTTACAACCTCTGTAGGGTTAGTTATTTTTAAGTAGATAGCCATTTTTTAAATCATTCAGTTGAATTATAAGCATTAAATCTTCCTAACTTTTATTATTGTCATTACTTTCCCACTCAAGAAATTGAAAAACAAAAATTGCAAAGATAGAGAAAAATACTATAAACAATCCTAACCAACCTATGAATTTGTGATCTGTAAAAAGATTTGTAAGCATTGATTTTTCTTGATATCTTGATTCCATTTCATATTGATAAGAATCGATTACTTGAAATATGTTCATAATTATTAATTTAATAAATCGTTCAATTGGCGGATAATAATTTCAACCGTTCAATTTAATAAAGGCTTCCGATAGGAAATCTGGCCTTTTTCTTATTATAGAAAAATTCAGTTTATTTATTAAGACTAAATTGACTTCAGCAATCGTTAAGATTTCATTTTTCTTGTTAAGAAATTTTGAAATTACATTAATCCTAGGACTTTTATCAATATTGAATTCGCTCTCGATTGTTATTTTTTCACCAAGAATTAATGGAGATTTATATTTTATTGAAGTATTGATTAAAGGTAAATCTAAGCCATTTTTAGTTAGTTCGAAATAACTTATACCTACTTCTGAAAGTGCATTTATTCTGCTTTCTTCAAGCCAATTAAAATATTTACCGTGCCACATTACGCCTGCATGATCTGCATGTTGAGGTAAAACAATTTTTTCTATTTTCCAAACTGGTTTTGAGTGCATCTTTTATTTAAAAAATATTTTTATTCAATGAAAAAACTTATTTTGTTATTGTAGATTAATTTTGTTTATTAACATAAGAATCATCAAAACTATATTTATAAAGTTATGTTTAATCGTAATAATAGAAGTAGAAAAATGAAGAAGATTTTTCAATGGGAAGAATATTTAAATTGGAAAAATATGTCAAAGGAACAGAAATTAAATTTCAAGAGGGCGTGCTTATTCCCATTTCTTGTCTATGTAGTTTATGTTTTTCTTAATCAGTACTCCTTGGCAATTCTTTTGTTATTAGGTCTTTATTTTTTAATTAGATTTAAAAATAGAAATAAGTTGGGAAGATAAATATTTTTTATTTTGATTTATTTAGATTTGTTTTAAAATCATCTAGTTTTTCTAAATAACATTATTGGCATATGACAATAGTATTAGATAAATTTTTTTTATGAAAAGAATTATTTTGTTTTTATGTGTACTAGTTTTTTCAATATTTTCTAATACGAATAATTTATTAGCAAAAGAAATTGAAAATAACATTAAAGAGACTATTTCTAATGAAATTGAAGAAATTAAGCCTGATAATAAAAAAACTAATATTTCTAATTCTTCAGCAGAAGATATTTTTGGTGATGAACAAACTTTTCCATTCGTTGCAGGTTTAGGGAAAAATGCAGCCCATTGATTTCAAGGTTATTGATAATTTAGAAAAAGATTTTTTTAATACTAATGAAAGGTCTTAGGGTTCTAGAGCTTTCTGAAGCACTTAATGTTGATAGCAACGATATATTAGCTGTTTGTGCAATTCTAAAAATAAAAGCCACATCTAGATTAAGCATGCTTTCATTTGAAGAATGTAAAAACATAACTGATTACTATGAAAATAAAAATTAGATTTTTTTCTATAAATATTTTATTATTTAATCTCTTTAATCATAGATACTAAAGTTGAATGAATTTCTTCTTCAGATATTTCATTTTTAAAATTGATAATTGCAGAATGTCCATCGTAATTGATTTTTATATAACGGTTATTAATTTCTTCCATATAAGCATTCTCAAATCTTGATATCTTCCCATAATGAATAAGATATTTGTGAACCGAATCAATGTGATCATTATTCATGTGACTACAAACTCTTTTACTTGTTTCTTTACTAATAATTTTCATTTAAAGAATAAATTTGCTTTAAGCTAATGTATTTTTTTCATTATTCAAAGTTTTAATCATTTTATTTATTAAATTTTTAACTTCATTTTTATCAACAGCTCTAACCAAGTTATTTCTCAAATTTGATGCTCCTTTAAAGTCTTTGCATGTCCATGAGATATGTTTCCTAGCAATAAGCAAGCCGTGATCTCCTTTTTCTTTTATTAATTCATCAAGATGCTCAATAATTAAATATAGTTTTTCTTCTGCGTTTGGCTCTTGAAAATTTTTATTTTCTCTAATTGCATAATCTATTTCTCCTATTTTCCATGGGGATCCTAAAATTCCTCTCCCAATCATTACACCATCAGCATTTGTTTTTTTTAAACAATTAAGAGCGTCATCTGGATTTTTGATATCTCCATTAGCAATTACTGGAATTTCTAACAACTTTTTAAGTCTCCCGATCATTTCCCAATCTGACCTGCCTGAAAAACCCTGTTTTCTAGTTCTTCCATGTAGTGTGATCATCGTTGCTCCCGCATCTTGAAGCTTAAATAAGAAATCGTCTATATTTTCTTCTTTATTATCCCATCCGAGTCGTGTTTTTACTGTTACTGGAACACTAACAGCTTTTACAGCATTTTTGACTAATTCTATAGCAAGTTTTCGGTCTTTAATTAAGGCACTGCCTCCACCTTTCTTTGCGATTTTTTTTACTGGACATCCCATATTTATATCAATTAAGAAAGCTCCAGAGTCCTCTGCTTTTTTAGCGGCTTCAGAAACAGCATATGGCCTATTATCAAATATTTGTACTCCAATAGGACCTTCTTCTAAATCTATTTGATTGATTTTTTGTGTTCCAAATCCTTTTTTAAGACTTGTGGCATTTATCATTTCTGTAAAAAGTAAAGAGTTTGGAGCCCATTTACGTACAAGTCGTCTAAAAATGTTATCTGTAACACCTGCTAATGGGGATAGCATAACCTTACTCTTAATTATCCTGTTAACGCCCCTTCCTTTTAGCTTTATATTTGAAGACATATAATTTTAAATTTATTTTATCTTTTTTTATTATAAATTCCGATATTAAGTAGATTTTATTGTTTGATTTTATAATAAGTGCTTTTAGTTAAATAGGCCTAATTGATTACTTTTTTTGCTAGTTTATATTGAACTGAAATTGAAAAAGGAGTTTCTTGTTTATATTATTATCTATTATTCTTCCAATAATTATTTTTATTGCACCAATAAATGTAAAAGCTATCCAAGGTAATTTAGATTTGTCGAGTGCTCAAACTTCTGTAGGTAAAAGATTTGCTAAAGTTTTTTGTGATGCTAAGAGGGAAGGATTTGATTCTGATTTTGCCAGTGAATATGCTTTGAATAATACATATTTAAAATTCGTAGCATTTCCAGATGATGACGAATATTTGGAGGATTTATGGAATTTTACTAATAAAAATATATTAGATAATTGCGGTGAATTTGTAGATATAAATGATTTAAAAGACTTAGAGATTTTTTTTAAAGAAGAGGGTTTAATTGCATCAAATAGGGAACTCTATCTACCAACTTTTGAGAATAATTAGGTTAAATTTTTGGTATGTACTAAAATATAAATAGAATATGAAATTTTATGAAACTATTAGGTTTGAATTCTCCTGCAATATTCATAATTTTAGTCGTTTTGCTCTCAATTTTAGGTACAAAAAGAATTGAAAAAGGTATATTATTATTTAAAAAATTTTTAAAATTCCTTTTAACTAAAGAAGAAAATCAAACTTTAGAAATTTCAAAAGTAAAATCAGAGGAAGCAGAAGAAAGTGAAGTTAAGGAAGAAACAATAAAGGTAGAAATAAAGTCAGAGGAAGCAGAAGAAAGCGAAGTTAAGGAAGAAACAATAGAGCCAGAAATAAAGTCAGAGGAAGCAGAAGAAAGTGAAGTTAAGGAAGAAACAATAGAGGCAGAAATAAAGTCAGAGGAAGCAGAAGAAAGTGAAGTTAAGGAAGAAACAATAGAGGCAGAAATAAAGTCAGATAAACCAAAAAAAAGAGCAGTTAAAGATGAAATAATAGACGTAGAAGTAAAGTCAGATAAACCAAAAAAAAGAGCAGTTAAAGATGAAATAATAGACGTAGAAGTTAATTCTGATAATAAATAAGAATTTAAATTAAATTGAAGAATATTAGGCAAAGTTAAATCACAAAATTATGCATTTTGGGAAAAGATTTTTATTTTTTAAATTCAATATAAAGGTTCTTAATTTTTAGTATTTTAGTTTGAATTATAAGAAGATTTTATGAATCTAACGCTACTTCAATAGCTGCTATTAAGTTTTCGTCAAACGGTTTAACGCCTGGTTTGAATCTTGCAATTACTTTACTATCTTTCCCTATTAGAAACTTCTCGAAATTCCATTCAACGTCCCCCGCAGGTTCAACTTTGTTAAGGGTTGTGTATGGTTCCGTAGTATTGCCTTTAGCATGAACTTTTTCATAGATTTCAAATTTAACGCCATATTTTGTGGTGCAAAAATCTTTTATTACTGGTATAGAATCTGGTTCTTGTTTTCCAAAATCATTGCAGGGAAATGCAAGTATTCTTAGCCCTTTGCTTGAATATAAATCATAAAGCTTTTGAAGATCCTCATACTGTGCAGTATTTCCGCAATAACTAGCAACGTTAACCACTAAAATCACTTCCCCAGAGTATTCACCAAGTTTTATAGATGATCCATCTGCTGATAGAACAGTAGTATTTTGTACGTCAACTTGCATGTCTTAGAAAAATTACATCTTGAAGATAACATTGTAAAACGTTTTTTGTGTTTAAATTGTTCAATGGATTTAGGATATTTCTTTTGTAAGTTTTAATTTTTCACTTCTTTAACCCTTTATAATTAATAATAATAATTAGTTTAAATTTGGACCCTTTAGATCCACTTACTGAAATTATTAATTCCGGTCAAGGTTTCTCGCCTGCAATTGCTTTAGAAAGAATTATTTGGGCAATTATTGGAGCCTTTTTTTTAGTATCAATTTCAACGTCAATTACTAAAAGTATGCGAAGTCAAAATTGGTTTACTAGAAAATTTTTATTTAGTTTTTCTAAAGATAAAAAAAATTCAGATGATTCATCTTCACAACCTTCTGGTAATGATGAATAAATTTTATGAATATGAAAGATCCATTTTTTTCTAAAAAAAGAATTTTATTACTTGGAAGTGGCGAGCTTGGGAAAGAATTAGTAATAGAATCCAAAAGATTAGGGTTAGAAGTTGTTGCAATTGATCGATATGAAGAAGCACCCGCAATGCAAGTCGCTGATTATTCAAGAGTAATTGATATGGGAGATAAAAATATATTAAAAAATGTTATAAAAGAATTTATGCCTGACTATATTGTCCCAGAAATTGAGGCACTTTCAATTGAAGCCTTAAAAGAACTAGAGGATGAAGGATTCAATATTGTCCCAAACGCCAGAACTGTAGAAATAACAATGAATAGAGACAAAATTAGAGACTTAGCTTCTAAAGATTTAAAAATAAAAACTGCAAACTTTGATTATATTTTTGAATTTGATGATCTTGAGAGAAAAGCAGATAAAATTGGATTCCCACTTTTACTTAAGCCTTTAATGAGCTCATCTGGTAAGGGACAAAGCTTGGTAGAAACAAAAAATGATTTACAAATTGCTTGGGAACAGGCACAAGCAAATTCCAGGGGCAAGGTTAAAGGTGTAATTATTGAAGAATTTATTAATTTTGATTTTGAGTTTACTCTTTTAACTGTAAGAAAGGAAAGTGGTGAAAATATTTTTTGTTTACCAATTGGACATGTTCAATCTAATGGAGACTATCAATGCAGTTGGCAGCCTATAGAGATCAATGAGTCTTTAATAACTGAAGCCAAAAAAATGACGACCACAATATTGAATAACTTAAATGGGTCAGGATTATACGGAGTAGAGTTTTTTGTTAAAGGAAATGAGGTTATATTTTCAGAATTATCTCCAAGACCTCATGATACTGGTATGGTCACATTAGTTAGTCAAAACATTAATGAATTTGAATTACACTTAAGGGCATTTTTAAATTTACCAATTCCACATATAAATCTAATAGAACCTTCAGCAACAAGAGTTATACTTTCAGATCAAGAGTATCTTAATCCTATTTATAAAGGTCTTAATGAAGCACTAGAGTTCGAAAACACTAAAGTACTTATATTTGGGAAGCAAGTTTCTAGAAAAGGCAGAAGAATGGGAGTTGTTCTCGCAACAAATAAAGATATTAATTTAGCAAGACAAAATGCTGATGAAGCTGCTCTTAGAATAAAAGTCAGCTCCAAATAAATAAATATTAAATAAAAATAACGAAAAAAATACTTATTTCCTTTGTTTTTGTTCTCTGTTTCTCTGAGTATTATTTGAGTATGTTCTCTCTTTCTAAATGATAGAAAATTATAAAGGTTGGGATATAGCTTTAAATTGGGATAATAAAGATTATCTCCAGGGGGATACTAGTAAAAGTAATTTTTTAAATCAAAAGGAAAAATGGATTGGTGTTCACTTTAATGGTGAAAAAATCTATGGTTCTTCTCTTAGAGAAATTAGGCATATTATCGATTATCCTAGTTTGCATGCAAACTAGGTTAAAAAATTTTTTTTAATTATCCTGGTTATTTTCATTATCTTCAATTAGTTCATTAGCCAGTTTTCTTAAATCCCCCTTAATTGAGACCCATGTAAAGGCGACTATAAAAATCGAAGCAGATATTGCAACAGTTATTTTTTCGATAGGGGACATTCCAAGGGCAATAGCAAACATTTCAGACCAAATACTAATTTTTTATTATATTGAATTTTTTTAAATAGTTTTTATCAAATTTGTTTTTGCAATGATATTTAATTATTCAAAATTTAATAAATATAAATTAAATTAAATTAAATTAAATTAAATTACTTATTTTATTTTTTGATTCTGGTTTCAATTTTATTCAGTAAGATAAAATTATGGAAAAAAAAAAGTGCCCCCAATGTAAAAATTTAATTTTAATAACTTCCCCAACATGTTTATATTGTGGCAGACCTAATAAATTTATAACTAATGAATATGTCAATAAAAAGTGGAATAAAGATAATAATAAAAATGTATTTGATTATATTTTTATTAATAAACATCTTGGATTTATTTTATTACTTATAATTACAATTTTTATTATTTTATTTACTTAAATATCATCAAGAAATCACTTCATTATTGCATCTAATACTTCTTTAGTATTTGCTGATAGTTTATTTTTCTTAATATGCTTAATGGTTTCTATCATATTACTTTTGTAAGGTTCTGAATAATAATTGTAACGGCTAAATACTTTCACAAAACGGGAAATTACGATTGGATTTAATTTATCGAAGTCAATTATCTTTTTTGCAATATATCTATAACCAGACCCATCCATTGCGTGAAAAATA
Organism: Prochlorococcus marinus XMU1404; assembly: GCF_017696175.1. Classification (NCBI taxonomy): domain Bacteria; kingdom Bacillati; phylum Cyanobacteriota; class Cyanophyceae; order Synechococcales; family Prochlorococcaceae; genus Prochlorococcus; species Prochlorococcus marinus. The sequence goes on along the minus strand of NZ_JAAORE010000002.1, from coordinate 330,097 downwards.
CTATTTCTAGTTACGAAAGTGTTTAATATCGCTCTTAATGTATTTGGTGATTTTGAATCAAAAAACTTATTTTCAAATAATTTTTCTATATTTTTTGTTTTTTCATCAGTTTCTAAAGATGCATTGAATGAGAACCAACTATCCAATACAACGCCATTATCTCTCCATTTATTAAAGAATATATTAGATATAATTTCTCTCTCTGGGCAATTAATCCTACTAAATGAATTCAATGCAGCTTTTGCTAGTGTCATTGAATTACTATCGATGTAATTAACTATTTTACTTTTAATGTCCTCATCGTTACTGTGTAAGAGTAGTTTCCAAATAGTTTCTATTAACTTTCTTTCATGTTTTCCTTCTGGCCACATTTTATACAGATTTTTCTCTATTTCTTGTAGTTTAAAATATAATTCTTTTTTTAATTTGGTACCGAATAAATAATTTAATTCGTCAATAGTTTTATATATTTTTAAAGGGTCTATTTTTTCTGTTTCTGATTCAATTTCAGCGAAATTCGGAATACTTAGTAATTCTGATAAAAGTGATAAATTAATATCTTTATTTTTAATAAATGATATTAATGTGTTTATTAATTTGCTTTCAAATTTATAATCTGGTTTTTCTTTTAATCTGCATAAAATTATATTTTTATAAAATTCTTTTACAGTATTAGATATAGTAAAGTAATCTGTTTCAAATTTTAGAATTAGAAATTTTTCATCCAAAGTTGTATCTGATTCCCACTCAACTGGAGATGAAAATTCTCGGAAATAAGTAACTAAAGGTATTTGTAAATGAGATCTAACATTATTAATGATAAATTCCTGTTTTTTTGATTTTAGAACGAATGTTTTTTTTATTGTTTTATTTTCTCCGCAAAATATAGCTAAATTTATAGGAATTATTAGAGGTAAATTATTGTACGGGTTCTTTTTTTTGGAATTACTTTGAGTTGCTTGAATTGTAAGTTTTTTGTTTATTTGATCCCAGATTCTTTTTAATTTAACTTTTGGCGTTCCATTTTGCTTGTACCAAACTTTAAATTGTTTAGAATTGATTTCATTATTATTTCCTAATATCTTGTCGACAAATTGGTCTATTGTTGCTGCCTTGCCATCATAAGTTGATATGTAATTACTAAATCCTTTATAAAAAGTTTTGCCTTTTGAAAGATTGCTAAGCATTCGAATTATTTCAGAACCTTTTTCATATATTGTGGTCGTATAGAAATTGTCTATTTCTTGATATTTTTCTGGCATTACAGGGTGTGATGTTGGGCCGGAATCCTCCCTAAATTGATTTCTTCTAAGAAATTCTGCATCCTCAAGTCTCTTTATTTCATGATTATGAAGGTCAGCAGTAAATTGTTGATCTCTGAATACTGTTAAACCCTCTTTTAGAGATAATTGAAACCAATCCCTACATGTCACTCTATTCCCCGTCCAGTTATGGAAGTATTCATGAGCGATCACTCCCTCTATCCTTTCTAATTCTTCATCAGTTGTAGTCTCAGAATCAGCGAGTATAAGTTTTGAATTAAAAATATTGAGACTTTTATTTTCCATGGCTCCCATATTAAAGTGCCTTACCGCAACAATATTGAATAATGATAAATCGTATTCAAGGTTATATTTATCCTCGTCCCATCTCATCGCTTTCTTTAAAGAACTTATTGCATGTTGAACATATTTTTCATCGCCATCCTCAACATATATATTTATTGTCACTTTTTTATTCGATTTCGTTATGAAATAGTCTTTTACACAATTAAGTTTCCCTGCCACCAAAGCGAATAGATAGGATGGTTTCGGATATGGGTCTTCCCAAATTATTTCATGTCGATTATCTGTAAGATTATTTTTTTTTACTACGTTCCCATTTGAAAGAATGACAGGATAATCATTCTTGTCTGCCTCAATCCTTACAGTGTATTTGCTTAGAATATCAGGCCTATCAGAGTGGTAACTTATCCTTCTAAATCCTTCTGCCTCGCATTGTGTAGTTATAATTCCATTGCTCTCATACATTCCTAAAAGAGATGAATTTTCCTTTGGTTTAATTATTCCTTCAATTTTTAATGAAACATTATTTTTATCTATATGTTTAATTTTTAACTCATTTTTTTCCTGTGTATAGTATTTCTCTTCTAAAAGAGAGTCATCTATATATATTTTTTTAATTAATATATCAGTACCATTAAGAATAAGGTTTTTGGTATTTTTGTTTCTTTTTACTAATTTAAGTTCTGTCGTAACATTAACTGCATTTTTCTCAATTACGAAATCCAGAAAAACTTCAGGTATTTCATAATCAAATACTTTATAGTCTTCAATTTTTACATATCTTGATATTTCCTTTTGTTTTTTTAGGTTGTTCATCTTTAATACAGCTTTTAGATATTGAAAAAATTAAGATAACTTGCTTGAATATAAGTTTACTTAATATCTTCTGACTCACAAAAATGTGTTTTAATTTCCCCAGAAGGAAGTAGTTCGTATAAAGAAGGATTATTAATATTTGGCGATCCGTCCTTATTAAATTGGTACCTCCAGTCCCATTTTTTATCTGTAAATGAAATGTAATCTTTCCTTAGAGAGTATGGGAGCATAAGCTTTTTTTTATTCCAATTAATATTTATAAATGCTCCTGGTTTTATTTCAGATATCTTATTAATTATTGTAAATTCACCATTCATATTATTTCTAATAACAAGATCAAGATTTGAATTATCACATAAATAATTAGTATTTAAAACTAATAAAATTATTGATGTAAAAAAAATTGAATGAATTTTATAGACTCCTTTTTAAATTTAAATTACATTGATTCCAATTTAGAAAATTGATAATTTCTTTGGATCAATTTAAATCATAATAGATTGCATACTCTCTAAATCTATAAGATTACAATTTAATTTTTCTTTATATTCCTTTACTGAAATAAATTTATTTAAAAAACCTGAATACTTTGCATCTCCACCAACTGTACTTGAAAGTATATATTTCGGATTAAATTTGTTTATCAATTTAGGTATTACATCTGCACCTTTTACAAAAGAACCTACTATGGGTAATTCTAAATTTTTTGTGGGAGTAATAACTGCATCAAGATTTTGTTTGTCTAAATTTTCATCAAGATAACCATGAGGTTCTATATAAAAACTGTTATCTTCATCGTCTCTAACAATATATCCGTTTTCTATCTGTGGTACTGGAGCCCCAGCAGTGGCTTCAAAACTTAAAGTAAATTGATGAGTTTTTTCAGTTGGCTTTAGAATTTTAATTGAACTAAAACCAATTTTTTCTAATATTTCATTAGCACTTCTTGGGCAGATTATGGGAATGTCCTTTCTAAACATTTCTAATGTAGGAATATGACAGTGGTCAGGTAAGCCTTGGGTTAACAAAATGATATCTATGTCTTTATCTATTGAAATTTCTTTTTCTAATGATCCTTTGAAAAACCATTCTCCTGGGGGAAATATTAAATCTCCCATAAGCCATGGATCAATTATTACATTGTTTCGCTTGAATTTAATAAACCAACCATTTGATCCGAGGTAGGTCGCTTCAAAAGTCATTATGACAAGATTATTTATCAAACTATAGAGTAATTTTAGCTTTATCGAGAAGTTGCTAAGATCGATTAGTTTGCTTCATTTAATATTTGAAATGACTTTCTTTTTAGATTAAATATTAAAACTTGATTTTCTTTACAACTAATTTTAAGATCCTCTTTTTCTAGCATTTGTATGGGTATAAGAGCTAATCCTCCTGTTCCAGAAAATATGATAGGCATGGTGTTATTTTTCTTGCCATTCATTTTTTGCAAGTCTATAGCTTGAGAAACTATTTTTTTAGCCTTATCGAATCCGTAATCCTCTATTAATTCAGACCATAAAAAATTAACTGATTCATATTTTGAAAACTCAATTTGTATTGTTTTCATTAAAAATTTAGAAATATAATGATTTATTTATAACGATTTAACTTAATTACTATTTTTAAACCTATCCATAACAAGTTGCAACATATCAACTACATCTCCATCCGTTAAATTTAAATCTTTCTTTAAATCATTGCATGTTAAATTCATTTCAAGTGCAGCCTCAGCCATATGATTAACTTTCTGGTTATTTCCGCCTAATGAAATAAAGGGGTTGAAGTTTTCTATCATTAATTATTCCTTGTTATTTTATAGTTTTAGCTAATAAATAATAAATTATCATTTATTTATACAGAAGCTTATAAATATGTTATTAATTTTTAAGAAATTATTTATTTTTCAAACTAGAGATGTTGGCACACCTTTTGATATTAATGCAAATCTTCTTGCTCTAACAAGTAACGGAAATAATACCTTTGTTCGTTTGGTTGATTTAAATACTTTAGAAAGCAATAAAAGTAAACTACTTGAAGGATTATTTATCTGTTTACAGATTGTATTTATTGCTTCTGCCCCATGAAAGATCTCATTATTTTTAAGGAGAATAGCACCTTTATCCAAGTCATAACCTTTATCTATTAGGGAGTTAATTAGTGGTATATTTTTACGACCATCAAGAATTTTAATATTAGTTATTTTGCTTTTAATTTCTAGGAGCTCTGCAAAATGATTGCAAAAGGGACATTCTCCATCATAAATAAAGGTATAGTTTGCAGTCATTGGGAAAAACAGTGTTAATTGTCTTAAAGTACACCAGCAAAATGGTAGTTATCCTTAGATAATAAAATAAACAATAAATATTTTGTGGATGCTTACTAAAGGGATTTACCAAGAAGATATTCATAATTACAAAGAAATGTCTCAATATAGGTATATTTTTCACAAAAATCTGTATGCTTACTCGGAGATATTATGTTTTTAAAATCATGCATTTATTAGCTTCTTTTGCTTTAGGTGGTTTCAATCCTTGGGCAGCAGGCTTCGGGATTGGTTCTTTAGTCCTATTTGGCCTTGTTGGTCTTGTCGCAGGACCAAATCTTAAGAATTTTGATCCTGATGCATAAATCATCAAATTAAATTTAGATTTAAAAAGACTCATTAGAGTCTTTTTTTATGCGATTTTAATAATTTATTTTTAGAATAGATCATAATTATATTCTGATAAAGAAATGTTGTTAAATCCTTTTTATCCACTCACTTTTTTGAAAATTTCTTCTCTTAAAGCTACTATTATTTTTCTATCAATTCTTCTAATAAAATCAAACTTGCTTAGATTGAAAGGTGGTCTAATAGGAGGACTTTTTGCTTTGATACTTATAGCAGGAATGTTAGCCTCTAGTTCTATCGCTTTAGGATCTTTATTTTATGCTTTTAGAACAAAGAAGAAATTTAATAATGGTGATAATCAAATGCAGGATTTAGAAACTATAAATGTTTAGATTATTTTAGTGAATTTAATCTAATTGGATTACTTAAAATGGGGTCCCAGGAACAAAGTGCAATATTAAAAAACCAAAACCTGCAGCAAAAACTATTGATACTGCAATAATTAGAAGTCCTGATGCCATTCCTCCTTCGTTAAATGCCATATAGAAAGTTATTTTAAATTAATAATAGAACATATTTGTTACCAAGTAATGGTTCAAATTACTTAATAATCATCCAAATTTATTGTTAATGGTTAATAAGAGTAAAAAGATAGATGTTAAAGAGATGATAAAACCAAAAATTATTAATGGCTTGGATTTAACGTTTTCTTCTTTCTTAGGCGTACTTTTTGAGGAAGTTGAATTTTTTTCTTTTCTTTTAAGAAGAAGATTGGGAAAAGGTTTAATCACGATGAAGTTTAGATTTAAGCTTATTACCCTAAAGTTTTGAACAAATCTTTATGGTAATCAACAACATTTTGACAACTTATTACGGGCGTAAATTCCATATGAATGCCGAATTTCGCTCTCCATGGGGCAAAATGCTCAAATATTTCTTTATCACTATATGCCTTACATAAGCAAACTACCCTCCCCTCTCCTGGCGCATGAACTCTAAATAACATCTCAAATTTGTCTGTTTTATCTGATTTTGCCATTTCTCCATTTTCCCATGTTTCAACAAATAATTGATAGGCCTTAACTTGATTCTCAATATCTGGGAATTGGCAGTCAGCAAGAAATAGTTGCATTGGATAATTTAAAATATTATTTCCTATTATCCTTCAAAAACTTATTTATTTATCAGACTGTCTGAATTTGAAGATTAGAAAAGTAATATCTTTACCTAAATAAAGTGAGAAGAAATAGTCTCTAGAAATTTACCAATATCTTTTTTATATAAACTATCAGTGATTTTCAAAGAGAATGATTCATAATCGTTTATTTCTTTTTCTTCATTATCAAAATTAATATTTCCCTTTAGTAAAATATTTTTCATGATTTTAAATATCACTAATTAAAATTTATACAAATTTGATTAAAAGGCAAATTTCTTTACATTATGTTTTTATAAAAAAAATTTTCAAAACAATCAGAGAATAATCTATTTAAAAGTTAAATAATTTTCCTAAGATATATAAGAAAATATTTGTTAGGGATAAAATTACTGTAATTAAAGATGCAATAACGGGTAATAAATTAAACCACAAATGTGAAGTTGTCATTGTTGAATCAATAGGTAAGAAATTTGTTCTTTTCTTTATTCTTATTTGTAGCCAGAAAATAGATAATGGATAAATAATTCTCGAAAAAGTAATTAAAAAAGGATATAGAGAACCTTCTTTTGAATAAAGGATAAACCCGGCAAAAAAATATAAAGTCCAAACTAATATTCTTTGAATTAGTATTATCCCCTTGCTTTTTTTAGACATTTAATAATCCAATCTTATAATCTTAATCATTTTATATCTTTCAAAAAAAATGTTATTTATAATTATTTTTTCTTTACGAATAATTTCCCATTCATTCTTAAGAAATAATTGATAACTTATCATGCTTGCTTCCGTTGAAAGATAATCCAAACCTTCTTTCTTAGCTTCATCTTCTATTTTCTGAAGTAACTGAGAACCGTAGCCTTTTCTCTGAAATTTACCTTTACAGTAAAATAAAGAAATTCTATTAATGGGGTACCTTATTGCAAAAGCGATAATTTCGCCTTCCTTACTAAATAGCCATCCTTTTCCTTGATTTATTGACTTATCAAAATTTAGATTATTCCAAGCTTGGCTTGACCAAGCCCTTTTTTGTTCTTGAGTATATATAGTTTCATCTAATGACTGTATTGAGTCAAAATAAACCTTCTTTAATTCAAGTTGATCTTCAATGGTAATTTGTCTTAAATTCATTAATAAATAATTTATTTAAAATGCATAGTAAAAATATAGTCGCAATTGGGGGAGGAGGGTTTGGACGCTCTTTAGGCTCTCTTGAAATAGAAAAATTTATAATTTCTTTAATTAGTAAAAAAAGACCAAAAATTTGTTTTATCCCCACTGCATCTGGTGACAGTAGTTCGTATAAACTAAATTTTTATAGAGCTTTTTCAAAACTAGATTGCATAACAAGTCATATTGATTTTTTCTCTAGAACAGAAAACTTAGAAGATAAAGTTTTAACACAGGACATAATTTATGTAGGAGGAGGAAATACAAAAAGTATGTTAGCGGTTTGGAAAGAATGGAATTTACATAAAATCTTGCAAAATGCTTACGAAAAGGGCATTGTAATGAGTGGTGTAAGTGCTGGAGCTATTTGTTGGTTTAGTAAGGGAATTACTGATTCTTTTGCTAAAGAATTGACTATTATGGATTGTCTGGGAATAGTTGATGGCATTGCTTGTCCGCATTTCGATGAGGAAAAAGAGAGAGAACCTTATGTTAATGATGTTATTAACAGAGAAATCATAAAATCTTGTATTTGTATTGAAGGTAATTGTGCTTTGCACATCAAAAATGATATTGAATATTCCTCAATAGATTTTGGTAATGGTAAAAAATGTTTTAAAGTATTTAAAGAAAATAATAAATTAAAGAAACAAATCCTTTAAAAAATATTTATACATAAATTTTAGATTTCTTCATTCTTTGAGATAGAAGTAAATTCAATTCCTTTGTACTTTACAAATGATGCAGTCCATACTTCTTTGGAAAGATTGCCAAGGTATTTCAAGAATTGTTGTGTATCTCCATCTCTTATCCATTCAGATTTGATAAATGGAAGCTCTTTTTGCATCCTTTTTGGATGCATATGTACCAAAAGTAATCCTTTATCTTCAGAGGCTCTTTTCAATGCACCTTCATCACTCCTTTGAAAAACTCTTAGTAGAAGATTTAAAATAACCTCTTCTCCAAGTTTTTTAAAATTTTCTGGTTCTTCTAAATTATCTTTGATTTCTTTTCCTCCAAGAGGCATTGCTCTAACAAGGTTTTGCTCTATTAATGCTACTGCAATTAAATAATCTTGGCTTGCCATATTAAAAAAATTACTTTTTGATATTCTAACCTCTAGAGTTCATCAAAATCTTTTGTGGTTTAATGATTTGCCTAAATAATAAAAAATTAAGAATCTATCTCATAATAAACTTGTGTGTATTTTGTGAATTTCTATTATTTAAACATACCAAGTATTTTAAATATGAGATCTTTTTTGCTTTTATTTTCAGGGATTTTTGCAGGTTTTTATTTCTCCTGGCCTGGGATAGTAATTCCTAAGAACTGGAAATGTTTCAATGATGTTATTGTAAAATCTGCAGAGGATAAGATTTCTATAAAAGCAATATTAGAGATTTCACCAAGTTATTTAATTAAGAGTAAGAAAAAAAATAGGTTCTCAAAAATAAGAATCGTAGCAGATGCATGTTTTCGTTAAGATATTTTTAAATAACTTATGTGCATTTATTGATGATTAATAATTTAAGGTTTGAATTATCATTTAAAAATATTTCTCAATTAGAAAATAAACTTAATTTCTGTAAGTTGCATAAAATAAAAGATATCAATATTCCTTGCAAGGGGTCAATTAAGAAGGAATTATTTAATTCAACTATTAAATATATATCCACAAATTACCAAGAATTTAATGTAACTTATCATTATAGTCTTTTTCACCAATACTCTAAAAATCAGGAAAAATCATATCAAGATTTTTTAAATTTTTTAAAAAAGTCTGATTCAAATAGAAATTATGAAATTCTTCTTGTATCAGGTTCAATTAAGAAAAAAAACTTTGATGTAATAAATGTTTTAAGTAATTTAAAAAAAGAAAAAAATTTTAAAATTAAATTAGGTATTGCTTATAATCCATACTTGAAGAAATACTATTGTGTGAATTCAGAAAGAGAAAGTTTCGATAAGAAAATTTCTTCGGAATTAATAAATTCAATTTGGTTTCAATATGGGACAGATATTAAAGTACTCCAAAATGAAGTTTCATATCTTAAGAAAGCTGTAAAAATTGAAAAATTAAATCTATTTGGAAGTTTATTAATTCCCTCAAAACAGTTTATAGGAAGGTTTAAATTCCGTCCTTGGAAAGGGGTTCATATTTCTGAAAAATTCTTATATTCTTTAGATGATTTTTATGAATTTACAAGAGATTTAGTTCGTTTTTATAAAAATAATAACATCACTCCTGTTATTGAAACTGATTTTACATCTACAGAAAAACTTGATTCTGTCTATAGTTTCTTTGGAAAATGAAAAATAATTACTATCAATTTAAAATTTATGAAAAATAACTTTACCTACGACTTATTAATAATAGGTGGAGGAATATCTGCCTGTGTTTTCGCATCAAAGTATCTTAAAAGTAACGATACAAAAAAAATTGCATTAATTGAGGTTGGTCGTGGACTAGGAGGGAGGGCGAGTACAAGAATAAGTAAAAGATTTAAAGAATGGGAACTAAACCATGGAGCTCCAAATTTAAATATATTAAATAATAAAAATAATATTTTACTAAAAAATTATATTGATCAATTATTAGAAAATAAATTTATTAAAGTAGATGACTCAGAGTTGGTTGCTCTTGGTAAGGCTTCTAATTCAGAAGCCAATAAAAATTCTAAATTTACTTGCGGTATTAATTATATTTCTTTATTTTCTATGAGAAAATTATCAAAAAAGATAATAGATTTTTATGATTTAAAGGAGAAAATTGATTTCTATTTTAAAACTTTAATAGTTGATTTGAGTTTTAATAATAATGAATGGATATTAATATCTAAAAATGGAGATAAATTTAAATCTAAATATCTTATTTGTTCAACTAATTTATTATCACATAAAAGGTCATTGAAAATATTAGGCATAAATCAAATTCCATTAAGAACTGCTATTCCTATAAAAAAAGATAAAAAAATTGATTCACTTTTAAGTTTTTTAGATAAACAATCATTTATCCCTAGGTTGACTTTTTTAATTTATACAGATGAAAACTATAGCTATAAAGATTTTTATTCTAAAAAAAATAGGTATTTTTATTTAAAAAAAAATCTTGAAAAAAAATATAAATTTGAAAGAGTTATTTTTCAGCTTCAAGATAACAAGAAATTGGGTATTGTAGTACATTCAAAAAATATAGATTTTATTAATTCTTATATAAATGAAAAAGATGAGGATTTATTTAAACAAAAAATATTTGCAAATTTCAATAAATTATTCGAGGGTAATTCTTCTATAAATCAATTAACTTGCAATGAAAAAATCTCAATTATGAAATGGAGAGCATCACAACCTTCTGGACGTGCTGTACCATTATCTTTCCAATTTAGTAGAAAACATAGAATTGGATTTTGTGGAGATTGGTTTGAAGGCGAAGGATTTGGTAGGATTGAAGGCTCAATTTTAAGTGCTTTATTATTAGTTGAAAAACTTAAGACTTAACTAAATATTTTTTTTAGTATGTTATCAAAATCAGTGTTTTTTGTAATAATGAATTTTTTTATATTTTTTTTCATACTTTTATTTTTGAATTTCTTGTAATAAATATCCCATGATTTTAGGAAATCATTTTTAGCTTGATTCTTGGCCTTTCCCCTTTCTTCAAAATCCCTTTGGCTAACTCTTTTCATACACTCATTTTTATTGATATTTAATTCTAAAAAAATATAATTTTGATTACTTAATGTGCTTGAGAATTCTCTAGCAAAAATACCTTCAATAATTAAGAAATTAATATTATTTGTTTCTTTTAAGGAATTACTTATTGTTTTTTTCTGAAAATTATAAGAACGCTCATTTAATGAATTTCCATTCTCAATAATGTAATTAAAATCTTTTTTAAATAGTTCGTAATCAAAACTAATACTTCTATCAAAATAACCTTTTATTAATTTCGAGAATAATTTACTTATTAGGCCTGTTTTATAGTAGTTGTCTGTACTTAAAACAAGACCATTTTTAATTTTTACTTGTATTTCTTTTGATAAGGTTGTTTTACCGCTACCTGAAGGACCACTTATAAATATGAGCTTCATTTTCTGTGTTACGCGCTCTATTAATATTCTAAGTTTACTTTTAGTAATTTCTTGGAATCTTGGAAAGTAAATTTATTTTTATTTTCTTAAAATTTTTAGAGGAACGTAAAAAACCTTGCAATGGCTTATAAGCTTGCATAAATATTAAATATGTGTCTTTATATAAATGTAAATAAATTAATTTCATTCAATTTATCTATAGTTCTGTTATTGATTTCCCTAGGAACTTAATAATATATGTAAATTGAAGATCTAATTTTATTACTCATATATTTTGCAATGATTTCTAAATTTTTAAGTAAACTAAAATCGATTCTATTTAAAAGTTCAGTATCTTCTGAAACTCCTTTAAAGAGCGAGAAAAAAACAACTAAGTCTTCAAAAGCTTCAAAAACAAAAACTAAAGCAAAAAAAGTTAATTCAAAAAAAAATATTGAAACTTTAACTAAACTTCCTGGCGTTGGTGAAAAAAGTGCTAAAGCTTTGTATGAAGCTGGATTTAAAACAACTAAAGCAGTTATAGCTGCAGATGAAAAAGACCTTCTTGCTGTTACAGGAGTAGGAATAAATCTTGTTAAAAAGCTAAAAAAACTTAAATAATCTAAGTTTTATTTTTTAAATATATTATGAATAATTAAAAGTCGTTATTTCTTTATAAATATAGTTAGAACTATCTTCTTCTTGCTTTTCTTCTTTGTTGCAGTTTTCTTTTATATTTTTCAACAGGTGTTTCGTGATGCCTAAGTCTTTTTAAATCTGCAAATATTCCAGATTTAGATACCTGTCTTTTAAATCTTCTAAGGGCGGATTCAATACCCTCATTTTCTCCAACTGTAACTTGTGTCAAAATTTTTTAAATAAAATTCATTCTAACATCTTATTAGAGTATTTTAAATTAAAAACTTCAACTTAAAGGTTTTGGTTAATTTGGTTTTTTTGCCCATTCAACAAATCCTTTTTTATTACTTTTTATCTCTTCTAAAGATTCAAAAAAATATTTTTCCCAGTTATCCCTAGGAAGCCCTATAAATAACATTAGATTTAATGGGTATTGATTGTTATCAGAACAATTTCTAAAATCATCCCTGAATAAAAAGATTTCCTTTTTTAGAGCAATCGCAATGCCTAATTCAATCATTACACCTTCATCTGGAGGAGTCCCATTAACAATTGCAAAAATGCCATCACATTCTTTTAAGTCATGGAAATTACTTCTTGCTAGGTCATACGCCCATTCATTTTCTTTTTTTATTATGTTTTTCGTTCTCTCAAAAGGTTCATAAACTTCTATATTTAATTTATTAAAAATATTAATAAATTCATATAAAAGTTTTTTGGTTTGTTTTGAAAACCCATATGGATTTGCAAAATATAATTTCTTTTTCAAATCAAACCTCTTTTTTTAGTGTAATCATTGCGGTCATTTTTTATATTTAAAATGTTTTCCCATGGAAAAACTATCCATTCTTTTTTTTCTGATATATGTACAGTATTCCACCATTTAGGTTGAACTTTACTAAACAATACAAAAAACGTAGCTCCTTCAATATCTTTCAAGGTGTTTAATGTGATACCAGTTTCGTAGATATCATCTACTATTAGTGAATTCTTTATTGGTTCTGAAATCAAATTTATTTTTAATTTGTGGCTTAATGCAACAGCAAGGCATAAACCACCACGAGGAACTCCATAGATGCCAGAAAACTCTAATAATTTGCATTTATTTGCTATGTGTTCCACGCTCTCGTCAAAATCGCTCCATGTAAAATAACTTATCATCTTAATTATTGCTTTTATCAGCTTTAGTTGCGTAATTTGAGGCGATTACACTTAAAAGTGCTACTACCTGCTCATTAGGGCAATTAGTATTTTTCTTTAAAATTTCACATTCTCTTATTATGTTGGCATAAGTATCCTCCACAATCCCATTCATTTGATCGTTATTAAAAGAATATGGCTTATTCATTTTAAATTCATAAATAATTTTTATTTTTACTTAAATATCCTTCGAAGTAAATATTTTGAAATATTGAATAATTAAACATATAGTTATTTCCACATTGGTTTATTTGGCTTTTCAAAGTTGAATAAATTTGGTTCATATGTATGTAGATTTTCTACTTTTATAGCCCATTTTCTTGAGTTGCCTTTTAAGCTCTCGCTTTTAATTAGGTTCGTTAGGGAAATTCTTTGTCTAACTTTAAGAAGACCAAAACAAGTTTCCCAGGCTTCTTTATTTTTGTATACCTCTAACCAAAAATCAAAAATATTTTCCAGTAGATCAAGTGGGATATCAAAAGAAATTCCAATAGAAGGCCTTTCAATTTGATGGTTTTTATTTCTTATTTCATTGAATAAATTATTTATGTTTAAATTAATAGCGAGTAGGATTTCTTTAGCTGATTCATTTCCTATTAATTCTTTTCTATGGCAATCTAAAAGTTTTTTATCCTCAAGAATATTTTCATTACAATTTTTGACTCCCACAATCCAAAAACCTTCACCGTTCTTTACTCCACTTGCAAGAAATAGATATTTAGGTGAATCCTTCAAAATTTCAAATCATCTATTCATTTTTAACATTAAATGTTAATTGTGAAAATACTTTATTGTTGTGAAAATATCGATATGAAGCCCAAGGGAAAAAGTTACTTGCTAAAATGAAAGTTTAAATATAAATGTTTGACTTAAAGGAACTTCGTTTAATGTTTTTTGATCCTACAGATTTGATAATCAACAAAATAAATAAAATCCTTATAAATAATAAAACAATAAAATTTATTTTTTCTTAGGAAATAATTTCCCAATTTTCTCTTGCTGTAAAGACTCCTTTTTCGTTCTTATTTTTCTATCTTCTAATGATTCTTTATTGGTGCTAACAGCATAAATAATATAAAAAATCATGCCAGTAAATACTAATCCTAAAAAAAGGATTATTATTCCTACAGGTTCACTAGGACTAAAAACTTTGAGGTCTAGTGTTGATTTTAGAGCAATTATCATCAATAAAGTTATTCCTTTAAAGGCTTTTATTGAAATCTAATTGATTTCTTCGTATCCAAAGAAAGTAGTATTGTCTGAATTCTTGTATCCATTTGCAGCTTCCTGAGCGTTCTGAGCGTCAATTTTTCGAGCCTTGGCATGGATCATGTTGAATGGAAAAATTACAGCTCCCACAAAGAAATGGAGGATTAAAAAGTCAGACGGCAATCCGTTTGTCCAGTCAGGAAAAAATAGCAATGTCATCAAAGTTTCGTACATATAAGTAGTTCAATTAAGCACTTGAATATTATTACTGAACTTATCGTAATTCTATTAGTTTTTAATAAATTGAAATTTAATCATGATTTTAAGAATTATGAGATTAAATTGAAAAGAGATTTAAAAAAAACTAAAATCTCTATGAGAGTATTGATTTTTAGCTATTGTTAAAGTTCTTTTTAAGTTTATTATTTTTTATAGTTTATTTGTTAAGTCCTCCTCCAGGGTTAGCTTTTGATAAGTCTGACCCGAGTGTTAGTTTGCTACAGAATAGGATCTCTAATAATTTTTCGAGGAAATACTGTAAAGCTATACAAAATGGTTTTTCTAAAGATGAAGCAATGAAATTCGCTATAGTAAAAACAGAAAATATTATATCTTTTTCTTATAATCCGCAAAAAAAATGGATTGAGATAAATGACTTGGCTAATCAAATTTCATTACGGGTAGTAAATGATTGTGGATGGTCATTTGGATTAATAGGAAAGGAGGGAGTTGATTATTTTAAATCATACTTTCTAGAAATTTATCAAAAAACTACTCCCGATAGGAATTTTTCTAGATAAATTAATCTTATGAATAATATTTCGGACAAATTAGTAATGACTATAATCTTGATTACTATTCTTTTTGTATTTAGCTTGATTTTTTCAGTAAAATCCCCAGAAAGAAAGGTTATAGATTCTCCAATAATGTGGAAAGATGATTTCTCAAATATTGTTACTTTCGAGAGCAATAAAATAAATTCCGAAAGAAAAATAATAATTTAAATAAACTAGATAATTTTACGCAAATAGGAAATAAATTTAAGCCAAATGTAAAAAAAAATATTTTTTAGAAGATTTAATCAATTTTAATTTCTTTTTTAATCTGTGTAGTTTAAAAGAACTGAGGCTAATCTTAAGTCATTATTAAACCATGCTCTTATAGCCATAGCCCTTCTAGGATCATAAAAGTTTTGTCTTCTGTACCAACTAAGAACTTCCGAATCTGATTTCTTACCGTTACACGATAAACAACATGGTACACAATTACTTGTAATGCTTGAACCTCCTTTTGACATTGGATGAAGGTGATCTAGTGACTCTGATGGCTTACCACAATAAATGCATTTATATTTAGTAACTTTATGAAGTGACTCTCTCCAACTTTTATTACTTATCTTGGGACAAAGTTGATCAAGGTAAATTGCATCTTGTCTATGCATAATATTCTTGATAATTTTTTTTGATAATAACAGTTTTTATATAACTATGATTGAGAAAGAGTAGATAAAACTGGTTAAGCCGTATATTTCTTTTTAAAGTAATAATATTCAATAATTAATAAGTATATATTGATTCTATGCTCCATTTGTTAACAACATTAGTAAATAGTTTTGATTATTCTTTTTATAAAAGTATTTATATATTTTTTCTATCCTTCTTTTCTAACACTTTTTCAGCAATTTCAGGAGGTGGAGCAGGATTAATCCAATTACCAGCATTGATTTTATTTGGTGTTCCTTATTATCAGGCTTTGGCTAGTCATAAATTAGCAACAGTAGCATTAGGGCTCGGCGGTTCATTAAGAAATTACAAATCTCTAAAAAATGATATTTTTATCGCTTGGCAAGTTTTAATTTTTGGATTACCTGGAGTAATTTTTGGAGCATCTTTTGTTGAATTTATATCAGAACAATATTTATACCTATTGTTAGGACTAATATCAATTTTTTTAGCATTCTACTCATTTTTTAGATCAGATTTAGGATTATCTTCTGGGAGTAATAAACTTAATTTAATTTATAAAATTAGATTTTTATTTTTTATTTTCCTTATAGGTATCTTAAATGGTTCTATTTCTTCAGGAACTGGATTGTTGGTAACAATACTTTTGATAAAAACCTATGGGATGGATTTTCTTCGTGCTATAAGTTTGACATTCTTTACCGTGGGCATTTTTTGGAATTTTACTGGGGCAGTTTTTTTGAGTAAAATAGGGCCCGTTAATTCAAATTTAATAATATTTTTGATAGTTGGTTCTTTTACTGGAGGATATCTCGGAGCTCATTTATCAAAATTAAAAGGAAATACATTAGTCAAAAAAACTTTTACATTAGTCTGTCTTCTCGTTGGCATTACTTTACTTATGAAATCAATAGTAGGTTTTTTATGATTTAGTTAATTGTGAATACTAATAAGGTCGTGGTCAAAAAAAGACCAAATGCAGCAGTAACAGTTAATAAAGATAAATCCATTCTTTTTATTTATAATCTTAAGTTTTAAAGAATTACTTGATGTATTAAACAATACTTTTAAGTTGAAACCTTATTAAATAAAAAAAGCCCTCACATTTGTGGGGCCGGGTGATGGGGAACCTTATTTTTAGACCAATTTCTTAAAAATTGCAACCCCCTATCTGTAGCGCAGTTTATATTGTGCCAAAACACTACCGATAGTGCTTTAGTAATTTTTATCTTTTTATGTCTTGAAAATCTGAAATGATTTTGTATTTTTATAATGTACAAATAAAAATCCATTTGAATTATTTTTTGCAATTAAACTTGTTAAAAATTTG
This sequence comes from Prochlorococcus marinus XMU1404, assembly GCF_017696175.1. Lineage (NCBI taxonomy): Bacteria > Bacillati > Cyanobacteriota > Cyanophyceae > Synechococcales > Prochlorococcaceae > Prochlorococcus > Prochlorococcus marinus. Next base: position 312,865 of record NZ_JAAORE010000002.1, on the reverse strand, counting down.
ACACATTGTATTATTCGTAAGAACTTCGTTAGTTAAAAGCTTTAATGATTGAATTAACATTACTAACTCTTTTGAACTATGTTGGAGATAATTTTTGTGAATATAGGAATGTAGGTCATGACAATTATAAATCTTTACTTCTTTCCTATAGTGATGCAAGTAATAAATTTGGACCATTAGAAGTTAAAAAGGTTATTGAGAAGTCAGAAAACTTTAAAGTTACAGCCGTTGCGATAGCTGCAATGAAATGCCCTCAACATATAGTTAAGTAATGAAGTTTGAATTAAAAACTGAAAATCATAATTATTCAAGGTCATTTTCTCAAATATTTAAGATTCTTTTTATACTCGCCCTATTAATTTTATTTTGTGATGTCGCACTCAAATTAGGAATAATTTCAAGATACTATCAAATTGAGTACAAATGTAGGGTTTTGGCTTTTAAAAAATCTGATTCTAATTTCAAGAATTTATCGAGGCTCTCTAAGTTAAAAAGTAAACAAAGAATTTGGGAATTTTGTAGGGAGGTTATCAAATAATATTTAGCTTGATGCTGATGAATAGAATTTTAATGCAAATAACCAGAACTTTCTTGAACAAAATAGAAACACAAATGTAATAATAATTTCAAGGAATATGGACCATAGTTGATAAAGACCTAGGAAAACTTCAGAAGGGATTGTCGTTATAAATGCAATAGGAATGAAAACACTAAAAAATATTCTTATTGAAAATGAAAATGAGTTCAAAGGAAATCTTCCAATGTAAAGGAATGATCTCAATACTTCTGTGGCATTCCATGTCTTTACAAACCAAATAGTAGTTGTAGAGATAAAAAACCAAAGACTGTATAAAATGCAAATTGAGCAGATAATCGTAATCAAACATAAAGCAAGAAAAATTAAATTTACATTTATTTGATTGATTTTGACGCAGTACATCAATAGGCAAAATCCAAGCATTATTTCTAAAAAGCCTGATGGGTTTATTTTTTTTAAGGAGATAAAAAATTGACTATCTATAGGTTTTAAGAGTACGAAATCTAAGGTTCCTTCCCTTACGTGCTTAACTATTTCTGCAAGATTTGGATTGAACCATGTATTAGTTATTCCATTCAAAATTGTATAAATACCTTGAATTATTAATGCCTGTTTAAATTCCCAGCCTCCAATATTGCCAGTATTTTGAAAGAAAATAGATAATAAAAAAATACTGCCTATTAAACTTAAAATTGCTGTAATTAAATCAATTAATATATTTGTTTTATATTCCAATTCAGAAGCAAATGAAGTATGTAAGAAATTTCTATAGATTTTTAAATATTTTCTTAAATTCATGATCCCATAGCAGTATATTTTTTTGTTCCTCTAGACCAAATTTTTCTAAATACTGGAAAAAGTAAAAAAATCCATATTATTTGCATAATAAAACCTCCGCTAATATTTGTTGGATTACCTGATAATAAATTTGCAGGAAAATCTATTAGATATGGAAAGGGAGTCACATAAATCCAAGATTTAACATATTCCGGAAAAGAAACGACTGGAGCTAAAAGACCTGATAGAAATAAAGTCGGGATAAATAACAATCTTTCGAATGATGATGCTTTTTCAGTCCAGAAGCATAGACATGCGACTATTGACTGGATTAAAAATTGGATTAAGAAAGACAAGAAAGTTGATATTATCGATAAGAATAAAATACCCAAATTTGGAATCCATATACTTTCCGGATTAAAAATAAAAAAGAATAATGCTATTATTAGAGCAAACGGGAATCTTGTTATTTGTTCAGCAAGATGTTGTGCCAAATACCTGAAGAATGGATTTAAAGGCTGTATTAGATATGGTGATATTTTACCCATAAGGGAATCTTCTTCAAAGCTAAATACAACCCAAACCACAGAAAACTGTCTTACAAAAAAAGCACACAAGAAATACCTGGAAAGCATAATATCATTAATGTTTATGGATTCATTAAGGCCGTTGTTTGTCCATATGTTTAACATAAAAAATGGAATGACCCCTGAAATTGCCCATAATGCAATCTCTACCCTATATTCCAACATGTTTGAATATTGGACCTTTAACAAGGTGAAAATTTTACGGTTAACTAAGTTAAATTTCATAATCATTTTTAATTAATATTTCCCCAATAATTTCATCTATAGGTGGTTCATTTATATAAAGGTCCTCAATATCAAAATTATTTAGAATGGTTTTCAGTGAACGTGTAATAGACTTATTTTCTACTTTTATTGTGATTTCATTATTTGTTCTATTCTTTACATCAAAACCTGAATTTCTTAATTGAATTGCATCTTCTTCTGAGCGACAAACTATAATTATTTCTTTAATAGGGGATAGTTTTTTTAATAATTGATCTAATTTCCCATCATATGAGATTGATCCGTTGTGAACACATATTACTCTCTCGCATAGAGATGTAATATCTTTCATATAGTGGCTTGTTAGGCATATCGTTGCATTAGTTTCTTTATTGTATTTTTGAAGGAAGTTTCTTAAATTCCTCTGTGCATTAACATCTAAACCTAGTGTTGGCTCGTCTAAAAATAGAATATTTGGTTCATGTATCAAAGCCGCTAGTAATTCTGACTTCATACGTTGACCTAGAGATAATTTTCTAACAGGTATAAATAGCTCATCATCAATCTCAAGCATGTTTGATAATTTTTTTATTCTTTTCTCTGCCTCGAACTTATCTAAATCATAGATTGATGCATTTAAATAAAATGATTCAATTGGTGGAAGATCCCAAATAAGTTGTTGTTTTTGACCCATTATAAGGGTGATATTTTTCAGGAAATTTTCTTTTCTCCTGTGAGGGATGTGCCCTGAGACTAAAATTGAACCTTCACTGGGATAAATTAAACCACAAAGCATTTTTAATATTGTTGTTTTCCCAGCTCCATTAGCACCTAGGAAACCTACAATTTCTCCTTCTTTTATTTTTAAACTTATATTTTTGATAACTCTTAAGCTTTTAGTTTGTCTTCTAAAAAAATGTTTAATTGTGCCTTTTAACCCTGGGTCTTTAGAAGAAATATCAAAAGACTTCGATAAATTTCTGACTTCGATAATATTTTGTATCATTTCAGTTTTCTTATTTTTTAAAGTTTTTATTTAATTTTATTATCGAATTATTACTATCTTAGAAGTTTTTATTAATGATTTAAAAAATATCCTTAATCGAAACAACTAACCAGAGAAAAAAGTTAATTGGATTAAGTAACTCACTAACCTTAATATTATTTTGATATTTAAATCTTCCTAAAGTTTCAAATATTAGATTATTGTCCGCCTTTGTTTTATAAGTTTTTTTTATTACATTGCCATTCTCGTCTAGGAGATCAATTTCATCTTCAAAGAACCATTGCTCTTTCCCGTTATGTAACTTTAAAACAACACCAATGCCTTTCCCATCAGTTATTCTGAAATCACAAATCTTACCTACTGAAGATATATCTATTGCCTCAATAATTTCCTTACTAAGTATATCTTTAGATAGTTTCAAACTTACTTGAACAGAATCCCCTATCTTAGCCTTGTCTAAAATTGACATTTTTTTAGGTTATTATACCTACTCATGTGAGGATTATGTGTTAATACTTAAAAAATTATTTATTTAAGTATTTTTGAATATAGATTCAAGAACCTTTTTCATTGTAATTGTTAATAATCTCAAGAATACAAAAAATAACCCTAACCACCCTAAAATAATTGCTAAAGATAGCAAGCTTGAACCTAGATCACGCTGTAATAAATTCTGCATAAATTTCTATTTCATTGATGTCACTTTAGTTTAAAAACTTACTTATTAAACAAGGCAAAAGGATAAATTCAAATTGTTTTTATAAGTTCATATTTATTAGGTTATTTATATAGAAATGATTTATGAGCTAAAGTTATTAATATAAACTTAATTAAATATTTTGGATCTATCATTGAACTCTTACATTGGGATAATTTTTATAATTATTGGTCTAGTAGTGAGAATTGATTTTAAATTTTCAATGCAAAAGGATCTCTAATTAATTTTAATGAGAACCTTTTGTATGATACGAAATTCTATCTTTTTAGGAAATCTTATTAATTTCTGAACTATATTTAAAACTAAAAAAGCAGCTGTTAGCTGCTATCGAATGGTGGCGGGGGGGAGATTTGAACTTCCGACCTTCGGGTTATGAGCCCGACGAGCTACCAGACTGCTCTACCCCGCGACATATACATAGCATACATCTGAAAGGGTTCTTTTTTCTGTTTTTTTAGGATTCTTGGAATTTTAATTGACCTTGCACTTCAATTCGTACTCCTTCAGAAAAATTAAACACCTTTTCTTCAATGTCTTGAATTCTTAATTCAGATATCCATTCTAACTGTTTTAATAAGTGAAGACTAACAGCATGCTTTGCTCTTTTTGATCCGTCTTCTACTTTTAATGCCAGTCCTATCCCTTCATTCACCTTGCATAGACACTGTATACCTTCTGCGCCACCTTTACCTATGACTTGCCCATGAGAAGCCTTAATTATTTCAGTATCAAATTTATTGTTGTCACTAATCATAATTGGGTTGGTTGTCATAGCTCTACTAATTTGCTCTAATTCTGCATTATCGGAACTGCTTAATAGTGAATATAACTTAGACATTTCTATTAGTTTCAAATAAAGAGTTGGTGCACCACAATCGTCCCGCTCAGCGTTTATTTCAGATAAGGGAATTTCAAGTAATTCAGAAACAATTCTGAATATTTCGATTTGAAGTGGATGATCACCTTTTAAGTAACTTTCTATTGGCCAATTTAACTTTTTACATGTAGCTAGAAAAGCAGCATGTTTACCTGAGCAATTATGTTCTAATGGGCTTGACTTTAATTTTGGGCATTTCAAATTATGAATGTCGATGTCGTATTCCCATAAAATTTTGAATGCTTCCCTTGAATGAATTTTAGAACCACTATGTGAACCGCATGCTAGTGCAATTGATTTTGAAGCATTATTGATTTTTGATGCTGCTCCACTACTAACAAAAGGTATTGCTTGAAAAGGTTTTAATGCTGATCTTATGAAACTTTTATATTCTGGATTTCCTGCACACATTAAAACACGCCCTTTTTTGTCGCTGATAACAGCATGAATTTTATGTATTGATTCAATATTTGAACCTCTAATTAATATTGCTCTTAAAGGAGGATTGTTTGATGTATAAAGGTTTTTGAAGTTTGAACTCATTTATAAATTTTTATATTGGAAAAGTAAAATTCCTGATAAAGCTAAGACTGAAATAATAGAAAAAATTTGAATTAAATTTTTCAGAATAGGTTTTACCTCAATTGAGGCAATAAGTGATTCTTTTTCTTTTAAGATTAATGGCTTTACCCATACTTGACCGTCATACCAGCCAGATTCTTCGTATTCAATTCTTTCAGAAGTTAATCTTTTAAAAACATGATTCCAACCAAGATATAACTTTATTGAAATTAATAAAGGTATTGATAGGCTCGTAAAGAAACTTAAAAGAATATATTTTAAAATTGATTCTTTGAAATATATACTTCCAGAAGAAATAACAAGAAATAAAAGAAAAGCTCCTATCCAGAATTTAATTAATACGAGAATAAGTGATTTTTTAGTTTTTGGCCAAGAAAAAATTTTAGATTTTGATAATTCAATAAATTCATTTGTGGGTTGTTGCTCTTTAGGAACAGGGCATTTAGATTCGTTCATAAATGATAATTATGGAAATGTAAGATCATCTCCATTACTCCAAAATGATTCAAGATCATAAAATTTTCTAATTTCAGGTTGAAAAATATTCACAATCAAATCACCATAATCAAGTAGAGCCCATTTAGCCTCGCTAACTCCTTCTTTTCTTATTGGTTCTATTTTTGCCTTTTCTCTCAACTCTCCTTCCACAGAGTTAGTTATAGATCTAACCTGAACATCAGATAATCCCTCTGCAATCAATATCCATTCGCTTATGAAAGAGACTTTATCAATTTGGATAAGTTTTATATCTTTAGCTTTTTTTTCGTCACAAGCTTTTGCTGCCATCAAAACCAAACGTTTATTGTCCATATATATTTTCGCTTGAGACTGATTTTTCTGAACCTTCTTGCTGAGATAATTCCGCTCTAGCTTTTTCAGCACTTTTTCGTAAAGCATCTAGCCTATCCTCAAAGAAACTCCTTTTTTTCTTTTTTCTAGTTTTCTCAATTAACTCTTTTAGTGCTCCTCCAAGACTTTTATAAGCATTTGGGATACTGTATCCAAATCTACAAGCAAGATCTATAGCTCTTTCATCAGCAAAGATAGCATCTTGGAGTTTCTTTTCAGAATTATTCTTAATGTACAGTCTATAACCGGCAAAACTTGATAACCCAAGCGCTAGCAATAAAAGTAACCCATCTTGTACCCACAACTCCCCTATTGCCCCTCCAAGTCCAATAGCAAGAGCAGCCATTTCCCAACCATCTCTTGGTATTGTGTCATTTTGAATTTTCCCTACTTCGTGCCAGAATAGTAGATTCCTATGGTCAATAGCAAAGTTATCCCATTCATCTAAATCTATTTGTATTTCTACTTCGTCACGACCAATTTCCTCAAGTGTTATTAAAGGGGGATCAATCGCGGCAGCGGCTTCAATAAATACCCAACTTTCATTCTCCGGAGGCAACAAACTTTTAAGTCGTTGAAGTTCGCTCATAAAAAATTAATTTCTTTCAATACTATAGAAACAAATGTTGCTTTTCAAGTAACTTGATTAACATCTGATGATTTATAAGTAGCATTAAATAAACGAAGGTTTAAATTATGCCTCAAAGAGGTGATCTTAATAAAATTCTGATTCTAGGTTCAGGTCCGATCGTTATAGGTCAAGCTTGCGAATTTGATTACTCTGGAACTCAAGCTTGCAAAGCCTTAAGAAAAGCTGGTTATGAGATTATCTTGATAAATTCAAATCCAGCATCGATAATGACTGATCCTGAGATTGCAAGCAAAACATATATTGAACCATTAACTCCTGAAATAGTTTCTCAGATAATCTTAAAAGAAAAACCTAATGCCATTCTACCCACGATGGGAGGTCAAACTGCATTGAATCTGGCTGTTAAATTGTCAGAATCAAATTTCTTGAAAAAAAATAACGTTGAACTAATAGGTGCTGATTTAAGGGCTATTAATAAGGCTGAGGATAGAAAATTATTTAAAGAATCGATGGAAAAAATAAATGTAAATGTATGCCCATCTGGGATAGCCTCTAATTTAACTGAAGCAAAAGACGTATCAAAAAAAATTAATTCCTATCCTCTTATAATAAGGCCAGCATTTACTTTAGGTGGTGTTGGAGGTGGAATTGCATATAACCTTGAAGAATTTGTTGAATTGTGTAATACAGGTTTAGAGGAAAGTCCAAGTAATCAAATATTGATTGAAAAATCACTTATTGGATGGAAAGAATTTGAATTAGAGGTCATGAGAGACACTGCAGATAACGTAGTAATAGTTTGCAGTATTGAAAATTTAGATCCAATGGGTGTCCACACTGGAGATTCGATTACCGTAGCTCCTGCACAGACCTTAACAGATAAGGAATATCAGAGATTGAGAGACTTATCATTGAAAATTATTAGAGAAGTGGGAGTTGAAACTGGAGGTAGTAATATCCAATTCGCAATAAATCCAGCTAATGGTGAAGTAATAGTTATAGAAATGAATCCTCGTGTTAGCAGATCCTCTGCTTTGGCAAGTAAAGCAACTGGATTTCCAATCGCCAAGATTGCAGCTTTATTATCTGTTGGCTTTACACTTGATGAGATTATCAACGACATAACAAAAAAAACACCTGCATGTTTTGAACCATCAATTGATTATGTCGTTACCAAAATTCCTAGGTTTGCCTTTGAAAAGTTTAAAGGGTCATCAAATACATTAAGTACTGCCATGAAATCAGTCGGTGAGTCAATGGCGATCGGTCGTTCTTTTGAAGAATCATTTCAGAAAGCATTAAGATCATTAGAAGTGGATATATATGGATGGGAATGTGATTCAATCGAGGATACTAATAACGAGAATGACTTACAAAATAGTTTAAGAAATCCTACATCTGAAAGAATTCTCATTATTAAAAAAGCAATGCAACTTGGGAAAACTAATTCTTTTATCCATAAAGTTACAAATATAGATTTATGGTTTATTGAAAAATTACGAAATATCTATGATTTTGAATATGAATTTTTGAGAGAAAAAGATCTCTTTAGTCTAGATAGAGATTTGATGCTACATGCTAAACAATTAGGCTTTTCAGATCAACAGATTGCTAATTTAACAAGTTCTGAATTTTTTGAAGTAAGAAGATACAGAAAAAAATTGAATGTTCTACCAATTTATAAAACTGTTGATACTTGTTCAGCAGAATTTTCATCTTCAACACCCTATCATTATTCAACTTACGAAGAGCCATTTATTAATTTTAATTCAAAAGTTTTTGATAGCGAAATTTTAAAAAATAGTGCATCAAAAAAAATTATGATTTTAGGAGGAGGTCCAAACAGAATTGGACAGGGAATAGAATTTGATTACTGTTGTTGTCATGCATCATATCAAGCCTCCACAAATGGTTACCAAACAATAATGGTTAATAGTAACCCTGAAACTGTATCAACAGATTATGATACTAGTGATATTTTATATTTTGAGCCTGTAACTTTGGAAGATGTGCTCAATATAATAGAAGTTGAAAATCCATATGGCTTGATTGTTCAATTTGGAGGTCAAACTCCTTTGAAGTTGTCATTACCTTTATTTGAGTGGCTAAAATCTAATGATGGAGCTAAAACTGGATCGAAAATTCTTGGTACTTCGCCAATCTCAATCAATTTAGCAGAAGATAGAGAGGAATTTACAAAAATACTTAACGAATTAAATATAAGGCAACCCTTAAACGGAATAGCTCGCAATCATAATGAAGCTAGATTGGTGGCAAAAAATATTGGATTCCCTTTGGTAGTTAGACCCTCTTATGTTTTAGGTGGTAGAGCAATGGAAATAGTTAAGGATGAGAATGAATTGTCGAGATATATCTCTGAGGCAGTAAAGGTATCTCCTGATCATCCAATCCTTCTTGATCAATATTTGAATAATGCTATTGAGATAGACGTGGATGCTTTATGTGATTCAGAAGGTTCCGTTGTAATCGCAGGCTTAATGGAACATGTTGAACCTGCAGGAATTCACTCTGGAGATTCAGCATGCTGTTTACCCTCAATTTCTTTAACAAAATCTACTCTAGATGTTGTAAAAAATTGGACTAAATTAATTGCAAAAAGACTAAATGTTGTTGGTTTGATTAATTTGCAATTTGCAGTGACAAATTTAAATAATAAAAGAAACGAACTATTTATTTTAGAGGCAAATCCAAGAGCTTCAAGAACTGTCCCATTTGTCTCAAAAGCTATTGGTAAACCAGTTGCAAAAATAGCCACACAATTAATGCAAGGCTTTACATTAAAAGATGTTAATTTTACAGAAGAATTTATTCCGAAATATCAGGCAGTAAAAGAAGCTGTTTTGCCTTTCAAAAGATTTCCCGGATCTGATACACTTCTTGGTCCGGAAATGAAATCTACCGGAGAAGTAATGGGTTTAGCTAAAGATTTTGGAATTGCTTATGCTAAGTCAGAATTAGCAGCAGGAAATGGTGTCCCTTCTGAAGGAGTAGCTTTTTTGTCTACAAATGATTTAGATAAAAATAATCTAGAAGAAATTGCCAAAGAGTTATTAATTTTAGGCTTTAAATTAATTGCAACGAAAGGTACTGCTTCATATTTGGTTGATTTAGGCATTCAAGTTGAAGAAGTGCTTAAAGTACATGAAGGCAGACCAAATATTGAGGATCTAATTCGTTCGGGACTTGTTCAATTAATAATAAATACTCCAATAGGATCTCAAGCACTACATGACGACGCATATTTAAGACGCGCGGCTTTAGAATATAATATTCCTACTTTTACAACCATTCCTGGTGCCAAGGCTGCTATCAAAGCAATTAAATCATTGCGCAGTAATGAAATTGATACTTACTCCCTACAAGAAATCCATGATTATTAAAAAATTTATTCTACGGTTTTTTATTTTTTCCTAAAATTGACTTGCTGAATAGTTTAGAATTATTGAAAGAAATCTCAATTTAAATTGGTAAATTTTATATTAAGTTACTGCCTAGGTAATTCTTATTTGGATTCTTAATATCTTTAGAATGTTTATTGAATACCTCTAAAATTCTATAGGCTAATAAAATAGACTGAAGAATTTGCATTTTCAATGATTGATTTAGCTTTTAAATAAACAAATAAATAATTAAATTGATTATATTTTCTTAATTAATTGTTTTTCACATAATTCTTTGTAAATTCCTTCCTTATTTACCAAATCAATATGTTTTCCAACCTCGATAATTTCTCCCTTATCTAGGACAATTATTTTATCAGCTTCTTGAGTAGTTGATAATCTATGAGCAATTACAATAACAGTCCTGTTTTTCATCGCTCTATTTAGACCTTCTTGAACTTCTGACTCTGACTCTGCATCTAATGCACTTGTAGCCTCATCTAAAAGAAGAATGGATGGATTCCCTAGTATTGCTCTTGCAATCGCTATCCTCTGGATCTGACCTCCAGAGAAATTTGATCCCCTTTCAGTTATCTTAGTCTCATATTTTTCGGGAAGATTTTGAATGAAGTCATGAGCATTTGCTTTTTTTGCTGATTCTATAACTTCCTCTTTGGTAAATCTCCTTCCCATTCTTATTACATCAATAATTTTCCCTGAAAATAAAAAAGGCTGTTGTTGCACTAGTGCAATATTTTTTCTTATATCTTTTGTATTTAATAATTTAAGATTTTTATCATCAATAAAAATATCTCCATTATTTGGAGATATGAATTTTAATATTAAGGCCATCAATGTGCTTTTACCAGCCCCTGAAGCTCCTACGAAAGCTGTTACTTCCCCTTTTTTAATTTCCAAATTTATATTTTTAAGAACTTGATTATCTTTTTTATATTCAAAATTAACTTTCTTGAAACTTATTTTGCCTTCTATCTTAGATATCCTTGTTAAATTTTCTTTTTCATCTTCCATTGGTTCTAGATTTATATTTTTTAATCTTTTTATTGATGCTTCTGCTTGTTTATAGTCATTAAAATTTGTACTTACATGGCTTATTGGATCAATAAGCATCAATATTGCTGCAAAAAAACTACTAAATCCTTCACTTGTTAGAAGGCCTAGGTTAATTCTTGCAGCTCCTAAACCTAATATTGCTAATATTCCGAATGCTTCTACAAAACCTACAACTGGATGTTGAAATGCAAGTATTTTTAAAGTTTTATATTTTGCTTTTTTATTAGCACTTAATCTTTTATAAAATCTATTCTCAATCCAATTTTCGGCAGCAAATGCTCTTATTGTAGACATCCCATTTATAGATTCTCCAATTAAACCTGCTAAGTTACTTGTTGATTCTTGACTCTTTTCAGAAGCTAATAAAACTCTTCTCCCAAAACTATTAACTGAAAGTATGATCAATGGTGCCAATAAAAAAGTTGATAATGTGAGTGACCAATCTAAATAAAACATATATATTATTACTGCTAATAATTGTAAGGTACATGGAATTGTATCTTGAGCTGTTTTATAGATAACTTCGCTAACTCTATCTGCATCTTCAGTAAGCCTATAAGTGATATCTCCTGCTGATATCTTTTTAACAGAATTCATATCTATTTTTTGAATTTTGCTAAATAAGTTTCCTCTCATTACTTCACTAATTTCTAAAGATGGTTTTGCTATGAAAACATCCTGTCCAAATTGAGCAGTTTTTTGAATTAAAAATACTAATAATGACTTAATTATTATGCTAGAAACTTTTGAAAGATCACCGGATCCAATTGCTGGTATCAAGTTTCCAGCTAAATAAGCTAACAAAGGCCAACAAGCTACGTATACAAGCATGCATATAAAGCCCTTTATAAACCTATTAAAATATGGTCTGAATGATGGTATTAATCTCAAGATATTATATATTTATTATTTATCCTACTTTATCAATATCTTAGGGTATGCAAAACAATGAAATTAGATCAATTCTTAAAATGGAAAAAAATGGTATCTTCTGGTGGAGAGGCAAAAATTTTGATTAAATCCGGTTCTGTAAAAGTTAATGGAGAAATTGAAAATAGGAGAGGAAGAAAATTAAATAAGGGAGATAAAGTTATGTTTCTAAAAAATGAATTAATTTTTGAATAGTTGGTTTATTCAGCTCAGTTTATATTATTATGATTTTCTTGGAGATAGTATTTTGAGAAAATCTGTTATTGCTGGTAATTGGAAAATGCATATGACTTGTGCTGAAGCTAAGTCTTATTTGGAGGAATTTATACCTTTAATAAAAAATTTGAGGGATGATCGCAAAATTATTATTGCCCCACCCTTTACAGCTATTTCAACTTTTTCTAACCACTCTGATTTTGATTATTTAGATATTGCTAGTCAAAATATTCATTGGGAAGATGAAGGAGCATTTACAGCTGAAATATCTCCAAAAATGCTTCTTGAGCATGGAGTCTCATATGCAATAGTTGGTCATAGTGAACCCAGGAAATACTTTAGCGAAAGTGATGAACAAATTAATAAAAGAGCAGTTTTTGCTCAATCTAGTGGACTTACTCCAATAGTTTGTGTTGGGGAATCATTAGAACAAAGAGAGAGAGGAGAAGCAGATAGAGTTATTACTAGACAGGTTGAACAAGGTTTAGAAAATACAGATCCAGCAAATCTCATA